>JBDRSE010000157.1:0-9914 GCA_043825095.1 bacterium
CACCGTCCACTCGTGCCTGCGTCGCTCAGCGAAGGCGTGACCAGAGGAGCCGGATGCGTGTAATTCCGCATGTCCGGATCTGTGGGGGGGGGGAGCGACCTGCCTCATTCCGGGGGCGGGTCGCCTCCCCTATCCCGACTGGCTGCTTGCCTGTACGAGCGGCGAGTCTTCCGGTACCATGGTGGCTGGAGTGCTGTGCGCATCCACAGTCATGAAAAGGAGGAGGACGGATGAGACGCTTGACAGTAGCTTTAGGAGTATTGGGACTTCTCGCAGCGGTCGGCTGCGGCGGCGATTCCACCGCCGGGCCGGTTTGCGGCAACGACGAGCAGCAGACGGGCGAGGAGTGCGACGGCGCGGACCTGGCCGGGGAGACCTGCGCCAGCCTCGGGCTCGACGACGGGACGCTGGCCTGCCGGGACACCTGTCGCTTCGACGCGTCCCAATGTACCGGGACCGCTGAGTGCGGCAATGGGGAGCTCGAGTACCCCGAGGCGTGCGACGGCGCGGACCTGGCCGGGACGAGCTGCACGGATCTGGGCTTCGACGGCGGGAGCCTCGGCTGCGCCGGTGACTGCGCCTTCGACACGTCGGGCTGCGACGGCACTCCCGACTGTGGGGACGGCGTCATCGCCGCACCGGAGGAGTGCGACGGGAGCAACTTCGGGGGCGCCACCTGCAGCTCCCTCGGGCTGGGAGCCGGAGACCTCGCCTGCACGGCGAGTTGCGCAGTGGACACGTCCGGCTGCGCGGTCCAGCCGGAGTGCGGCAACGGCGAGGCCGAGGCGGGTGAGGACTGCGACGGCTCGGACCTGGACGGCAACACGTGCGCCGGGGAGGGCTTCGCCGGAGGGACCCTGGCCTGCGGCACGAGCTGCGCCCTCGACACGACGGGCTGCACGCTCTGCGGGAACGATGTGCAGGACGCGGGCGAGGAGTGCGACGGCACCGACCTGGATGGCAACAGCTGCGTCGATCGCGGCTACACCGGTGGGACGCTCACCTGCGGCACCGACTGCGCCTTCGACGAGACGGCCTGCACGTCCGGCGCCTGCGGCAACGGCACGCTGGAAACCGGCGAGGCGTGCGACGGCGCGGATCTCGGCGGCGCCACCTGTGTCACCCGGGGCTATGACGGCGGCTTCCTGGGGTGCACGGGGAGCTGCGCCTTCGACGAGTCCCTCTGCTCCAACTGCGAGTCCACGGACATCACCGCCCCGGTGGCGAGCGGACATGTCCCGGCGCCGGAGACCCAGGGCACCCTGCCGACCACCACGATCAGCGTGGACCTGTTCGACGCCTGCGGCATCGACACCACCAGCATCGTGATGGTGCTCAGCGTCACGCCGCCGTTTGGGCCGGCTTTCATGGGTCCGGTGGCCACGACGTTGACGGGCTCGGGGAGCAACGTCACCGTGACGCACACGCCCAGCTCCGGCTTCATGCACGGGTCCCTCGTGGAGGTGCAGGTCACCGCTGCCGACAACGCCACCAACACTCTAGTGGAAACCTGGCGCTTCACCGTGGAGACCATGATGACGCTCTACACCGGCGGGAGCGGCGGCACGGGAGGCATGAGCCTGCTGGACCAGGGGAATCCCACCGTCAACACCACCCAACAGGGGGACTACGACCTGGGCGTCAACGGGGGGAACGACCAGCGCGTTGCGGTCCGGTTCGGCGGCAGCGTGCCTGCGGGCGCGCTGATCCTCGAGGCGACGCTTTTCATCGGCATCTGCCCGCCCGGCGCCGGGGTGGCCACGACCGTCGATTGTTACCAGCTGAACGCGGACTGGAGCCCGAACCAGTGCACCTGGAACAACGCCACCAATTCGACGCCCTGGAACACCGGCGGCGCCGACGGCGTGCCGCAGGACCGGGTCGGCGCGGCGGGGGCTTCGATTTCCGTGCCCAACGGAACCCCGGCCTATACCGAGCTCTCCGGGGGCAGCGACCCCATCCCCGTCGCCTGGGCGGCCGGAGACACCAACTTTGGGATCCTGTGCACCAGCGCAGCCACGACCACCATCCCCATGTGCGGTGAGTTCAGCAACTACCCGCCGCGCATGGAGATCCGCTACGGCCCCCCGCTGCCCTGAGGTTTCCGGCTCCGGCTCCGGATCCACTGCACGGCTTTTTCCAGCAGCTCGTCTCGCCCCTCGCGCACACCTTTCAGGGTGCGGGCGGCCCGGATCGTGGGAAGCACGCCGATGGTGTGGAGCTGGGAGCCGTCGTGTTTGACCACCCTCATGCCGGTGAAGGCGATGGAGAAGCCGCCCGGGAGCTGCACGGGGTTGACGTTGCCGTTGGCGCCGGCGGTGGGTTCACCGAGGATCTCGCCCAGCTTGTACGGCCGCACAAAGGCCAGCAGCGACTCGGCATAGCTGATGGCCCGGGCGTCGGCGAGGAACACCACGCGTCCGGGGATGCGGGGCTGCCGCGGCTCCAGCGCCCAGCCGAGCTTCTTCCAGCCCACCCGCCGCTCCCGGTCCGGGAAGAGGGTCTGGGGGATCTGCATCCAGGTCTGGGAGGTGTTTCCCCTGCGGAGCAGGTGCTGGAGGATCAGGTGGTTGCCGTTGGGGTAGCCGCGTAGGTCGAACACCACGCCGCGCGCCTTGGCCAGGGTGGGGATCAGGGCCTCGAGCTTTGCCCAGGGCATTTGCGTGAGGTCTACGTAGTGGACATCGGCGCCGAGCTGTCGGTGGTGGCCTTGGGCGAACTCGGGGACCTCACTGGAGGAGTCCCTGTCGACCTGCACGGCAGCGGTCTTGCCGTTCCGACGCAGGGTCAGCCGCAGCTTCGTGCCCCGGGGGCCGAACCCGAGCTGGCTCAGGGCGCGGGAACGCTTCCACTGGGGGGAGCCCGACAGGAGCTCCTCGGCGCGCGCCAGGGCCTGGGCCGCCGGTACGCCGTTCACGGAGATCAGCTCGTCACCGCGCCGGAGCCTCGCCGGGTCGGAGGTGGCCACGACGACCACCCGGCCCTCGATCCAGGCGGCGCGAAACCGCGGGCCCGCCCGGTTCGCCTGCAGCCGGAGGTGAAACGCGCCCGCGTGACCGTCTCGCAGCTTGGCCAGGAGTCGTCGCAGGCTCGTGAGGTGCTCGTGGGGGGTTTGGGGCCTCAGCGCGGCCTTCAGCGCGGCGGTCAGCTCCCCCGGCCAGTTGACTTTGATCACGTCGAAGTACGGGTAGAAGTGCTGGAGCACGTTCCAGGCGACAATGATCGTGGCGAGGCGAACGTCTCGGCGAGGCGCGGTGATCTTGGCTCCGCTGAGCAGGGCCAGCTGTTGCTCGAGTCGGCGGAGCGCCTCGCGATCGGCTCTGGGATAGGTGTGCTTGTCGTCGGTGGGAAGGGTCAGCGGGACGTGGCAGCGCAGGTCCCCCGCCAGGGACTTTCGGATGGCCTCGCCCGGCTTGGGCGCCTGGGGAAACAGCTCTCCGGTGAACGTCGCCGACCCGGTCGGGAGCGCGGAGGTCAGCGTGAGGCACCGTTTCCCGGTGTGGCAGCCGGCGCTGACGACCTTGGCCTCATAGCTCGTTCCACGATAGAGCCACCGGTCCGGTGGTCCCCCTTCGGGCCCGGTCTCGAATCCAGGGTTGGCCAGCGGCGCGTTCACCCAGCCGCGCTTTCCGTCGGCAAAGGAGAGCTTGAACCCGTCCACCCAGACCCGGTCGACCCCATGGGCCATGGCGCCGAAGCGCAGGTCGACCGCGTCGGCGCTCACGGTGCCCCGAATCGTGTATTTGCGCCAGGTCTTCGAGCGAATCTTGCGCCCGGCCATGTTGTCGAAGAAGCGGAGGCTCGCATTGGCGCCGCTGATGCGGAGCCACAGGGCCGCGCCTCCGGGGCCGCGGTCGACGCCCTGGGTACGCACGTGGGCTTCGAGCCGAAACTTGCGGCCCCGGTGCGCCGAGGGATCGAGGATCTGGATGACGTACCCGTGGCCGGTCCTCTGGAGGAGCCGCGGATTCGCTCGGTGCAGGCGGATGCTGGAGTACAGGAACGACTTTCCGGGCCAGACCCCTTGGTGCTGCCAGGCCGTGAGCCGGCCCTTCGACGGGGTGGCCGTCGGGCCTGCCGGCAGCGCCTGCTCTCCGGGTCGGAGGATCCGGAGCGACGGCGCGATGGGGCGAAAGAGCTGCCTGAGGGTCGCCGCGAGCTCGTCTTGGGTGCGGGCCGCGGCGACGCGCCCGGCGCCGTGGATCGCGAAGGCGTTCCAGTCGAGGGCTGCCGCCTCGTCGCTCGGGTGGAAGTACCGAACGTAGCCGTAGAGCCGGGTGAACGCCTCGAGGTTGAGGAGCTGACGCTGCAGGGGAGGGCGAGGCGCCGGGCGCGCGCGGGAGGATCGCGCGCGTCGCTTCGAATCGTCGGGCTTGCGCCCGCAACCGGCGGTGAGCGCCAGGGCCGCGAGCAGGGCCAGCGGCGGGATCGACCTGGGTTTCGGCATGGGAGCTCCTGGTTCGGCGATCACTGTAGGGCTCGGTGATCGAATGCGCAACCGGACCGTATCATCAACGGCGTTGCCGAGCGCGACATTCCCTGTATCATCGGCGGCATGACGACGACGAACCGCGGCCGCCGAGCCGGCACGGCCCGGCTCGTAGGACGGGTCGGCGCGCTGGCGCTCCTGTGCACGCTCACGGGGTGCGAGGCCGGCCTGTCCCGGCGCTACTCCAGCCGCGTGCTGAACCCGTACCGAGCCTATGTCGCCCTGCCGTCCGACCTGGGCCTCGCCTACGAGACGCTGCGCTTCACCAACGAGCGGGGCCGGACGCTCCGCGGGTGGTTCCTACCCAGTAAAAAGAGTCGGGCGGCGGTGCTGCTCTTCGGCGGCAACACCGGCAACATGAGCTACCATCTGCTGTATGCCCAGCTCCTGCATCGAGCGGGCTTGAACGTGCTGTTGTTCGAGTACCAGGGATTCGGTCGGTCCGGCGGGCGGGCGGACCTCCGGTCCCTGGCGGGGGACGGGCTGGCGGCCCTCGCGGCGCTCAAGAAGCGCGCCGAGGTGGATCCGAAGCGCATCGCGCTGTTTGGCGTGTCCCTGGGCTCGATCCTCGCCCTGGCGGTGGCGGCCGAAAGCCCGGGGATCCGAGCGGTGGTGGCGGTGGCGCCCTACGAGCCGGAGCGGGCGATGGCCCGGGCGCTCCTCCCGAACAAGAAGAAGCGGTGGCGGGCCAGGATCATGAGCCGACTCGCCGCGGGCCTCGCCTTCCCGTGGTTCTTCAAGCCGCACGAGCAACTCGAGCGCATTCCGGGAGTGCCGGTGTTCTTCATTCACGGCGAGGACGATCGGCTGCTGCCGCCCACGGCGTCGCTGCGGCTGTTCCTGCGCGCGGCGGGACCGAAACAGCTTTGGCTCATCGAAGGCTCCGGACACTCACCCGAGCTGCTGGTGGCCCAGGACGGCGAGTACCAGGCGCAGGTGGTCGGGTTCCTTCGTCACTGGCTCGCGGCGCGCCGGCGGCCGGGCGGGTCGGGATTCGACTGGCGCGTCACCTCCTATCGGGACGGCACCATGACCCTTCGGCTGCGGCTGGGCGGCGCCAAGGGCGCGAAGCCGATCCCCGGAGAGGTGATCACCATTCCCCGAGGCGGAGCTCGGTTCGAGCGGTTTCGCGTGTGGCTGCGCCCCGGGGAATGGATGTTGCTCAGGCCACAGGAGCAGCCGGTGGCCGTGGCTTTCACACCCCGACTGACAGGGGTGCGACGACAGTGGCTGTCCTGGGCTCCCACGGAGACCCGGTACGCGCGGTCCTACCGGCTCCTCAAGGAGGCCCGCCCGCGCCTCGTTGCCGCGGTTCGGGGAGGTCTGCCCGGGCTGGCGCGTGCGCGGAAGCTGCTCGACCGGCTCCACGACGAGAAATTGGATCCGCGGATCGCTCCGCGCCTGGGCCGCTGGTACGCGCTGCTCGGGCGGCGCCTCGAACGGGCCGGTCAGCTCCCCGGGGCGGTGGATGCCCTCACCCGGAGCCTGGAGCTCGCGCCGACCCGGCCGGGCCGCTACTACGAGCTCGGCGACGCCCGGTTCTCCCACGGGCCGCCGCGCTACCTCCGCTGGGCCCGCGCGCTCCTCGAGCGTCTCCGCCGTCGTCTTCCGCCTCCGTAATTCCGTAGGGGGTCAGACTCCACCATTCGCATTTACCACCAGGCGGGGGCGCAGGTGGAGGTGTAGATGCCGCCGCCGTAGCGGGCGCAGCCGGTGGAGGCCACGATGTCGAAATTCTCGGAGAAGTCGTTGTCGTGCTTGACCGTGACCTCCTCGTTGGGCGCGTTGGGGTCACGGATCGCGCACCGCCCCATGTTGGTGAGGCGGCTCACGACCTCGTCCATGAAGGCCGGAACGTCCAGGATGAAGGGGCAGCCGTTGGGGTTGTTGTAGTCGAACCACTGCGGGTACGCGTTGATGGTGCCGGTGATGGCATTCTGAACGTTGGACAGATAGCAGCTGGTTCCATCCCAGCACTGGTTCCCTGTGCCGGTGCCGCTGCCGGGGGAGCAGTCGAGCGGGCCGCTGGGGGTGCAGCTGAACCCGGCGTCCGGCCCGGCGTCCGGCCCGGCGTCGAGTCCGGCGTCTGGACCGGCGTCGACGTGCGAATCCCACGGCTCGGCAGCGTCCGCGCCGCTGTCCCGGACCACGGCTGCATCCACCCCGGGACCGGCGTCCTGACCGGCGTCGCCTCCGGCGCCGGGGACGGTCAGGCGGCACGCGACGGAGCCGAGGGCGAGCAGCAGCGACAGGGTGGCCACAGGGCCGGTTGGCGACGTCTTCAGCATGGCTTGGCTTCGAGTGTAGCCGAATTTGCGCGGAAGCGATATTCACAGCGTCAGAACGCGCACCATTGTGTATATTCTCGACCATGCTGCGCAGGAAGAAGCTGCCCCCGGCCGTACCGGGCGAAGCCTACGAAACCCTCGTCGACCTGGGACGCGGCGAGCTCGCGGATCAGGACCGGCGGACGGGGCACACCCTCGTGTGGCTGTGGCCCGAGCCGGCCGCCACCGGTGAGCCCCACGCCCAGCTTCAGCGCGTGGGTGACCACGTCAAGGCGTTGGAGCTGCTGCCCGCTCAGTCTCTCGTGATCCGGCGCGGGGTCACCGACACGCCGATCCTCACGGAGCTGGACGACGGGTGGGACCTCTGTGTTCCTCTGGCGGCGGCCTATGCGGACGTGTCCAGGACACCCACGCGGATCACGCTCACCGAGGAGGGGCGACTCGTCGCGGAGACCGAGGCGCGGGGCGCGAAGCGGTTCTGGCTCGAGCTGAACCCTGTGGACGGGCCTTCCGGCGCTCGGGAGGTGCCCGCCTGGTCGGCGGTGGGCGTGGGGCCGGTGGTTCTGTGGTATGTGCCGCTGGAGCTGCCCGATGCCCGGATGCACATCTCAGCGGTGGATACGGCGCTGCAGGAGGCCATGCTGGGGTTCCGCTGCTACTCCCTCGCGACGGCCGAGCTGATCACCCACCTGCGTCGCCGGGCGCAGATGCGTATGCCGGTGCCCAAGCAGGCGGCGTCCGAGCAGTGGGAGGCGACCCAACCCTTCATCCTCGCCGGGGAGCCGGGTTGCGGCAAGACCACCCTGGCCAAGGCGGCGTATCAGTCCCTCCACGGTTCGGACCGGTTTGCGGCGGTGCATCCCGTGGCCGCGGAGCAGGAGATCGACCTCGTCGCGCTGATGGGCTCGGAGGGCTTCGCTCACGACGGGGTGCGGGTGCCGAATCAGCCGGGGCTTCTCGCGGTGGCGACCCACGACGACGGTGTGGTGCTCATCGACGAGGTGCACACCCTGGACGACAACCTCAAGAAGCACCTGATCGATCTGTTGACGGAATGGACCTACCGCCCTCGTGGAGACACCACGCGCCGACATCGGATTCGCGGCCTGGTGGTGTTCGCCACCAACCGACTGGACGTGCTTCGGGACGCGAGTCAATTCCCTCACGATCTGTTCGCTCGGATGGGAGGCGAGGCCGGCGTGATCGAGCTGCCGCCCCTGCGCCGCCGGAGGTGGGAGGTTGTGCCGCTCGCCCGGGCCGTGCTCGAGGAGCTTGAGCCTGCGCTGACCTTTGCCGACAATGCCATCCGCAAGCTGCTGCTGCACGCCTGGCCGCTGAATCACTGGGAGCTCGAGGACGTGGTGCGCGAGGCCCACAGCCTGACCGCTGCCCAGGGCGGGTCAGAGATTCAGCCCGAGGCCTTGAAGGTGTCGCCCACCGGTGCGGAGGGGCAGCCCCGCGCCGCGGAGCAACGGTCCGGGCCCCCGACGGGCGGGTCCCCGCGGCCCCCCGCAGAGCCGGCTGTGGCCTGGCGCCTGCCCAAGTCCCCCACCTGGAGGGAGCTCTTCCAGGGGATTCATCACTACAGCGGTTTCGGTGCGCTGCGGGATGCGTGGCAGGATCAGCTCGGCGCGAAGAACGCGTCCGCGGTGAATCGACGCATCGGTCGACTCCTGCGTTGCGACGACTGTGAACCGGCGAGCTGCCCGCGGTGCTTTGTGGGCACTCTGGCCCAGCTTGAGCCCGAGGCGCTGCTGTCGCGGCTCGAAGAGCTCTCCGCCCCGGCGGGCGTCCCGGAGCATGGGATCACGGCCTGGCTCGTGCTCTCCCTCCGAGAGCTCGTCGTCGAGCGACTGGAGCCCTTCCGTACCGATCCCGCGCGGGCGGCGACGGCCGCGGCAGCGGTGTCGCAAGCTCGGGCCGACCTGCTGGCGCTGCTTCGCGCGCTGCGCTCCCTGATTTCGTAGGCTGTCGTAACGAGTCACGCCGCGAGCGCGACAGGGGGGCGTGACGAGCCGCGTCCGCGTCGGCTGTCCCGCAAGGCGACACCGTATAAAAGAGAAAAATATTAAAGTGTTACAGAAACGGGGCTGATGTGGGCGGGGTTGGCCCGCTTGATGCATTGCTTCCAGCCGACATGCACAACAAAACGGCTGGAGGTCGCTATGTCTATCAAACGCAACATCACAATCACCCTGCTGGCACTGTTTCTCAGCCCCTTGCTCGCGGCCTGCGGCGGCGACGTGGACGAGGGCACGAGCGGGGTCGGCTCGCTGGGCGTCAATACCGACCTGGGGAACCGCACCAACCCAGCGGGCGAGGAGCTCGCCGAGGACTATCACCCGTTGAGCAAGGCCTTCCGCACCATCGCCCCGCTCTCCGAGCTCTACTTTGCGGGCCTCGACTACAACGGAACCACCCAGGGCCTGCTGGACGACTCCCAGGCAGACTGGGCCGAGCTCTTCAGCGAGGACGACGGCTCCTGGGCGCAGCTCGCGCTGTGCTCGGGCAGCGGCGACGTGGACGGGGACGGCTACGACGAGATCGTGGTCCTCTACCACGTGCCCGCCGAGCAGGTGGTGAAGCTCAAGGTCATCGATCGGGACGGCGACGCCTACTCCCAGAGGGTCACCACCGTGCTCACCGGCGTGGAGGCGCCGTCGGCCCACGTCCTGGCCCAGCTCTTCCCCGGCATCGCCAACCTGACCCTCGGCGACATCGACGGCGACGGCAAGGACGAGATCGCCTTCGGCCTCGGCAACCAGCTCTACCTGCTGGACGACGCCTCCACCGGCTTCGTCGTGAAGGAGCAAAAGAGCTACCCCCTGGGCGACGCGAACGAGCTCTCCATTCTCCGGCTCGGCTTCGGCGACTTCAACGGCGACGGCCGCGACCAGCTCTTCGTGACCCACTCCCAGTTCAACCCCGACTCGAGCCAGGGCTTCGTGGAGTGGCATCGCTACGACACCTCCCTGAACGAGGAGAGCGCCGGCGGACAGCTCACCTTGCGCGTCGGCTACGACACCAAGGTCTTTGCCATCGCCTCCTCGGCGGTGGGGGACATCGACGGCGACGGCCTCGCTGAGGTGGTGTTCTACGGTCTCACCCTCACGAGTGGGAACTACACCTTCGTGATG
>JBDRSE010000158.1:0-6770 GCA_043825095.1 bacterium
CGAGCCGGGCGGAGCGCCATGCGGCTGGATGCAAGGAGTGACGATGGAGAATATCGGGCCATATTTGACTGAGGAACGACACCGCAGACAGCCGTATGCCGCCCGATCCGGCGACGGGAGCTCAAACTGATCGCCGCTCTAGGGCGTTTCGTCGTGGCCCACGTCGCAGACCGCCCCGCTGCGGGGATCGCCCTCGTAGTCGTCAGCGGGCGGGATCGTCATCGCGGTGAGGCTGCCATTGGCCTGCAGCACCGAGGCGGTGGCGTGGAAGTCGGTCCAGGCCAGGATGCTGGGCGCCTCGCTGATCTGCACGTCGACGCCCGCGAACTCGGGGTCGCCTTCCCGGTTGTCGGTGTACAGGGTGACGCCGGTGGGCGCGTTGGGGTTGTTCAGGCAGCCCGTGGGCTGGATGACCTCGGCGGCCCCTCCGCCCGCCAGGCAGTAGGTCGTGCCCGTGGACTCGCGGTACCCCCACGTCTGAGAGCCCGCCGGGTTCACGTCGCGATCCCCGTTGGCCTGGACCCAGACGTTGTGGGTGACGGTCAGGTTGAACAGGATGTCGATGCCGTTGCCCATCTCGTAGACGCCGTACCGGAAGCAGGCGCGCCCGCCCGCGTCGATGATGTTGTTGTGGATGCGCAGCCCCGCCCCGCCGCCGATGATTCCATCGCTCGGCCGGAGCTCGATGGCGATGGCATCGGGGCTGCCCGCCGGGCAGGCGTTGGCGATCTGGCCCTGGGCATTGATGTAGTTGTTGAAGAGCTGCACGTTGGCCGTCGCGACGGAGGAGTCGTCCACCCGCACGCCGGTGGTGCCGTTCTGGCTGAAGCCGCCGAACACGAGGTTGTTGAACACGAAGGTCGGCATGCCGCGGCCGTCGAAGACCTGCAGCCCCTCGGAGTGATCCGGGGAGGCGAGCTGCGTGTCGCAGCCGGGGTGGTGGTTGCCCGCCGAGTCCACCACGCCGCAGGCCTCGATCAGGTTGTGGCTGATGAAGCACTCGGTGTCCACGTTCGAGGCCCGCATGCCGCGCTGGAAGAAGGCCCAGGGCGCGTAGCCGCCCCAGATCCGGTTCCGCTGCACGCTGAGCTGGTCGAGCTGGGCCACGTCGATGCCGGTCACCCGCCCTTGGCCGCCGGCAAAGCCGCCGCCGATCTGCTGCAGGCCGGCCACGGGCCCGGACACGAAGAGGTCGGACAGGCCGCCGCCGTTGGCGTGGAACCGGATCCCGAAGGCGCCGTTGGGGTTGCCCGTCACGTCGTCCCACGGGTTGCCGAGGATCTCGCCGTTGGAGTCGATGAAGGCGGAGGTGGACACGAGCATGGTCTGCTGGATGTTGACCCCGATGGCCTCGCCCACGGCGCGGCCGCCCACGATCCTCGGGTTCGTCCCGATGCCGGCGCCCGCGTGGTAGATGCGGATCCCCCAGGCGTTCTGGGGGCGCCGGGTCACCACGCCGGTGTCGGGCGCGAGGTTGCCCGCGATCTCGGCGTTGCTCGCCACCGAGACGTACAGCCCGGAGGTGTTGGCTCGCTCCTGGATGTCCACGCCGGTGGAAACGGTGTTGGCGCCGGAGCCCAGGACGGGCCCGCCCAGGATCAGGGTGTTGGAGCTGATCTCCTTGGTCCCTGCGCCGCCCTGGTTCTGCACCAGCACCCCGGCGCCGGTGGAGGGCAGGATCGGCAGGTTCGTGGCGTTGCCTGGGCCACAGTACGGCAGGCAGCCCTGGAGGCGATCGTTGAGCGTGACCAGGAGCTGAGTCGCGCCGGTCACGGCGACGCCGACGGCGCGGGCCGGCGCGCCGCCGGGGGTCACGCCGAGCACCGGCGCGCCGCCGAGGACGTCGACGTTGTCCTCGACGGTCACCGCCGGCACGGAGACGGCGTTGATTCCGATGGCCTCGCGGCCGCCGAGATAGGGCTCGGTGGTGCCCGGGTCGATGGCCGCGCCGGAGATCACCAGGTTCCCCTCCACGGTCAGGCTGGTGGACAGAGAGGCGGAGATCCCCTGCAGGGACGCGAAGTTGGATCCGCCGTCCTGCCCGCCGCTCACCTCGTTGTCGGTGAGCACCCGGAGCACGGTGTTCTGGCCGGCGTAGATGCCGATGGCCTGGTTGTTGGCGAGCCCGCCCTGGACGACGTTGTCGGTGGTGACCTCGGCGTCTGCCACGCCGGACAGCCGGAGGCCGGAGCACTGGGTGCCCGTGTTGGCGAGCCGGCCGTAGAGCTCGTTGGACGTGGTCACCAGGACCGACGCGGCGTTGTCGAACTCGGCGCCGACCGCGACTCCGGTGGAGGTGCCGCCGGTGATGGTGTTCGTGGTGAGGGTCGCGGTGAACGCGCCCCCCATCCCCTGGGCCGAGATCCCGACGGCGTTCGTGGCCCCGTCACCACCCACGAGAGTGTTCTGGCTGGCGACCAGGGAGCCCTGGCCGGCCCATTGCAGGGCTTTGGTGATGGGGGCGCTCTGTCCGCCGGTGAAGTCGTTTTGCAGCAGCTGCAGCGCCACTGCGCCGATGGCGTTCACGTTGATTCCGAAGGCCTCGTTCGTGCCGTCGCCCCCGAACACGAGGCCTGCCGCCGGGTCATCGACGTTCGCCTCGATCACCGGCGTGATGGAGGCGGTCGCGTCGTTGCACAGCACCTCGATGCCCACGGTGGTGCCCACCGTGCCGAGCCCGGTGGTGGCGTCCACGATGTTGCCCCGCACGTGGGGCGAGGATTCCTGGATGGTGAGGTTCGCCTTGCGCGCCATGATCGAGCTGCCGGCCTGGGAGCGCACGCAGAACCGCTCGAACAGGTTGGTCGTGCCGGCCTGGAACCGCACCCCGGCCGCGGTGTTCGTCCAGATCACCGTGGCGCCCGGGCTGGAGGTGTCGCAGCTCGGCGCGGCTACGCGGGTGAGGGCTGCCAGGTCGGTGTAGCCGCCGAGGATCTCCGGATCCGCGCCGCCCGGGGCGGGATCGATGTCCAGCGTCTCGCTCACGGCCGCGGCCGTGCCCTGATAGTACTCACCGTGGTGCACGTACACCGCGGGGAAGGCGTTGGCGTTGGCGGCCTGAACGCCGCCGGTGATGGTGCACCAGGGGCGGGTGAGGTCGCCGCACTCGTCAAAGGGCACGCAGTCCTGCTCCGAGACGTACGGGCCCACGGTGAACATGGTCACGGAGACCGTGTCGGCCGCCGAGTCCACATAGCCGTCGTTGACCACCAGCGTGTAGGTATAGACCTCGTTGCACGCCCCGCCCACCAGCGACGGCGTGGGGGAGGTGGGGTCGTCCAGGGCCGGCGCGCCCGCGCCCGGGGTCCACAGGTAGGTCAGGGGATCCCCGTCCGGATCGCTGGATCCCGTCCCGTCGAGCATCGCGGTGGAGCCGGGGGGGGCGGTGATGTTGGTCCCCGCCTCGGCGATGGGCACCTGGTTCACCTCCACGGTGAAGGCGGCCGTGGTCACGCCGCCCTGTCCGTCGTCCGCGGTGACGCTGACCGCGTCGGGCGCGCCGCTGTCGTCCGCGGCCGAGGTAGGCGCAAAGGTGAACGTCGCCACGGTCCCGGCCGAGGAGAAGGCGGCGTAGGCGGGAGACGACTCGGTGAACCCGATGGTGTCGCCGTCTGGGTCGGTGAAGGTGATGTCCACCACGGCCACCTGGCCCACGGTCACCACGACGTTCGGCACCGGGTCCGGCGCGAAGGTGGGTGCCGGGTTGTCGAAGGTGACGCTCTGGACCACGGTCACTGTGTTGGCTTGCGGGTCGGCCACGGTGAACGTGACGTCAAAGGTCGCCGAGCCGGTGGCCCCGGCGTCGTCGTTGTCAGGGTCCAAGGTGACGTTCACGGTCAGCGAGGCGTTGGGGCCGTTGTCGCCGAACGCCACCCCGCCCCCGGGCGCCGCCGAGGAGTCGGTGGCCTGCACGCTGAGGGTGTCGCCATCGGCGTCGGTGCAGGTGAAGCTGAGGACCAGGGGCCCGGCGGCCTCGTCCCGCTGCGCCGGCACGGGCGCCGGCGCGCACACCGGCGTGGTGTCGTTGACGCAGGCCGAGGTGTCGAAGGCCGCACAGTCCGTGGCGCAGGCCAGCAGGCCTCCCATGAAGCCCCGGGAGATACAGTCCTCGGACGCGAGGTCCGAGCCGTCGCAGACCTCGCTGCCCTCCACCACGTCGTTGCCGCAGAGCGTGCAGCCGGAGGTGTCCAGGGTGCAGTCCGAGGCGCAGGCCAGGGCGCCGCCGGTGAACCCCTCGGAGGAGCAGCTCGCTCCGTCTAGGTCCGAGCCGTCGCAGGCCTCGCCGCCCTCGGCGACGTCGTCGCCGCAGGTCGGGCCGTTGGCGCATCCCGAGGTGTCCAGGGTGCAGTCCGAGGCGCAAGCCAAAGTCCCAGTGGTAAAGCCCTGGGAGATACAGGTCTCACCGCCGAGGTCGGTGTCGTCGCACTCCTCGGGGTGCTCCCGCGTGCCGTTCCCGCACTCGGCGACGATCGAGCAGCCGGACACGTCGAACAGACAGCTCCCGCTGCAGCTCAGCGTGCCGCTCCCGAGCCCCAGGCTGGCGCAGCTCTGGCCGTCGAGGTTCACGCCGTCGCACTCCTCGGCGCCGGCCACCAGGGCGTCGCCGCACACGGTGGTGTTGTCGCAGCCCGAGGTGTCGAAGGTGCAGGCGGGGTTGCAGGCCAGCGCGCCGCCCGTGAAGCCCAGGTCCGCGCAGCTCTGGCCGGCGAGGTCGGTGTCGTCGCACTGCTCGGGATACTCGCGCACGCCGTTGCCGCAGTCGTTGACCCCGGTGCACTGGCTGGTGTCGAAGGTGCAATCGTCGCTGCAGGCCAGGGTGCCGCCTTCCAGGCCCAGCCCTTCGCAGTCGAGCTCGCCCAGATCCGCGCCGTCACACTCCTCGCCCGGCTCCTGGTCCCCGTTCCCGCACACCGCCCCGGCCGACCCGGGGTTGGACCCGCACCCCGCCAGCGCCACCATGATTGCCGCTCCCGTACACAATACGAATACGAACCGCTTCATGACATCCTCCACCGCCAGTTATTGTTACGCGAGGGATCATATCCCGATCCGGTGAGTGGCAGCAAGGACGATGGGAGAGGTACCGCGAAACGCCACAGCCGACTGGACCCGGTGGATCGGTCTTGTGCAGCTGGGACAAGGCCGAGCGTCGGCTCATTCGATCACGGACACCGGAACCACGGAAATCTGCCAGCCGACACTGATCATGTCCGCCAATCCGTCACCGTCAGTGTCCAGATCCGGGCTGGTCGCGCTGTACACAATTGCGTTGCAGAGCACCTCCGTGGCAGTAACCACCGGCGGAATTTGCCTGTCGTTGCACTCACCTTCGCCCGGCTCGAACAGGGAACAGACCGGAAACCGGTCGAGCGCCACGCAGTTGCCATCGATGAAATCGACCAACGTATCCGCAACCGAACCGCCATCGGCGATGATCTCGTTCGCAAACGTCACGAGGTCCGGAAAGAGGATCCGCCGGAGGTCTTCGGGAAGGACCGCGCCGCCGATGATCAACGGGCCCGAGGAATCGATCTGTATCGGGCCAACGAGTCGCACGTGGTGGAAGGTCAACAGCGCAGAGCTGTAGGGACAAAAGGGGCATCTCAGCGGTTGACGGCCGTGCCCGACCTCGATCTCCAGGTTTCCCTCATCGATTCGGCCACATCCAAAACCTGCTTCGTCCATGTTTGGATCCAACACCACCTCGTCAGCACCGTCGAAGAGCAGCGTCCCGTCGAGGGACACGACCGGCAAGACCCGCGCCAACACCGTGGCGTCGTCCTGGTAGGAGCCGGCGTAGATTCTGACCACCATCCCCACCTCCCCGTTCAGGACCCGCTGATCCAGGTGCTCCTGGATCGGCGCGCCCACGCTGTCGAGGAGCTGCAGGATCAGGCCTCCCTTGTTGTCGACGTAACCGTCGTAATCCAGATCCAAGCCGAGCTCGCGACTTTCCTGTGTTGTCACAGGCCAGCGCATCGCAGAAACCAGGAGGTCGCGAGGCTCTCGCTGCATCGCCGCCGAACAGTCTCTCCCGCAGTCAGCGGGACAGTTGAGCCAGGTCTCGGGCCGGGCAGGCTCGCAGAGACCATTTCCATTACAGTACGTTAAGGGCCGGAGGTTGTTGTTGACGCACTCCACCGCTGTGTCTGTCTGACATCCGCCCCATCCAACAACCATCATCAATGCGACGCCAAACGCAGTCAGCCACGCTGCGTGCCTGAAATGCTTGCGTAACATCGGATCACCTCCTGCCAAGTCTCCGCCGAGCTGCGCACGGGTCAGCGCCGTTCGGCTGCGTCATCGAAATCCCGCGCAGCGTTCCGTGGCAGTGTGTGCAAGCAGAATGCCAACCGAATTCCCTCGTGATCACTTGCCTTCTCAAGAAATGATGTGAACCCGGTGCAACACCATGTGACGTAATCGTCCCACACCCACCATGGCCAAGAAGAACAAACCACAGAATCGGAGACCGCGGCGGGTACGAAGCGAGCGAGGTGGGTCGTGTAGTCTGTGATCCCCCTCAACCAGAGCGTTTCGTCATTTGATTTTGGACGACCTGCTCCCCGGGCTGCTCACCTGGCCGGTGGTTGAGCATGGCGACAAGCAGGGCTTCGAGCGTCGGCGGGGCTCGAGCTCACCGTGAGGGTGGACCTCGGGCCTGGCCCAAGGAGGCCTCCAGCTGGGCACTGGAAGCCGATGCGTACGATGCGTACGCATCGCGGTCACCTTCGGGTCCGGGCTCGAGCACGCCCAGCACGGTTTGGCTG
>JBDRSE010000159.1:0-8870 GCA_043825095.1 bacterium
CAGCCGTCTCCTCCCACCTGGTTGCCATCATCGCAGCCCTCGCCCGCGACGATCACCCCGTCTCCGCACTCTGTCGTGCACACCGATGGAGCGCCCGTGCAGGTATAGCCTGTCTCGATCTGGCAGCTCGCGCTGCAGCCGTCGTCGTCGAAGGCGTTTCCGTCGTCACACTCCTCGTTCGCCCCGATGACCCCGTCCCCGCAGCCCTGCACGCACACCGAGGGCTCGCCTTCGCACGTCCACCCCGGCTCGACCAGACACGCCAAGGAGCAGCCGTCGCTGGAGGTGAGGTTGCCATCGTCGCATTCCTCGTTTCCGACGATGATCCCGTCACCACAATGAGGCGTGCACATCGCTGGGAGGCCGATGCAGTCCCAACCCTCCTCCACCCAGCAGTAGGAAGTGCAGCCGTCGTCGTCGAACAGGTTGCCGTCGTCGCACGACTCACCGGCGTCCAGCGCGCCGTCGCCGCAAGTCTGATTGCAGACGCTCGGCTCGCCCTCGCAGGCCCAACCGGGTTCTCCGCCACACTGGCCGTTACAGCCGTCACCGTTTACGATGTTGCCGTCATCGCAAATCTCGCCCTCCAGCACGATCCCGTCACCACACAGGGGGGCACAGGTGGACGGCTCTCCATTGCACTGCCAACCCGGCTCGATCGCACACTCTGCCGAGCAGCCGTCCCCACCGACGGTGCCACCATCGTCACACTCCTCAGAGGGATCCACCACGCCGTTCCCACACACCCCGACGACCTCCCCATCCCTCGGCGCCCTCCCGGATTCGTCGAACCGACAACCGGCCAAGCACAACAATGCCGATACCCACAATACCCCCGCCAGCCATCCCCGCACGCGGATCTCGGTGTTCATCGGTTTGCTCCTCGAGGCGCTAGTCCATAGTCTATTGCCCCCAAGGGTACCGCAGACCCGTGGATTCGAGAAAGGAAACCCGCGGAAAAACAGAAACCCTCCGAACCATGGAGTTTTCCCTTGATCCCACCTGGGTTAGGCGGTACCTCACAACTATGCGAATACTAGTGACTGGCGCCGCGGGCTTCATCGGCTCATCGGTCGTTGAGGCACTCCTCGACCAAGGGCACGAAGTAGTCGGACTGGACAACTTCGACCCGTTCTACGACCGCGCCATAAAGGAACAGAATATTGCCCGCGCTCGGACGAACAGTGCATTCTCGTTTGTCGAGGGTGACATCCTCGACAGCGAGCTCGCAACACGTCTGCTTTCCAAACCTCACTGTGACGCGATAATGCACCTGGCAGCCTTGGCAGGCGTACAACCCTCCCTCGAGAGACCGTTGGACTACCAGCGCGTCAATATTCGCGGCACCATGGTCCTGCTCGAGGCGTGCGTCGCCGCCGGCGTGGAACGGATCATCCTAGCCTCCTCCTCCTCGGTCTATGGTGTTCGCAGCCAGGTGCCGTTCTCAGAATCCGATCCCTGTGACCGCCCGGCGTCACCCTACGCGGCCACCAAGCGCGCAATGGAGATCATCGCGTTCAACTATCACCACCTCCACAAGCTGCCCATCACCTGCCTGCGCTACTTCACGGTATACGGGCCCCGGCAGAGGCCGGAGATGGCCATTGCCAAGTTTTTTCGAAAGGTCCAGACAGGCGAGAAGATCACACTTTACGGCGACGGTAGTTCTGCCCGTGACTACACCTACATCGACGACATCGTCGCCGGCTCCATTGCCGCTGTGGACCAGTGCCAGGACGGGTTCCGGATCTACAATATCGGGGGCACCCGCACCACGTCGCTGAAGCGGCTCGTTGAGCTCATCGAGCAGGCCGTTGGCAAGCCGGCGAACGTGACGCACATCGACGACCGTCCGGGTGACGTGCCAATCACCTGTGCAAACGTGGCGCTCGCAGAAGCGGACCTCGGTTACCAACCTCAGGTGGGAATTGAAGAGGGGATAGAGCGGTACGTCTCCTGGCTTCTGGCCGCGCCTAGAGTCGCCCCAGCCCGTAGTAGTTGAAGCCGAGCGCTCGCAGACGTTGCGGGTCATAGATGTTCCGACCGTCGAACACGACCGGCGCTGTCATGAGCTCCTTGATCTTCTCGAAATCCGGCCTTCGGAACTCCATCCACTCCGTGCACAGAAAGAGCGCGTCCGCTCCCTGCACCGCGTCGTAGGCGTTCTCGACGTACTCGATGCTTTCGTCGGGGACTACCTGCCGGAAGGTGTCCATGGCCTCGGGATCGAAAGCCCGCACCCTGGCGCCGGCCGCGAGCAGCCCTCGGATCAGCACCTGGGCCGGCGCTTCCCGCACGTCATCGGTGCGCGGCTTGAACGCGAGGCCCCACACCGCCATGGTCAGCCCGGAAAGCTCACCGAAGTGCTGCTTGGCCTTTTCAAGGAGCAACTCCTTCTGCCGCTGATTGACCCGGTCCGTGGCCTCCACCAGGGCGAGCTGCATGTCCACGTCCTCGGCTTGGCGCAGGAGCGCGCTGACATCCTTGGGAAAGCAGGACCCGCCGTAGCCGATCCCAGGGAACAGGAACTTGGGTCCGATGCGATGGTCGGAGCCCATTCCCCGACGCACGAGATCCACGTCCGCGCCGAGCTTCTCGCACAGCAGCGAGATGTCGTTGATGAACGAGATCCGCGTGGCCAGGTAGGCGTTCGCCGCGTACTTGGTCAGCTCGGCAGAGCGACGATCCATGGTCATGATGCGATCGTTGGTGCGGACGAACGGCGCATAGAGGTGCCGGAGCATCTCGATGGCCCGAGGATGGGTCGTGCCGATGATCACCCGATCCGGCTTCATGAAGTCGTTGACCGCGTCGCCTTCCTTGAGAAACTCCGGGTTGGAGGCCACGGTCAACTCGTGGTCTGTGAGCTCGCGCATCTCCTTTTCGAGCGCGTCGGCCGTGCCCACCGGGACCGTGCTCTTGTCCACGATCACGGTGAAGCCGCGGATCGCTCCGGCCACGGTCCGACCCGCCGCGAACAGCGCCGACAGGTCGGCGCGACCGTCGTCTCCCATGGGGGTTCCCACGGCCATCAGGACCAGATCCACATCCCCCACCGAGCTCTCGATGTCCGTGGTGAAGGTCAGGCGGCCATTGGACACGTTGCGATCCACGAGGGGCTGGAGCCCCGGCTCGTAGATGGGAATCTCCCCGGCCTTCAAGCGCCGGATCTTGTCCTCATCGATGTCGCAGCAGGTCACCGTGTTGCCGAACTCGGCAAAGCCCGCGCCCGCGACCAGACCAACATATCCCGTACCGATTACACATAGCTTCATGAATCTAGCTCCGTTGCGCGGCAGTGTAGGCAATGCGCGCAGGTAGGGCAATGACATTGATCACAGGGAGCGAACCCTTTGGTGGGGCTCGACTTCCAGCCCATCAGACGGCCGGCCCAACCCTTGCCACCCAACACCCCGGCTGCTATCGTGCCGCCACCTTCTGGGGCGAAAAGGACCCCCTGATGACCCAAGACAGCCACGACCAGGCGCCCCACCCAGAGGACCTCGAGGCGCTCGCCCGCTGGGAGCCTCCGGCCTCCCCGGGCTCGCTGGTGGCCCTGCTGCCCAACAAGTGGATCCGCCGGTTGGTGCTCGGCGCCATCCCGGTGCTGGCCGTCTGCTTCGGATCGGGTCTGATCGCCGTCTCACAGCTGGGCCTGAGCCACTCCCTCCAGGTGTTCGGCACGGCCGAGGGTGGCAAAGCCGCCACGGCCAAGCAGCTCCAGGCGGGCCGGGTCCGCATGGAGCTCGAGTCCGGTCGCCCAAACGCCCTCCGCATCGCGATCTGGAACCGGCGAAAAAAGCAGCACGAGCGGTTCTTCAAAGCCCGGCTGACGCTGACCGGAGGCAAGCGAAAATCACTCCCCCTGAAAAAGGGCCATGCCGGCCCGGGGCATGCATGGGACGCCAATTTTGCTCTTCCAGCCCTCCCGGCCGGCGACTACCAGCTCCACGTCGTAGCTCATCGGACTGACCAGTCCTTCGAAACCCGGATCCCGGTGCGCGTCGTCCCGCCGGGAAAAACGCGCTCGCCAGTGGTGAACGATCCCCCAAAGAAGGGGGAGCACCTCGTGCCCACGCCCGAGGATCTGGAGGGCGTGATCCTCGAGCTGCTCCCTCCCGCCGGGTCCAAGGTCGCCAGCGAGCTGCCGGAGCGGATCACCGTTCGGGCCACGGATCGCTACGGACAGCCCGTGCAGGCCCGCGTGGTGCTGTGGCTCAAGTCCGGACGGCTGGCCCGGGGCGGGCCCGGGATCCAGCTCGGGGGCGAGATCACGACAGACTCCCTGGGCCTGTACGACTTCACGGTGCTCTCTCGGCGCCTCCATCTCGGCCTGCGCGCGCGGTATCGCACGGTCGGCCCCGGCGGAGACGGTCCAACCCGGAAGAACACCTACCGCTTCGACCAGCGGACGGCCCAGGCGGCCATCGAGCCCAGCGGGCTGATCGTCAAGCCGGGGCAGGAGCTCGCGGTGGACATCCAGACGAAGTCCCGCTCGGGCTTTCTGTACGTGGAGACCTTTGCGGGCAGCCGGCGCTACTTCGTGAAGACCCAGGCCATCGACAAGGGACGAGTCCGGATGCTCCTCGCGGCCCCGAAGGACCCCGGCTTCTTCCGCGTCCAGGCGACCGACGACTTCTCCAACCCGGGGAAAGGGATCGCGGTTCGCACGCTGTTCGTGGATCCCCAGGGCCCCCGGGCGACCGGCACACTCGAACGACTGGCCCGGGCTGTGCTGAGACAGCTACCGGCCAATGATCGACGCAGCTCGGCGCACATCCACGCGCTCCTGAAGGCCGGGCTCCTGGGGGACGCAAACGTGAATCGACGGCGCGCGGCGGCCTACCTGCTCTCCCGGCTCGACCACCTCCACTATCCGACCGCCTGGCTCGCGGACACGTCCGCCGCGGACACCGGAAAGCTCCGCAAGCGCAAGAGCCGGCTGCAGGGCGTGCTGGTCCTCGGGCTGGCCTTCACGACCCTGCTGCTGCTCGGGCTCGTGATCCCCATGATCTACACGAACGTCGTCTTTCACCGCCGAGGGGCGGTCGAGCGCGCCCTCCTGATGGCGGAGTTCGAGGGCGAGCAGGCCGAGTCCACGGACGGAGAATCTTGGTTCCAGCAAGACGACGAGCCGGGCGGTGAGGAGAGCCCTCACCGCGCCGGCGTCGCCCTCACGCAAGCTGAAAAAGCGAGGCGCGCTGCGCAGGACGAGCGACTCGATCGTCTGCGACACCTGGTCCAGATCGTCATGGTGACCGGCGTCATCCTATTGGCCGCAGGCATGATTCTGTTCCTGCTCGTGAACCTCAGCTGGGGATGGGACAGCAGCCCATGAAGGCGATGATCCTCGCCGCGGGGTTCGGCACGCGGCTCTCGGAGCTGGGGCTCGCGCTGCCCAAGCCGCTCTATCCCGTCTGCAACGTCTCCCTGATCCGCCACGCGGTGGCGCACCTCGTGGGGCACGGCATCACCGAGATCATGGTCAACCTGCACCATCAGGGGGAGCTGATCCGGGCCGAGCTCGGGGACGGCCGGGCCCTGGGCGCGGTGATTCACTACTCCCTGGAAGAGGGGCAGATCCTCGGCACCGGCGGTGGCGTGAAGCGCGCGCTGCCCTTCTTCGAGGGTGAAACCTTTGTCCTGATGAACGGGAAGATTGTCATCGACCTGGACCTGCACGCCGCCATCGCCCTTCACCGCGGCCTGGGGGCAGCGGCCACGATGGTGCTCAAACCTGATCCGCGCGCGGCCGAGTGGGGCGCCATCGGCGTGGACCCGGCCGGGCGGATCCGCCGGTTTCTCGAAGCCCCGGATCCTTTGCCCGAAGACGTGACCGAGCACATGTTCACCGGCATCCACATCCTGGAGCCGACCTTCATCGAAGCGCTGCCCGACGGCCCGTGCTGCATCGTCCAGGCCGGGTATCGGCCCGCGTTCGCGAGCGGAGCAGTGCTCGGAGGGTGGGTCCACGAGGGCTACTTCTGGGATCACTCCTCCCCATCCCGGTTCCTGCAGGGCAACCTGAACCTGGTGAACGGCAGCGGCCGGTCGCTCCACCCGCCGGGACCGCTGCGCGGCGCGCACCCGACCGCCGACATTCACCAGAGCGCGCGCATCGACGACACGGTGCTCATCGGCGCCGGCGCCCGGATCGAGGCCGACGCGGTCCTGGGGCCCGAGGTCGTGATCGGCTCAGGCGCCACTGTCCCGGCCGGCTGCCGGCTGTCCCGCACGCTGGTCTTTGCCGGGGCGCGAGCTCGCGGCGACGCCGACTCAGCGGTCATCGCCCCGGACGGAACAGTGCTCGCCGTGGACCTGGACGAAGTCGGTCCCCGCACCGGTCCCGCCCTGAAACAGCGCTGAGCCCGACGCTTCAGCCCTGGGGCTCGATCCGCGCGAGGATGACGGTGATGTTGTCCTTGCCCCCGGCGCGATTCGCGGCCTCGATCAGGTCGTCGCAGGCGCGATCCAGGTTGGGCTGGGCGAGGGTGATCTCGAGGATCTCCTCGTCGGTGACCATGTCCGTCAGGCCGTCGGTGCACAGCAGGAAGATGTCCCCGAGCCCAGGGGCCACCCGCTGCACGTCCACCTTCACCTTGTCCTTCATGCCCAGGGCGCGGCTCACCACGTTCGACTGGTGCACCGTCTCCGCCGCCTCCTGGATGGAGATCCCCTTCATCCGGGCGTAGTCGGTCACAAAGGCGTGGTCCTCGGTGAGCTGCACGATCTCCCGATCACGCTCCCGCAGGCGGTAGATCCGGCTGTCCCCCACGTGGGCGAGCATGGCGTAGTCGTCGTCAAACAGGATCACCACGATGGTGGTGCCCATGCCCTTTTGGCCCTCTACGTTCTGCCCTCCCTCGTAGATCAGCTGATTCGCCAGCATGACCGAGGTGGCCATCCGGTTCTCGTTGTGGCGGCCGTGTCCGACCTTGAAGGGCCACGTCACCTCCGGATCATCGGAGGTGTCCCGGAAGTACTTGATGACCGTCTCCACCGCCATCTCCGACGCCACCTCGCCGCAGGCATGGCCCCCCATGCCGTCGGCCACGATGCCGATCATCTCCTCGTCCGGCAGGAAGAAGTAGTCCTCGTTGTGGTCGCGCTTGCGCCCCACATCGGTTTCGCCCGAGAACCGGACACGCCAGTGGTTGAAAGGAAAAGAGGTGCTCACGCCAGGAAGATTATCGCGACGGGCGCGTGGGGTCAATCGCGTCGCACCCGCTCAGAACCAGGGCGGTGCAACGGAAAGCGCAAGGACGACAGACGATAAGAGGGAGTTGCGGCCGCACGGCCGGGGGAGTGTTACCAGGAGCCGTGGGAGCCGTGAGACCCGTGGGACCCGTGGGAGCCGTGAGACCCGTGGGAGCCGTGGGACCCGTGGGAGCCGTGAGACCCGTGAGACCCGTGAGACCCGTGAGACCCGTGAGACCCATGGGAGCAATGCTGCGCCACCAGGGGGCTGTTGAACCGCGGCCGACGAGGCCCACCCGCTCCTGCCGGCCCGCTCCCACCGCGACTCGGAACCGCCGAGGCACCAGCGCTGCCCAAGGCCGCACCGCCGGCGACCGCACCACCGGCGACCAGCAGCACCGACGAGGTCCCGATGAATCCGCGACGGGACAGCTTGCCCTCCTCGCGGTTCAAGTAAGCAGCCGGCGACTTCTTATCTATCGGAAATTTCTTCGACATTCTCTATTCTCTCTGCCGACGGTACAAATACTCAAGATCATTATAGAGAGCGGCGGTAAGGGTGTCAAATGGGAAGTCTGGCGGGTGGCAGATCGATCAGCATTTCAGCTGCAGCTCACGGGTAGCAAGCGCAAGGTCGTGCTCAGCCATACGCTTGACAAGGTCAGCAAAGGTCACCTGCGGAACCCAGCCGAGATGCTCCTTTGCCAGTGAAGGATCACCAATCAGCAGCTCGACCTCGGTCGGTCGAAAGTACCGCGGATCTACTACGACCCGCACCGTGCCAGATGCGTCGATGCCCTTCCTCGCCTCCCCATCGCCCTCAAACTTCAGCGGCACACCGACTGTAGCGAAGGCATGGCTGCAGAACTCCTCCACCGAATGCGTTTCCCCAGTGGCCAGGAGGATGTCCCTGGGCTCGTCCTGCTGCAACATTCGCCACATCCCCTCCACATATTCCGGCGCGTATCCCCAATCCCGCTTCGCCGTCAGGTTGCCCAGGTGGACGGTCTCCTGCAGGCCTTTGGCGATCCGCCCGGCAGCCCGCGTAATCTTGCGCGTCACAAATGTCTCTCCACGTCGCTCCGACTCATGGTTGAACAGGATGCCGTTGCAAGCATAGATCCCGTACGCTTCGCGATAGTTGACGGTGACCCAGTAAGCGTACAGCTTGGCCGCGGCGTACGGGCTGCGAGGGTAGAACGGCGTGGTCTCTCGCTGCGGCACCTCTTGCACTTTGCCAAACAGCTCGGACGTGGACGCCTGGTAGAACCGCGTCTCGATCCGCGAGTCCTTGATCGCGTCCAGCAATCGGATGGTCCCGACCCCGACAACCTCTGCCGTGTACTCCGGCACGTCGAAAGAAACTTTCACGTGGCTCTGGGCGGCCAGGTTGTAGATCTCGTCCGGCGCCAGCTTCTCGATCAGGCGCGAGATGTTGGAGCCGTCGGTAAGATCTCCGTAGTGGAGGTGAAACCGCCGATGCGGGACGTGAGGATCTTCGTAGAGATGCTCGATCCGTTCGGTGTTGAAAGAGCTCGCCCGGCGAATGACGCCGTGCACCTCGTAGCCCTTCTCCAAGAGCAACTCCGCCAGGTAGGATCCATCCCATCCCCGTGATCTTTAGCGCCGCACATGCGCCGTTCTGCTGAGATATCAAAAAGTTGCAAAGGTGC
>JBDRSE010000160.1:0-2519 GCA_043825095.1 bacterium
AGCAACTGACCGCCGTTGACCGCCAGGTCGAAGGCGCCGTCGTGGCGCGTGGTCGTGCGGCCCAATTCGGGACGATCGAGCACGGACACGGTCACCCCGGCGAGCGGGCTGCTGTCTGCCGCGCTGACCAAGCCGCGCAGCACGGCCGCGCGGTGCGGCTCTATCGTGCCGGGCTCCACACCAACCTGCAGCGGAGCATCGCCGCTGTAGAGGAATTCCGTGGCCTCGGAAAACGTCGAGACCTGGGTGCGATCCAGTTCGGGCGCCAGCCCGGCCGGATCGGCGGGCAGAACAGCGCGGGTGCTCGCCTCGGCCGCGGGACCGTCCGTGGTCCAGTGGCCCTGTTCGTCGCGGGCTTGCACCCGAAACCGGTAACGAGTGCCCACTTCGAGGCCTGCTGCAACGACGTCGCGTTGGTGTCCCGGGGTCACCGCATAAAGCGCATCGTCTCGAAAGATGCGGTACCCGGCGGCGGCGCGCCCCCCGTGCGCGACCGCGGCCGGCCAGCCCAGGGTCAGGCTGGTCGGCCCGATGTCGGCGACCTCCAGTCCGGCGCCTTCAGGCCAGGACGGAGCGAGACCCTGATCCGGGTCATCCCCGGAACTTTTCAGCGGCTGACAGCTCAGGCCCGCGCTTGGGTCCGGCCGATACCCCTCGTCACAACCGCACATCGGCCTCCCGCCGTTGACCACACAGATGCCGTGACCGGAGCAGGTCACCCCTGCGCAGAGGTTTGCCGGCCCCCCGTCGCCGCAGCCGGAGAGGAGGTAGATCCAGCCCGCCAGAAAGACACCGATGATGATGACCTTGCTCATCATGAACTCCTTCCTTGCCTTGACGTCTCTCACGGCAGCGACCGCGCGCAGCGGAAGCCGGTCTCCCAGTCCTCGCCGCTCTCGGGCTGCAGGCTGTTCCGCGTCCCCGTCTCCAGCTGCCAGTCCGTCGCAAAGAAGCCGCCCCCACGGATGACGCGCTCGCCAGCGGGCGGCGACTCCCAGGCGCTGCCGTCGGCAGGGGCTCCGTGGTACGAGGGGTGGTACCAGTCCTGGACCCACTCGTACAGGTTTCCCGCCATGTCGCAGATCCGATCCAGGGTTTCCCCCTCGCTCTTCGAGCAGACCGCGGCCGGCGCCCTGAGCCCGCAGCCCGAGCCTCCGTTCGAGTCGAACATCACTGCGCGGCGGCAGTCGGCGCCGTCGTTGCCCCAGGGAAACCGGACGTCACGGCCGCCGCTGCGGGCCGCGTACTCCCACTCCACCTCCGAAGGCAGACGCCCGCCAGCCCACTCGCAGAACTCCACCGCCTGGCCCCAGGACACGCAGTTCACCGGATGCTGCTCCGCACCCGGCTCACCCCACAGACAGCCCGGCGCCAAGGAGGGCTCCGTGCACGGGCCCCGCTCCCGGCACAGCCGGTACTGCTCGACCGTGACCTCGGAGCGGGCCAGCAGAAACTCACTCACAAAGACCTCGTGCGGTGGCTGCTGGTCCGTCTCGCCGGCATCGCTTCCGAGCACAAAGCTCCCCTCCCGGATCCAGGTCCAGTAGAGCGACTCGCAGTCAGAGACATCGAAAAGGCAGTCAGCGTCACAGCCCAGCGTGCCGAGCAAGAAGCCGAGATCCTCGCAACCCTTCCCGTCCAGGTCGTTCGCATCGCACTCCTCGGCTCCGCTGATCTCGCCGTCGCCGCAGCGCGGCGCCAGCGCGGCGCAGCCCGGCCAGCACCCGTCGTACGCACCGTCGTTCACGCCGTCGTCGCAGACCTCGGGGCCGTTCAACTCGCCGTCCCCGCAGCGCCCGCCGCAACCCGACAGGTCCAGGCGGCAGCTGCCGGAGCAGGACGGAATGCCGGAATGCAAGCCGTGATCCTCACAGGTCGCGCCTCCCAGATCCGCGCCGTCGCACTCCTCGTCAGTGTTCCTGGTCCCGTCGCCGCAGCGCCCGCCGCAGTTCGAGGTATCCAGGCGGCAGTCAATCGTGCAGGCGAGCATGCCCGGCCGGAACCCGAGGGACTCGCAGGTCTGTCCCCGCAGCTCGTACCCCTCGCACTGCTCACTCGTGTCCAGCACACCGTCTCTGCAGGTGCTGGTCTCGGGCTCCATGTCGGTATCGCCGTCGCTATCCGCGTCCACGTCGGTATCGCTGTCCGTGTCCGCGTCGGTGTCCGCGTCGGAGTCCGCGTCGGTGTCGGAGTCCGCGTCGGAGTCCGCGTCGGTGTCGGAGTCCGCGTCGGAGTCCGCGTCGCTGTCCGCACCCTCCGCCAAACACGACAACCCCGTGACCGCATCCGCCGCGTACCCCTCGCTGCAAGCACAGGCGGCAACGCCCTCGATCTCGAGGCAGAAGCCGTGCCCCGAGCACCCGATGCCCTCGCAGGCCCCGCGCCCCGAGTCCTCGATGCTCCCGCACGCCGTGAGCGCACCGAGCGCGGACAGGGCCACCAGGTACAGCGCCCGGGCCGCCACAGCCCCGGTCAGCCCCAGGATTGCCAGCCAAACCATCTGATATCTCATGACAAAC
>JBDRSE010000161.1:0-14144 GCA_043825095.1 bacterium
TGCCGTGATGGGGTCAGACCCCATCACGGCATTTATTTTTCGTCACCGCGCTCCCAGGGGGTGAGGCCGGAGGCAATGACCGCGCGGGTGTCGGACATGAGCTGCTCGACGGTTTCCTCGGTGTAGCGCGAGGTGTCGATAGGCTCGTGGATCGTGATGTTGATTTTGCCCGGGAGGCTGCGGAACAGCCCGCTCGGCAGGGCGTGGCGGGATCCCGAGATGGAGACCGGCAGGATGGGCAGGCCCATCTGCAGCGCCATCATGAAGCCGCCCTTCTTGAAGGGGATCATGCGGCCGTTTTTGCTGCGCGTGCCCTCGGGGAAGAACATGACCGAGATTCCGCCGTCCAGCAGCGACTTTGCCGCCCGCAGGCTGGCGAAGGCTTTCTCCCGATCCGAGCGGTCGATGAAGACGTGCCCGCCTGCCGCGCAGTACCAGCCGATCCCCGGCACCTTGCGGAGCTCCTCCTTGAGCACCCAGCGGAACTGGCGTCCCCAGTGGCCGTAGAAGGCGAGGATGTCGAACTGGCTCTGGTGGTTCGACATCACGACGTAGGACGCGCCTTTCTTCGCGTTCTCCCGCCCCTTCACCGACACCCAGGTCCAGTTCACGCGGCAGTTGAGCCAGGCCCAGAGCGTGCCCAGGTGGAAGGCCGCCCGGGGGCTGAGCTTGCTCACCCCAACGGCGAGCGCGCCGAGGGTCACTGTGCTCAGCGCCAGCCACGGGACCATCACGCTCCAGCAGTACGGCGTGTACAGCCAGCGGAGGATCTCTCTGCGCCTGGCTCCGGGCTCGCGCTCCGGGATGTCGTGCTTCGTTTTCTCACCCATGGTTGCGTTCTCCGCGTCAGCTCCCACGTCGGCGGAACAATGTATTCCACCCCACGCCGGAGGGCAACCGCTTCGAAGCGCCGCCGAGTCCCTTGCCAAGCGGCGGCGCACCGGACAAGATGCGACGCAGGTGAGCGGTCGATCATGAAGCGCATCGGAATCCTCGGAGGAATGGGGCCGGCGGCCACGGCAGAGCTGTACCTGGCCATCGTGGGACAGTTCCAGCGGCGCTTCGGCGCCCGGTACGACGCGGACTTCCCGCAGATGATCATCAACAGCGTGCCGGCGCCCGACGTGGTGGAGAAGCTCGAGGACGAGGCAGAGCTCGTGGAGGTGCTGCAGCAGGGCGTTCGCACCCTGGAGGTCGCGGGGGCGGACTTTGTCGCCGTCGCCTGCAACACGGTCCATGCGTTCCACGGGGCCATTGCCGCGGCGGTGTCGATCCCGGTGCTCAACCTGCTCGAGGAAACCGCGGCGGCCGTGGAGCACGCCGGGCACCGGCGGGTGGGTGTGCTCGGCACGGGGCTCACGATTCGCCGGGGGTTGTATCGCGAAGCCTGCCGTCACCGGGGCATCGCGGTCGTCGAGCCCAACGCGCTGCAGCAGGAGGCCCTCACGCAGCTGATTCTCGACGTGCTCGCGGGCGGCGACCCGGAACGCTGCCGCGGACGCCTCGCCGGGCTGATCGACGCGCTGCGGGCCGCCGGTTCCGAGGCGGTCATCCTCGGCTGTACCGACCTGTCCGGGATCGTTCCCCCCGCGCCGGCGGTGGTCCTGTTCGACACGACGCGCATTCTTGCCGAGGCCGCGGTGAACGAGGCCACGCGGCCCTAGACTCCTAGACTCGACTTCTTCTCGTTCTCGCGACTAAAAAGTGCGAAAGTCGAGCCTTGAGCGCGAGGCCGGGGAGAAATTCTTCGACGGACCGGGGCCTGCTGAGTATCATCTGCGCCGCGGGGCGGTTCCCGCATTGGCCCCGACCATGGACAAGCTCGTCGAGTGCGTTCCCAATTTCTCGGA
Organism: bacterium; assembly: GCA_043825095.1. GTDB lineage: Bacteria > Myxococcota_A > Polyangia > HGW-17 > JAJRWW01 > JBDRSE01. Next base: position 1,851 of record JBDRSE010000161.1, read on the forward strand.
GGGTCGCGACCCGGTCGTGTTCGACGCGATCGAAGCGGCGATTCGGGGCGTGGAGGGCGTCAAATTCCTCGGCCTGGAGCCGGACGCTTCCTACAACCGGGTGGTGGTGACCTTCGTCGGGGCGCCGGAGCCGGTGGTGGAGGCCGCGGTGCGCGTCACGGCCGTGGCCTCCGAGAAGATCGATATGACCAGGCACACGGGGGGGCACCCCCGCTTCGGCGCCCTGGACGTGTGTCCCTTCGTGCCGGTTCGGGGCGTGACCCTCGGGGAGTGCGCCGAGCTGGCGCGCGCCTACGGCCGACGAGTGGGTGCCGAGCTGCGGCTGCCGGTGTATCTCTACGAGTCGGCGGCCACCCGCCCGGAGCGCAGGAACCTGGCCCGGGTGCGTGCCGGCGAGTACGAAGCGCTTCCAGAGAAGCTCCGGCTGCCGGCGAACGCCCCTGACTACGGCCCGGCTGAGTTCGTGCCGCGGTTCGGCGCCGTGGCCGCGGGGGCGCGCTTCTTCCTGGTGGCGTACAACATCGATCTCGACACCGAGGATCTGGAGGCAGTGAACCAGGTGGCCTACGCCGTCCGGGAGCTCGGCACGCCGATGCTCGACCCGGACGGCGAGCCGGCCCTGGACGATCGCGGCCGGAAGAAGATGCGTCCGGGCAAGCTGCGGTTTTGCAAGGGCATCGGCGTGCCCATCCCGGAGCGCAAGATGTGCCAGGTGTCCATGAACCTGACCAACTATCTCATCACGCCGCCGCACGTGGCGTACGAAGAGGTGGCCTTCGAGGCCGCGAGGCGCGGCATCGCCGTGACCGGCTCCGAGGTGGTGGGGTTGATCCCCATCGAGCCGCTGCTCATGGCCGCGGAGTACCGCCTGCATGAGTGGGGCGAGCGTCCGAAGGACCTCCCGCAGGAAGAGCTGGTTCGTGTGGCGCACGACTACCTCGGCCTGAGCGACTTCACGCCCTTCGACCCGGCCGCGAAGGTGATCGAATATGCGATTCGCTAAGGAGGATCCGCATGGTTGAACGAGCCAAGGCCTCGAAGCTGGCGTATTTGCCGGTGGCGAGCTTCATTCAGCACACGGCGTCCCGCGCGCCCACCCCGGGCGGCGGGGCGGTGGCGGCGCTGAACGGCAGCCTCGGCGCGGCGCTGCTGCTCATGGTGTGCCGGCTGACGGTGGGAAAGAAGAAGTACCAGGCCGTGGAGGCGGCGATGCGGGAGCGCGCGGAGGCGCTCATGCCGCTGCGGGATCGGCTCAAGGAGCTGGTGGACAGCGACGCGGAGGCCTTCGACCGGGTCATGGACGCCTACGGCTTGCCCGCCGGCAGCGACGCGGAACAGGCCGCCCGCAAGGGGGCCATCGCCGAAGCCTATTCCGAGGCGACCCGCGTGCCCCTCGAGGTGATGCGGCTCTGCCTCGACGGGCTCGAGCGCGGGCAGGACATCGCGGCCGACGGCAGCGAGAACGCGCTCTCCGACGCGGCTGTGGCCGGGCTCACGCTGCACACCGGGTTCCACGGCGCGGCGTACAACGTGCGGATCAACCTGGCCGAGCTGGCTCCGGGCACGCTCCGGGGCGAGGCGGAGCAGGCGCTCGCCCAGTGGCCGACCCGGGCCGACGTGCTCGTCGCGACGCTCCGCGCGACCATCGACAAGCGCATGGGGGAATGAGCCCGCGCGGGATCACCATACTCGCGGCCATCCTGCTGGGGGGCGGCGTCGCGCAGGCGCGCCCCCGCGTACAACCCCGGCGGCCGGACCCGGTCCCGCGTCCAGGCCCGGTCCCGCGGCCGGTCTCCGCGCTCACCCGCATCCAGCCCATCGAGGATCCGGGCGGGAAGGGGCTGCGCCACGTGCTCGAGCAGCTCTCCTGCCTCAAGCAAGGAAAGCGGCCCCGGCTGGTGCGGATCGCCCACTACGGCGATTCCATCGTGGCCGGTGATCGGGTCAGCTCGGGCGCGCGGCAGGTGCTACAGGCGGCCTTCGGCGACGCGGGACACGGCTTTTTCCTTCTGCGCGCGCCGTCGCGCTGGTACCACCGCGCCGGCGTGAAGGTGTGGCGCTCCAAGTTCTGGCGCAGCGCGAGCATGCTGCACCACTTCATCAAGAGCGGTCGCTACGGCTACGGCGGCGTCATGAACTGGACCTACGCCACGGGCGCCTGGGTGAGGCTGACCCCGCAGAAGGAGGGCAAGGTCGGCGGCCGGTTCTCCCGGTTGCAGGTGTACTTCGAGCGGCGCCCCCGTGGGGGCTGGCTGCGGCTGCGCCAGGGACGGCTCGAGCTGGGACGCATCGACATCAGCGGCAAGACGCGGCGGGCGGCCGAGGGAGCTTTCCATTTCATCGAAACGGCGAAGCCGGTGACGCTGGAGGTGGGCAAGGGGGGAGTGCGCATCTTCGGCGTCGCCCTCGAACGGAGCGGGCCTGGCGTGGTGTGGGACGGGCTCGGCCTGGTCAGCGCCCGCTACACCACCCTCGCGACTCTCCCCGCGGGCCACTGGCGACGGGAGCTGCTGCGTCGCGGCGCCGCGCTCGTGGTGATCCAGTATGGCGCCAATATCTCGGACAAGCGCACCCTGAACGAGAGGTTCTATCGGCGGGCCGTGGCGCGGATCCTGCGGCGGCTCCAGCCGCTGCGATCCAAGGTCTCCTGCCTGGTGGTGGGCCCGGTGGACCGGGGCTTCAGCTGGCGTCACAAAAAGCCGAGCCGGCCCATCGTCGGGCGAATCATCGCGGCGCAGCGGGAGGCAGCCCTCGCCCACGGCTGCGCCTTCTGGGACAGCCGCGCCGCCCAAGGGGGGGAAGGCGCCGCCCGGCGGTGGTTCCGCGCGCGGCCGCCGCTGATCTGGAACGACCTCACACATCTTACCCCCGAGGGCGCCACCCTGATCGGCAAGCTGCTCGGGGAAGCCCTGCTCCGGTCGCACCGGGCGCATGTCCGATTGCACCCCATCGGGGCTTGTTCGAAGGCGCGCTGAGCGGCCTTTTCGACGTTTCGGGAGGTTCGGATTCCGGGATCAAGTCGCGGTGCGCGAGTGGAAGGAGTGTGGTCGTCTGCGCGCTCAGTCCATCATCAGGGCCAGGGCGCTGAAGCCGTTCGCCGCGAGAGTGTCCACCGGTGCTGCGGGGCGGTCGTCTCGGAGGGCCACGGATTCGGCGCCCATGCCGCCCTGTCCCCCGCCCTTGCCGAAGTCGCCCCAGCCCTGGAACCGGCCGAAGGGAACCTTGACGTCCCGACTGCCCGGCACGTCCATGTCGATGCCGAGGTCCCGGAGCCCGGCGGCGTCGGCAACAGCGGGCGCCGTGAGGGTGCTCAGGGACACGTGCGCGTGGTCCATCGCGATGGTGTCTCGGCGCAGCGCGGAGCGGACCGTGCCGTCCATGCGCGAGAGCACCTTGAGCACTCCCACCTCCGACGCGGGCTTGGCGATCGCGGCGTGATGGACCTTCGGCGCCCGGGTCGCCTTCGGAGCCGGGGGAGCCTCTTTCGCCGTGGCGGCTTCGTCGGTCAGGTACAGGTCCCAGGCCCGCTCGATGCGCTCGTCGATGACCATGACCCCCTTGGCAGCGGTGGAGAGGTCAGCCAGGGAAGTGTCCCGTCGGAGCCGCAGCGGCGACTTCACCTTCGTGACGACTGACGCCATCGTACCCTGGGCGCCGTTGGTCAGGGAGCCGGAGCTCACCGCCACGAAGGTCGCGGCAGCGGTCGCGAGCGCCAGGCCGATGGAGATCACCCGCCGTCCACACATGGTTTTCGATGCGTTGTTTTTTCTTGGCCTACCCATGATGTCACCTCCTCGGTTGCGGTCGTTTCGTTCGTTCGTCACGAAAGAAAAGCAACCGCCGTGCCAAGCTGCGAACGATGCTGTAACTGCCTGAATTCAGGCCGGTCCCCTCGCCATCGGTAAATTCTTGCGCAACCGTCGCGACCGTCTTGACCGTCCAAGGGGGACGCTCGCGTGCTCCCTGTTGCACACCTGTGAGGCGTCCCGCACACGGCCCGTGCATCACGCTGCGCAGCGGCTCCCCACCGCTTGACGTCACATCTCTGCGCGGATCTCCGAGGCGACCTTGTCGATGGCGGTGAGGGCGGAAGCGAGGTGGTTGCCGGACTTCATGGCGAGGATGACGGAGTACTCGCCGTCGATGGGCTTGATGATGATGTCCATCTCCGGGCCGTTGAGGATCACGACCTCGGTGCTGCCGAGGGAGTGCTTGTCGTGGAACTCCTGCACGATGCGAAGGATGATGGCCCAGTGCGCGCCGACGAGCAGGATGTCGAACAGCGGAATGTGCGAGAACTGGTCCACGGCCTCGCCCTCCAAGTCCAAGAAGACCGCTCCGATGGCGCCGGGGATCTGTCCGACGAGCTCGGCGAGGAGTTCTGCGAAGGTGGAGGACATCGGTTCACTGCCTGCGCGCGGTGGCCGGGGCGTCGAGCGTCTCGACGGGGAGATGCTCGGGTTTCACCACGATTCGGCATTGGGCCCGAAGCGCGTCCACCCACTCCTGGAAGGCCTTGCGCCGGGCGAAGGGGTACACCTTCTCTCGGATCAGCTCCTTGGCGTCTTCGTACGAGATGTGCAGCCGGGGTTTGATCTCCAGCAGGAACGCGACGTGGTACCAACGCCGGGTCACGATCAGTCCCGACCATTCGCCGGGCAGCTCCAGCGCCCAGAGCGCGTTCGCGAAGGGGCGGCGGAGCAGGTGGTAGGGCAGCACACCGTCCTGGGTCTTGAGCTCCTGCCCGGCCGCCTTGACGCCCTTGGTCAGCTTCTGGAACTGCTCCCAGGTCCGAGGCTGCTCCGCCTGCACCGTTTTGTGGAACTCCAGCATGGCCTGCTTGAGCTTGCGGTCCGCGGCCTCGTCCAGGAGCCAACGCTTCCCCTGCTTGAACCAGGGTCGGGTCAGATAGGCGTGACCGAAATGGCGGTGCTCCGGGCGGTGGAAACGCACCGGCGCTTCCGCCTTGTACACCCGCCTGAGCTCCTTGTCGGGGACGCTCGCCTTGGTGTACTCCTTCTCGAAGGTCTCGGCCAGGAGCCGGTAGACGGCCGCCTGCTTTCCGGCCTCCACCACGGCGGGCTCCTTGTGGATCCCTCGCCGCTCGGCCTCCTGGAACAGCAGCTCCTCATCGATGAGCTGCTCCAGGGCGGCGCGGGCATCGAGCTGGGTCTGCTGCATGCGACTGCGCACCTCGCTGGCGGCGATGGCGTGGCCGTTGACGCGTGCCACGACGGTGTCATTCGCGGCGGGGGGCAACCGCCGCACCTGCTTGTATTTGGGGCAGCTCCAGGTGCGGGGTTTCTTACAACCCGGGCCGGACGGAACGAGCAGCACCGCCAGGGCGACCGGCAGGAGTTTGACGTGTCCGACAGGCATCGTGCACCCGCGTCAGCGTCTATCGATCAGCGACAGCCGGGCCATCTCGCTGCCGACCCGCAGGACCGAAAGGCCGATGAGCATCAGGATGAGCGAGGCGATATAGTCCCGTTTCGTCAGGTAGGACACCGTCTGGTGAAAGAAGACGATGCTCCCCCCCAGGAGAACGATCGCCAGGAGCTCGAAGAAGTAGCGCTTCATTTGTTCAACCATACCGTTGTCGCATCCAGAGCAAAAGCCCCATCATTAGAAGCGCCGCGGCCACCACCCAATAGAAGCTGCGGCGGGGGGGGGCCCGGCGGGCGCTCTTCTCCAGGGCGACCAGCTCCGTCCGCACGTCCGCGTCTCCGCGGCGGTGCTGCTCCAGGGGAACCATGAAAAAGGTGTGAAACAGCCACAGCCACAATCCCAGCGCGCCGATGACCAGGAGCGTTTGCATCTCCGCGGCCCCGGCGCCGTATTCTTTCTGCAGATCCCGGGCCGTCTGCGGGAAGAAATCGATGGTGTAGATGAGGGACAGCGGAATCAAGGCCGCGAAGGCCGCGAGCAGCACGTAGACCCGGCGGCGCCGTCGCCACTTCGATGACAGGGGGGGCAACGCCAGGCGTCGGCCCGCCACCGCGTCGTCGTGCCGGGCGTAGACTTCGAGCGTGATCGTCGTGCCCACCAGGTATCCGAGCAGGCTGAGCGCCGCGAGCCCGAAGGTCCAGACCGTGAACATACCCTGGCCGGTAGGGCCCCGAAACATCGCGTTGAGCACGCCGAGGCTGATGGGAAACAGCGCCAGGAGGAGCACACGGTTGAGCCGGAAGAGCCCGATCCCCAGCAGGGGCAGGGGGAAGGCCAGCGCCCACATGGGGATCTTCGTCACCAGCGTACCCGAGCCGGCCGCGTGCAGCACAGGCACCAGGAGCAGAGTGACCCAGACGTTGATGCCCAGCGCACAGGCGACCAACACTCCGGTGACGCTCGGGAGGCTCTTCAATCGTGAGACGATTCGTTCCATGTCGCTGGCCATGGTAGAGGAAAGATACACGGGATCCACACCGCCGTCGAGCGGGCGGGTTGGCCCTTGACCGCCGTACCTCTGGGCGGGTATCCATGGGCCATGACCTTCACCGAAGCTCCACTCCGCGGTGTCATCGCCGTGGACGGTCCGGCAGGGGCGGGCAAGTCCACTGTGGCTGAGGAGCTCGCGCGGCGTCTGGGCGGTGTGCGGTTGGACACAGGGGCGATCTATCGCACGCTGGCGCTGCTGGCCAGGGAGCGGGGCGTCCCCTGGAGTGACGGGGAGGCGCTGGGGGTACTGGCCGATGCACTGGAGCTGCGCTTCGAGAGTGGCGAGCAGGTCCAACGGGTTCTGGTAGGTGATCGGGATGTCACCGCTGACATTCGCACCCCGGACATCAGCCGCGGCGCGTCCGAGGTGTCACAGCACGGGGCCGTTCGGGCGGCGTTGTTGAAGATCCAGCGGCGCCTCGGGGCTCGCGGCCTGGTGGTTGCGGAAGGTCGGGACATGGGAACGGCGGTCTTCCCGGACGCGCTGATGAAGTTCTTTCTCGTGGCGGATCCGGAGATTCGCGCCCGTCGTCGGTGGCTGGAGCTCCGTGACCGGGGGGTCGAGGCGGAGCTCGAGGAGGTCCTCCGGGACCAGCTCGCTCGCGACGCGGTGGACACCCAGCGGGCCGAGTCGCCGCTCCGCCGGGCGACAGATGCCGTGGAGGTCGATTCGACCGGCCTCTCCATTGACGAGGTCGTCGACAAGCTGGCTCAGCTGGTGAAGAAAATCTTCTCGGAGACGGCCGATGGACGATGACTCTTTGGAATTTCTGGAGAAACAGCTTGGAGCGCTGGAAGCCAGGCTGCGGGACCGGCAAGTCGCGCTCCCGGCCCACTCCATTCGTCCGCACCAGCTGATCGAACTCGAGGAGCTCGAGGAGGAGGTCGCGCGAATCCGACAGCGGCTCACCGATCACGAGAAAAAGGCCTAGCCCTCAGGGTTTTCCCATTGACTTTCGGCCTGATCCCATCTATGTTGCCACGCACCTCGGGGGCAAGACGCCCAATGCCCGGAAATTAAAGGAAAATCGGGCAAGGCGCTCCCGGGAGTCCATGAAGGAGGACACGCTAGAATGGATTCGGATCTATCAACCACCAGCAGCTCGTCGGCCATGGGGACCGAGGACACATTCGCCAAGCTCTTCGAAGAGAGCCTATCCAAAAAATTTACCGAAGGGGAGATTATCACCGGCCGAGTCATCATGGTCGGCAAGGAGATCGTCGTCGTCGACATCGGCTACAAGTCCGAGGGCGAGATTCCCATCAATGAGTTCGTGGGCCCGGACGGTCAAACGGTTGTCAGAGCGGGCGACGAAATCGACGTGCTGCTGGTCAGCCGCGAGGATCAGGACGGCCTCGTCGTCCTCTCGAAGGAGAAGGCCGATCGCCTCAAGGTGTGGGACGATATCAGCGCTGCGTGCGAGCGCGACGAGCTCATCGAGGGCACCATCACGCAGCGGGTGAAGGGCGGCCTCTCGGTGGCCATCAAAGGCGGTGTCAAGGCGTTCCTGCCCGGCAGCCAGGTGGACCTGCGGCCGGTGCGGAACCTCGACGCGTTCATCGCCAAGACCTTCAAGTTCAAGGTCATCAAGTTCAACAAGAAGCGTGGGAACATCGTGCTCAGCCGCCGGGTGCTGCTGGAGCGCGAGCGGGCCGAGCTCAAGGCCAACACGCTCGAGAAGCTCAAGGAAAACCAGATCGTCGAGGGAATCGTCAAGAACCTCACCGAGTACGGTGCGTTCATCGACCTCGGCGGCATTGACGGCCTGCTGCACATCACCGACATGTCCTGGGGGCGCGTCAATCACCCGTCCGAGCTCTTCCAGGTGGGCGACCAGGTGCGGGTGATGGTGCTCAAGTACAACTCGGATACCGAGCGCGTGAGCCTCGGCCTCAAGCAGATCTCCGAGGATCCCTGGACCCTGGCCGAGGAGCGCTATGTGCCCGGCACAGTGGTCAAGGGCAAGGTCGTCAGCCTCAAGGACTACGGCGCATTCGTCGAGCTGGAAGACGGCATCGAAGGCCTCATCCACGTCTCCGAGATGAGCTGGACCCGGCGCGTTAAGCATCCGTCCAAGGTGGTCGCTGTGGGCGACACCCTCGAGGCGGTGGTGCTCGACATCGACGCGCGGAACAACCGCATCAGTCTCGGCATGAAGCAGCTCGAGCCGAACCCCTACGACGCGCTGCGGGAGAAGTATCCCATCGGAACCAACGTCAAGGGCCGCATCCGCAACATCGCCGACTTTGGTGTGTTCGTGGAGATCGAGGACGGCATCGACGGGCTGGTGCACATCTCCGACCTGAGCTGGACGCATCGCGTGCGGCACCCCTCCGAGCTCTATCAGAAAGGGGACGAGGTCGAGGCGATCGTGCTCAACATCGAGTTCGATCAGGACAAGCCGAAGATCAGCCTCGGCATCAAGCAGACCGTGGACGATCCGTGGAATCGGATCCCCATGGACTACCCGGTGGGCCGCATGATGGAGGTGTCCATCGTGAAGGTCATGGACTTCGGCCTGCTCGTGGAGCTCGAGAAGGGCGTCGACGGCCTGGTTCACGTGTCCGAGATCAGTGAAGAGCGGGTCGAGGATCCCAAGACGATGTTCGAGGCCGGTCAGAGGATCAAGGCCGAGATCATTGCCGTGGATCCCCACGACCGTCGACTCGGGCTGTCGATCAAGGCGGCCCAGCGCACCGAGGAGATGGCCGAGGTGCAGGGCTTCACCGGGGCGAAGACCGCGCAGGCCACCCTGGGCGACGTGTTCAAGGCCAAGCTCGGTGACATGTCCGCACCCGCGCCCGGCGTGGAGGCTGTGCCCGAGCCCGAGGTAGAGGCTGCGCCCGAGGTGGAAGCCGCGCCAGAGGCCGAGGCCGCGCCAGAGGCCAAGGCAGAGGCCGAGGCAGAGGCCGCGCCAGAGGCCGAGGCAGAGGCCGAGAAGTCCGAGTAGTCCCCAGCGGCGTCACCCCTGCGAAGCGCCGTGCCCCCCCCATCTTCCAACGCTCCCGAAACCGTCGGCGTGCTCAGTGACACCCACCTCGGGGAGTGCACTGCCGAGCTCCTGAAGGTCTGCGAAACCCATTTCCACGACTGCGAGCGGATCCTCCACGCCGGGGATGTGGTGAGCCTCGCGGTCCTGCGAGGGCTCGCTCCCCGGTGGGAAGTGCTCGCGGTCCGCGGGAACATGGACTTCGCGCCAGATCTTCGAGAGCTCCCCCGGCGGCGCGTCGTGCAGGTGGGCGGGCTGTGGGTGGGCCTGCGCCACGGGGACGGGGGCGCCGGGAGCATCGAGTCTCGCCTGCTGGGGGAGTTCGGGTCCCGGCCGCCGCCGGCTATCGTCTACGGGCACACCCACGAAGCTGCTGACCTGACCTTCCAGGGGGTGCGGCTGTTGAATCCAGGATCTCCGACCGACCGTCGCTGGGCTCCGTATCGGTCCGTGGCGCGTCTGACGATCAACGGTGATCGGATCGATTTTAAGATCATCGCCATTGACTGATCGGCAGTGATTCCGCTTTGTGCGCTGTATGCTCCTGAAATACAAGCGTTATTTTCAACACTGTTTTGTATCACATTATATTGAACGGGGACTTGACTTTGTATCACAACGTGTTACAGTGTGATTCATTGTGACACACAACGACGACAAAAAGAGCTCAGAAACCGACGAAAAACGGTCGCGCAAGGAGCGGGTGCTGCACACTCGGATTCCCGCGGTTCTGGAGCAGGAGCTCAAGAATCTGGCGGAGAATCTGCGCGTCCCGGTTTCCAATGTGGTGCGGACCATCCTCCAGGATGCCATGGAGGCGGTGGAGGCTGTCGGGCGGGTCGCCGAAGAGGAGCTTCGCGGCGTGGCGGATCGAGTCGCACGGGAGCGCGCGAAGCTCAACGACGTGGCCGCAGCCGCTGGCGCCGATCTGGGAGCGCGAGTCGCCTCCAGCCGCGCCGCGCCTCCACCTGCCGAGGCCCTCGCGGGACAAACGGGCGGTCCGGACCCTACGACCGTCCTCGACGGCGTGCTCGGCTTCCAGGAGCTGCTGCTGGCCGTCACGGCGACGTGCGCGCTGTGCGAACGAAAGCTCGAGGTCGGCGCGCCAGCATACCTCGGTGTCCGGGGAGCGCCCGGACCGCAGATCATCATCGGGCCGGAGTGCCTGCCCGGAAAAAAGGAGTAGATCAATGGAACAGCAAGAACACAGCCAGCCGAACGCTGAGCAGCTGAGCGCGCAGTCTGGATCGCTGCTCGTGGGAGCCCTCGGCGATCTGGACAACATCGGACGCCTCTGGGCCGACCACGGGCTTCGCGTCGGCGCGGCCGCCCTGCAGTCCAGCGCCCTCACCCTCGTAAACGTAGCCGGCATGCTCAGCAACCTCGCCCACAGCATCAAGAAATAAATGCAAATGGTGGGGTCTGACCCCGCCATTAGCATTTATGCCGTAGTGGGGTCTGACCCCATCACGGCATTTACGTTGGGGGTGAGACACCATTCCCGCAGGCGTCAGTGTTATACTTCTGGGGAACCGCTTGTGTTTCTGAGGAAGCCCATTGATCGGCACGACGCTGGGTCGATACGAGATCCTGTCCGAGCTCGGGAGTGGCGGCATGGCCACGGTGTACCGGGCGCGGGACCTGGAGCTGGGTCGCGAGGTGGCCATCAAGATGATGCACCCCCACCTGGCCAAGAGGGAGGAGTACGCCGAGCGGTTCCGGCGAGAGGCCCGGGCCGTGGCCGCCCTGCGCCATCGGCACATCATCGAGATCCACGACTTCGTCAGGCAGGAGGATGGCGACCAGCAGCACACGTTCATGGTGTCCGAGCTGGTGGAGGGCCCGGCGCTGTCCACCTTCATCAAGGAGCACGGCAGGCTCCTGCCCGAGGTGGCGGCCCTGCTCGCCTCCCGTGTGGCGGAAGCCCTTGTCCAGGCCCACAAGGCCGGAATCGTGCACCGGGACGTCAAGCCCGAGAACATCATGATCGCCCCCGGCGGCCGCGTCGTGCTCACTGACTTCGGTATCGCGCGGGTGCTCGATGGCGAAACCGTCACCGCCACCGGCGCGCTCATCGGCTCGCCCAACTACATGTCCCCCGAGCAGGCGCGCGGTCACCGGCCCCGACCGGCCAGCGACCTGTTCTCCCTCGGCGTGGTCCTGTACCGCATGACCACGGGACGGTTGCCGTTCCCTGGAAACGACCCCCTGACGGTCATCTCCGCGATCCTGAAGGGCCGGTACGTGCCGCCTGTTCAGGCCTACCCGGCAGTGGGCAACACCCTCGACCGGATCATCGTCGGCTGCCTCGCGGCGGATCCGGAGGAGCGGACGTCCGACGCCGAGGCCCTCGCGGACGCGCTCACAGACTTCGCCGCGGAGGGCGGGCTCACCGATGTCGACGACGAGCTCGAGCGCTTCTTCGACGCGCCGAAGAGCTATGAAACCGGCGCCACGCGCCGCATCGTGGGCTGTCTCCTCGAGCGTGCCGAGCGCAAGGTCGCCGAGCGGTCCCTGGCGTCCGCGCTCGCGTTGTGCGACCGCGTGCTGTCGCTGGACGGTGACAACGCGGAAGCCCACCGGCTCCTGTCCGAGGTCGGGCGCAGGCAGTCCAGCGTGAAGCTCCTCGTCGCGGGCGGGGTCGCCGCGCTGGTGGTGCTGGTTTCGGTCCTCGGCTGGGTGTACTGGCCTCGGACCCCTGCGAAACCGGCGCGCGGGAAGGGCGGGGGCGGCACGAGCCTTGCGCTGTCCACCGCTGACGCGGGGCACGGCGCGGACGCGGGCGCAGGCGGGGACGTGGGCGCAAGCGGGGACGCGGGCGCGGGCGCGGGCGCGGCGCCGGCTGCTGCGGACGCCGCGGCGTCCG
>JBDRSE010000162.1:0-38381 GCA_043825095.1 bacterium
CGGCCCAGCAGCCCTCGCGACCCGGCCCGGAGCGATGCCCCCTGCTGCACCCGGCCGGTCAACGCCTGGGCCACGATCCCGACGATTCGACCCATCCGCGGCGTGCGCGGCCGCTCATGGGACTCGATCAGCACCGGCCCCGCGGCCCGGGCAGCCGCCGAGGTGCTGGGCAACACAAGCCCGGCCACAACCCACCACTGTGGAATCCGCTTCAAGCCCGCCTCCGGAGGCCCATGGAATCAGCGCGCAACGATCAGCGAGAGCTCGGCGTCGATGGCCTCACCGGCAGCGTCGTAGAAGGTGCGCCAGAGGATGCGCATCTGGGCCTGCAGGAACTCCAGATCGCTGGCGTAGTCGTCCTCGTCACCGATGTCGTCGAGCTCTTCGTCCACGTCCTCGATGTCGAGATCGTCCATCATCTCTTCCAGGATCTCCACCAGGGTATGCAGCGACCCGACACTGTAGTCGCCGCAGTCCAGCTTGCCGTCGAACTCGATGGGGACATAGTACTCGCAGCCGAGATCCGACACTTCCAGCCGATCCATGAACTCGGCCAGCAGCTCCTCGTCCAGCCCGTCGATGACGCTGCCGCTGGCGCTGATATCGCCCGTCGGCAGCTCGAGCGCCGGGTCCCCCAGATGTTCTCGGAGCTGGGTCAGCACCAGCTCCACCTCATCGTCATCCAGTCGGTCTGGCAGCGTACCCAGTTTGATCTCCGACATCTCGCATCCTCGAGTCGGCGCCCAGAGCGCCGACCGGCTCGATCTCCTGTCGCCGGATCAGGCGGCACGCGGCCGTCAGCGGCGATGCTCCTCAGTCACAGATGACCAGAAATGATCCCTCGTCGCCTGTCGCTTCCGATCCATGGCGCTCCGCGCGGCTCGGTCCGACCAAACCGGTCGGCGCTCTAGAACATCAGCTTGAGGCCTACCGAAATGTAATGAATCAGCGTTTCCTGGGCCCGGATGCGGTGCCCGGCCTGATGAATCACCGGCCGATGCCAGGGATTCAGCTCAGACGTATTTATGTCGATGACACCGCTGCCGTTGTAGTCCTCGCCCGCGTCGTCGGTGGTCAGGAAGTGCTCCTGCTCGTGCACGAAGGCGTACAGGATGGACAGCTTGGCGTACTTGGTGATCTGCGCGTGCAGCCCGAGACGAACACCGAACCGCACGAAGTTCTCCACCGTGGTGATCCCGGGGTAGTAAAACAGCCCGTTACGCGTCTTCTGATTGCCACAGAACTGATCGAAGGAGGCGTTGGTCGAGCCGGTGCCGCCCGGCTGATCGCAGTACAGGTTGAGGGCCGGCGAGCCGGCCAGGAGCTCGTAGGCCTCGGAGTAGTCGCGGCCCTCGAAGTGCCCCTCGAGCATCCCGGTGAGCTCGAAGGTGATCTTGTGCCCCTTGACCTTGTCCTGAAACATCACGAATTCGCCGCCGAAGTGGATCCCGGCCTTCATGGGCGCCTTCATCAAGGGCGACTTGCTCTCCTCCCCGAAGTCGGCCGAGAAGTCGTACTTGTTCGAGTAGAAGGAGTCGCTCTTGTAGGCGATGGGCATCTGGAAGAAGATGTGAATGAAGGAGTCGATGCCGCCGTTTTTCCAGAGCTTGGCGAGCTTCGAGGCCGTGGTGAAGAAGCGGATCTCGTGCACGCCGCGGCCCACGGCCTTGTTCAGCTCCGGCCGGCAGTTCCAGCGGTTCAGGCTCGCGGCGCCGCAGGTCGTGTCGCCGGCGTGGTCCCGCTCGAAGTCCATGACCTTGCCCACCGCGAGCCGAAACTCCACGCCGAACCGCCAGTCCGGATAGGCCGGGTGCCGTTTCTGGCTGAAGATCAGGCCGTGCAGGCCGATGTGGAGCTGGTCGATGCCGGAGCGCGACCGGCCTTCCCACAGGGACCGGGGCCCGGCGACGCCCGCGCCCACCCGGTACTCCGACGGGAAGTACACGGCATTGACGTTGGAAGGGTCGGGCTCCGTCGCGGGATCGTCGGAGATGAGCGGCCCGTCCCAGCCCCCGCTGGAGTACCCGAACCCGGTGAGCCCGGCCGCCAGGCCGTCCTGCACGAAGCGGGAGTTGTTGCCGTTGACCCCGTCCGGGTTGCAGACCCACTCCTCGCCCGCGTGGGCGTCCCGGCACTGCTGCTCGGTGTTGTAGCCGTGGTAGCGGTCCCCCGAGGCGAACCCGTACTTGGCCTTCTGGCCCAGGATCACCGGCAGGCCGACGTACAGCGCAAAGTCCTTGTAGACCGCCAGCTCCAGGCTCATGTGCAGCACGTGGGTGACCTGCTGGTAGACGAGGTCCTTCACCACGTCGATGCCGGCGGCGTTGCCCATGTACTCCCGATTGAGCGACGTCTTCTTGATGATCGCCTCGTAGCTGAACTTGAACCGAACGTCGTAGGGGTTGTTCTTCGTAAACCCCGTGGCGACCTCGTTGACGTCGGCGGCCCGGGCCAGGCCCGGCGCGAGCAGCGCTGCGAGCAGAGTCAACAGGGCTATTCCATTGGGACGAATACGTTTCATGGACACCTATCTCTCCTGCGTCAGCGCACTTCTCACCGGTCCCACCGAATCGAAGAACCGAGCCAAGAGACACCAACGTACTTGTCGGAGGGTATCAACAGGCTGAAAAGAGTGTCAAGTCAATGGGGAAGGCTTTCATCTGAGCCCGGGCCGGGGGTTCGGGAGCAACCCGCCGGCGTGGAGCCGTCATCTCGCACGCACGCCCCTGCCCCAGGCTCGGCACGCACCCTCCCTCAGTCGGACTCGGGCGATTCGGACTCCGGACGAGGGGCGACCTCGTCTCCCCGGCGCAGGCCGAGCTCTTTCATCTTGATCTGCAGGCTCTTGCGACTGATCTGCAGGAGCTTGGCGGCCCGGGTGACATTGCCCCCCGTCTCGTCCAGGGCGCGCACAATCATCTCTCGCTCCACCCGCACGGTTTCCGCCTTGACCGCCTGTTTGAGCGAGCCGCCCACCGGTTGGCTGCCCGCACCCTCGGCCTCGCCTGCCGGCGGCCCCGGATTCTCGGACGCGGACGCAGGCACCGCGGCGGCGCTCGCCGCCGGCTCGACCACCGGGCTGGAGGGGCCCGGGGAGCGCGCGAGATCCTCCGGGAGATCCTCCAGCCGGATCTGCGGGTGATCGCAGAACAGCAGGGTCCGTTCCATCAGGTTTTCGAGCTCCCGGATATTGCCCGGCCAGTTGTGGTCGTTCAACCGCCGGATGGCCGCGGGGTCGATGGACTCCACCCGCTTACCCAGCTTCTCGTTGAACTGAGTGAGGAAATGCTTCACCAACAACGGGATGTCCTCCTGGCGCTCCCGGAGCGGTGGAATCCGGATCGGGACCACGTTCAACCGGTAGTAGAGGTCCTCCCGGAATCGCCCCTCCTCGGTTTCCCGGCCCAGATCGGCATTGGTGGCGGCGATGAGGCGAACGTCCACCTTCATGGTTCTGATCCCGCCGACCCGCTCGAACTCACTCTCCTGCAGCGCCCGCAGCAGCTTGACCTGCATGGGCCCCGGGATCTCTCCCACCTCGTCGAGCAACAGCGTGCCGCCGTCGGCCAGCTCGAACCGACCGGGCTTGGAAGACACGGCGCCCGTGAACGCGCCCTTCTCGTGCCCGAACAGCTCGCTCTCGATGAGCGTCTCGGGAATGGCCGCGCAGTTGATCTTGATGAACGGCTGATCCCTGCGGCTGCTCTCCTGATACAGCGCCTTGGCCACCAGCTCCTTTCCGGTGCCGGACTCCCCGGTGATGAGCACCGTTGAGGGCGTGTCGGCCACGCGGTCGATCAAGGCGAAGATCTCCTGCATGGCCGGCCCCGTGCCGATGAGCCCGAAGCGTCCCTGCTCGCTTTCCACGGCCAGCTTGGCGTGCTCGGCGGCCTTCTCCCAGTGGGTCACCGCCTTCCTGATCACCTCCCGGATGGCGCGGTCCTCAAAGGGCTTCTCGATGTAGTCGAAGGCGCCGAGCTTGACCGCCTCCACGGCGGAGTTCACCGAACCGTGGGCCGTGATCATCACCACCGGCATGTCCTCGAACTCGTTCCGGACCCGCCGGAGCAGCTCCATGCCATCCATCTTCGGCATCTTGAGGTCGGTGATCAGCGCGGCGAAGGGCTCCGCCCTGAGGGCCTGCAGGGCAGACTCGCCATCGGCGACCGCCGTGGGGTGGAAGCCCGCCCGCTTCAGGATGGCCTCCAGCACCCGCCGGATGTTCTGCTCGTCGTCGGCGATGAGCACGCGATGCATCTTCTTCATGCCGACGTTGTACCGCCCCTGCCGTCAGCCGGTCAATGCGTTCCGCCGACGCACCGCAGCATGGCACCGATCAGAACGAAGTGGCCGAGCGTGTCACTCGGGCACCACCGTTGGCTCGCGTCACGTCTACAGTCGGCCTTCTGGCGCTGGTCTGTCCGCAGACGGAACCTTGGAGCGTTACTTCGGTCAAGTGCCTTGACAGCCTGGACAAATCCGTCGCTTCGCGACTCACTTCTCCCCCTCCGCCCCCTCCGGGGGAACCCGCGCTTCGCGCGGTGGCGGGCTTTGCTCGACTCACCGCCCTGAGAGGCGGGCCTGGCCGGTACCCGCAGCATCCTTGCGTCCTGGGCCGGTCCGGCTTACAAATTCAACCACCATGGGCGAGCAGTTGACACGGAGGGCTGGCGCAAGAACAGGTTCGAAGCACCGAGGACGCCGAGGCGCACTTCGACCAAGGAGCGAGGAGGGCGAATACAGTGACGTATTTAACTGACGAGCGACGCAGGACGAAGTGATGGATCGGCAGCCGAATGCCGAAGTTGTTCTTGCGCCAGCCCTACGCCGCAGGCGGGAATGGCTGGTGAACCTGAGCGCCCTGATCGCGGCCTGCGGCGTTGCCGCCGGGCTGCTGGGAGTGCGCAACGCGGCGCGCCGCAAGGACGGCGGCCTCACCCTGACCGCCTACGACGTGGACACGCCCGGGCCGTCCTCGCGCGCACTCCAGCGCCGGGTCGTTCCCACGGTGGACACAGACGCCAGGCAGGGCCCCCACGCCGGAGCACGGGTCCGGAACGTGCGCTACGACGGCTGGATCTGGGTGCCGTTCCGCGGGCATTTCGTCCTGGCGCTCTCGGTTCGCGGCACGGCCCAGCTCACCGTGGGCGCCGTGCCGCCGATCCGGGCCCGCAGCGGCCCCACCACCACCGAGCACGGACACCGGGTGCATTCCCGTCGCCTGGTCAAAGAGCAGCGGCTGCTCGGCCGGGGCTGGCACCCGCTCACGCTCCAGGCAACGCTGCCGCCAAGGGACGGGTCGCTCCGGCTCTTCTGGATGCCCCCCGGGCGGCGCGGCGTGCCCGAGTACGTCGAGCCGGCCATGCTGCGCCCGGCCGGCACGAAGCCCACGTCACCGGGACACGCCGGCCCGGCGCCCCGGGACGGCTGGATCGCCAGCGCGCTGCTCGCCCTGCTGGCGTCGCTGCTGATGGTCTGGGGCCGGAGACCGCTCCGGCGCTGGATCACGTCGCTGCGGGACAACCCCGAGCGCCGCCAGGACGCCCTGTCGATCCTCGCCCTGGTCTGCGTCGCCCTCGCCGTGCGGCTGTGGGATCTCGGCGGCGCCGGGCAAACCTGGGATGAGGACGTCTACTTCGGCGCGGGGAGGAACCAGTGGCTGAACCTGCTGGGGCTGGATTTCCGCGCCCTCTCCTGGCAGTGGAATCTGGAGCACCCGCCGGTGACCCGGTACCTGCTCGGATTCGGAGCGCTGTTCTCCGAGGACCTGGCCGGCGCCCGGAAGGTGTCGGCGCTCCTGGGCGCCCTGGTTCCCGCCGTGGTCTACCTCGCAGGACGGGACCTGTTCGCGGATCGGCGGGTGGGGATCGCCGGGGCCCTGGTGGCCGTCACGCTGCCCGCGCTGCTCGCCCACTCCAAGGTGGCCGGACACGAATCCGCCTCGGTGCTGCTGTACACCCTGACCTGCTACGCGATGATCCGCGCGCTCCGATCCGAGCGCAGTGACGCCTTCGTGGCCGGCGCGATCTTCGGCGGGCTGGCCGTGGGGTGCCGGCTGGTGAATCTCACGGCGTGGCTCTTCGTCCTGGCGCTGGCGGTCTGGATCGCGCTCCCCCGGTGGCGCCAGAAGCGCCCGCTCCCCCTGGCGATGCTCCTCATGCCGGTGATCGCAGGCGCGCTCTTCGTGCTGATCTGGCCCCGGCTCTGGTCGAGCCCCGCGAGACATCTCGGCGAGCTCCTCACCTATTGGCACCCGGACGTGGCGCACCATGAGCTCTTTATTGGCCGCGAGATCCGCGTTCACCACGGCTACTTCCCGGTCTATGTACTGGTCACCACGCCCACGGTGGTGCTGGCCGGCGTGGCGCTATTCCTGGTGCGGCTCGGCTGGCACCGCGGCCGGGCAGAGCTGGCCCTCGGGCTCTGGGCGCTGGCGCCGCTGCTCGTGAGCCCCCTCGTGCCGTTCCACCGCGACGGTGTCCGCTACGTGCTCCCGATCCTGGCTCCCCTGGCCCTCATGGCCGGGGCCGGAGGGGTGTGGCTGATGGATACGGCCAGCTCCCGGCTCGGGCACTGGCGCCCCCGACGCTGGCTCGCCGGCGGCGTGGCCGCGCTGCTGCTCGCCGGCATCACCGCGCTGGCCTCTGCGCGGGTCCACCCCTACTACCTCGACTTCTACAACGACCTGAGCGGCGGGCCGGAGGCGGCGCTCAAGGAGCGCCGTTACGAGTTCTCCTGGTGGGGTGAGGGCCTGGGCGGTGCGGTGCGCTATCTTCGGCGCCACGCCACACCTCACTCCACCGTGGGGATGGACGTGCCCGCGCGTCACACGGTGGTCCTGCATCCCGACATCCGCACCACCTATCCCGGCGCGCAGCCGCCACCCGACTTTCTGGTGTTCGCGGGCGACGGCCTGCGCCGCCTCTGGGACCGACGTCACCGTCGGTGGCGACATCCGCCGGGCTACCGCGTGGTGCACGAAGAGCGCGTCGAGGGAGTCCCCCTGGTGCGCGTCTATCGCAGGCGCTGAGAGGCATTGCCGGACCGGACGGAGTGTGCTTCACTCTGGTCCGCGATGACCTCTCGAGACGGCGACCCTCCGTGGACCCCCCGCCCAGGCAGCTCCGACGACGCAGCCGACGGGGCCGCTGAGGGTGCGTCGGGAGCTTCGCCCTACCGGCCCCCCCAGGCGCCGGCGCCGGGATCGTCCCCGTCTCCGCCTCCGGCTCCCTACGAAACGGCGCCCCCACCACCTCCGGGAGCACATCCTCACCACAACCCGCCCATCGGCTACGCGCCGCCCACTTTCCCTCCCCCGGACGGCGGCGCCGCGCTCCCGTACAACCCCTACGGCCCGCCTCCGACGGCCGGCCCGGGCGCGCCGCAACCGACTCCGGGATCCCCGTACGCAGCGGTGCCGCCCACTGCCTACGCGCATCCCTACGCCTGGGCACCGCCGCCTCAGCTTCCCTTTCCGGGCGTGGCCTGGTTCCTGCTCCTGGTCTTCATCGGCTTTGTAGGGCAGATCGTGGTCGGCGTCATCGGCTTCGTCGCCCTGGTCGCCCTGCAGGGCGGAGGCCTCCAGGGCGCCCGTCCGGAGAACGTCATGGAGCTCATGCCCCTGGCGGCGTTCATGGCGATCCTGATGGCGTCGTCTCTGACCTGGCCTGTGGTGGGAATCGTCGCCGCGCGCCTCAAGCGGTTGCCCTGGCGGGACACCTTTCGCTGGCGCTGGCCCGGCGTCCTGCCCACGGGTCTGTCCGTGGTGCTCGGAGCGGCGCTCGTCCCCCTGGCCCTGCTGCTCGAAAACCTGGCCGCGCGGGTCATCGCGCGGGGTGACAACGTCATCCTCCAGATGATGTCCAAGCAGCCGAGCGCTCTGGCCATGACCCTGCTGGGCATCACCCTGGTGGTGGCCGCGCCCGTGGGAGAGGAGCTGCTCTTCCGTGGCCTCGGGTTCCGGGGGATCGAGCGCCGAAACGGCTTCGGCACCGCCGCGGTGTGCGTGTCGTTGATCTTCGCGGCGGTCCATCTGAACGCCACCGGGTTTCTGGCGCTGTTCATGGTTTCGGTCGCCCTGTGCTGGGTCACCAGCCGCACCGACTCACTCCTGCCGGCAATCTTCCTGCACGCCGCCTACAACGGCGTACAGTTCCTGATGCTGCTCGGCAGCGACCTCACCCCAGAGGCCGCCAGAAAGGCGGCCCGTTCCACCGAGCTGGGCTTGCCGAGCTGGACCCACATCGCAGGGCTGGTCCTGGCGGTCGGGAGCGCCCTTCTTCTGACGCGCGTCTGCCCCCGGCACGCGGTCGACTGACCTGGTGCCATGTGGCATCCTTGGCAGACACCCAGGGCACTGGAAGGACGAGGTAGACCATGCAGCTGGTGATCGACATCATTCGCGGAGCGCTGGCCGGACAGCGCCTGGCCTTCCCCCACCAACGTGTCGTCTCCATCGGCCGGGATCCCCGGTCCGACGTGACCCTCGACGCGCACCAGGACATCCTCGCCTCCACCCGACACGCCGAGGTCCACCTGGGACCGGACAACAGCTTGACCTATGTGGACCTGGGGAGCTCCAACGGCTCCTTCGTGAACGGGGCGCGGATCACCCAGGTGGCGCTGGCCAACGGTTCAGAAGTGGAGCTCGGGGCCGGCGGACCGTTGCTCCGCTTCACCCTCGAGGCGGCGCCCGGTCAGCAGGCGGCGCTCGCGCCGATCCCGCCGCCGGCGTTCCAGCCTCCGCCCGCGATGCAGCCGGCACCCCAGCCCGTGGCGGCGCCCGGACCCGGCCCGCTCACGCAGCCCGCGCCGCAGGTCGCTGCACCGCTGACGCCGGCCGCTCCGGCAGCTCCGCTCCCCGGCGGCGCGGGCGAGGCCAAGGTGGGCGCGCGGACGGTCGCGATGATCGTGGAGACCGCCATCGAGAAGGAGCGGATGCAGAAGCCGCGCTCCACCGAGTTCTTCCGGACCATCGTGGACAAGGAGGTGCGCGCCAAGAACAAGGGGCTCTTCGTGGTCACCATCGTCCTGGCCGTACTGCTCACGGGCGCGGTGGTCGGCGGTGTGGTGTTCATTCTGCGCCAGCGTTCAGACATCGCCGACCAGGAGCGGAAGGCCTCCGACCGGAACCAGGCACACCATCGGGCCCTCGCCAAGGCGAAGGAGGACACCCAGGCGCAGATGAAGAAGCTGCGCGCCGAAGCGGACAAGCGACAGAGAGAATACGAGGCGGCGATCGCCCGGCTAAAGGTGGAGAACGAGAAAATCAAGGAGATGGCCAAAGACAAGGGGCCGCAGATCTCGCAGCAGAATCGCACCGCCCTGTACCTGCTGGCCTACGGCGAGCTGGGCAGCCCGCGCTACGCCACCTGCACGGCCTTCGCGGTGGGCAGGCGGGTTCTGGGGACCAACGCCCACTGCGTGGTGGCGCTCCGAGACGGCAGCCGCCGGGGCTCCTACTTCTACGCCGTGCAGAACGAGAATCCGAGCTTCAAGGCCAAGGTGGAAGCGGTGTATCAGCACGGCAGCTACTACCACTCCGGTTTCCAGTTGACCCCGGATGTCGGGCTGGTGCAAGTGGATCGGGACCTCCCGAAGCTCGTCACCTTCGCCACCGCGGACGAGCTCAAGGAGGTCAAGCGCGGGAGCCTGATGTTCTCCTTCGGGTTCCCCGGTCGTCTCGCCGATCCCCGCAAGCCCATCGCTACTCTGGTGCACGGCCGCATCGGGCGCATGACCCGGTACGACGCCTCCATGGGGACCTTTGAGCAGAGCCAGCTGTTGCAGCACTCCGCGCTGTCCATGGGCGGCGCCTCGGGCAGCCCCCTGTTCAACGAGCAGGGGAAGGTGATCGGCGTGCACGCCGGCTCCTACACCCAGCGGTCGAGCGAGACGATCTTCGACCCGGCCACGCGCCTGCCCAAGCGGATCATGATGGCCCACCGGCTGGGCTACAAATTCGGCATCCGCAGCGATGCACTGACGCCGCTGCACGCGGCGCCGAAGTGGGAGAAGCTCGAGGTCCGGGGAGTCTTCGCCACGGTCAAGGAGATCCCGAAGGAGCTCCTGGGCGTGGACTGCAAGGCCTTTGCCCGCAAGCTCTCGGTCTGCTCCAAGGGCAAGGTCGGCCGCGCCGGCATGGAGAGCCGCTGCACCATCGCCAAGAAGATCCCGACCCAGTCCTCGGTCTTCTATCTCACGTTCGCCAAGTGCATCAACGCGGTGAGCGGCTGCGAGCGTTCCCGCCTCAGCCGCTGCATCACCAAAGTGAAATAGCTCGGGATGTTTTCGCCAGGCGAGGTCGAGCCGAGTGCCCCACAGGCGCCTTCGGCAGCGGAAACCTTTCCTACAGCAGGATTCCCCCGCCGGCGACACCCGCGTCGGGCTTGACCAGCACGGGGGCGGGAGCGGGTCGGGGAGTCGGTCGCATGGGAAGCGGCACAACCACGGGAACACCGCCGTCCACGCCGGGGGACGCGGGGACGAAAAGACTGCTCCGGGGCGGTCCCGGCGCGACCCTGACCGGGGCGTGGGCCTGGGGGTCTCCGGCGAGGCGCCGTCGGAGCCGATCCAGCAGGTGGTCCACCAGCCCGATCCAGGCCTCCGCTTCCTTGCCATGCCGGGTCTTGTGCCCCTTGGCACTGACAAAGAGCCGGCGGGCGGACTGCAGCGCGCTCTCGAGCTCGCGCATGGCGACGCGTCCCTGCTGAAAGTCCAAGGCAGCCCGGATCGTAACGAGGAGCGCCCGCTGCTTCTTGGCGTTGGGCGCGAGCAGGAATCCCTGGTTGACCAGCAGGCGGGCCGCCCCCAGATCCGAGGCACGGTGGAGCAGGCTCAGCCGCTGAGCCTCGGTGATCACCAGGCTCAACAGGGCGCTCTGCAGCTCGCCCTCATTATCGAGCTCCTGGGTCTGGCACTGAGCGTCCGCGTCCAGCGGCACGGCGCGGTACTGCGAGCCGACCATGGGCTGGTGTCCAAAAGGCCACGGGAAGCCCCGGCCCCGGTGCGCCGCGGCCTTCTTCCCGTCACAGACCAGGTAGTAGCGTTCGGTGTTGTACTCACCCAGCAGCACCAGCACCACTACCCCGACCAGCAGCACCCCCCCCAGCACGGCCCACCAGGGCGGCCGACGAAGCGGGGACCGGGGCGGCGCCGGCAGGTCGAGCTCGTCCAGATCCCCGTCGTCGGGCGGTGGATAGTCGTCCAGCGGCGCCACCCGTCGATCCGCTACCGCATCCTCCTGTGCGCCCTTGGGCCGCCGTCGGAAGCTGAAACGCCGACGCGGCGTCTCCGCTACCGCATCAGCGTCGTCGTCCTTCCGGGCGTCGGCTTCCAAGGGAGCTGCCTCTGTCTCGGGTCGCTCCTCGGCGCCTCGGCGGGCCGGGCTGGGGCGCGGAGCATCCGGCTTCGGAGCGCCCTCGGGGGACGGGGCCTTTCCATCCGGCAACGCACCGGCCTTTCGGTCAACGGGCGCCCCAGCGCCCTTTGGGGCCCTGGGCGCCAGGTCCTCGTCGAAGGGATCCACTCGTTTGGGCTCGCTCTTGGACGGAGCACCCTCCTGGGGCTTGCCTTTGGGACCTGCGGACCCCTCGGGCCGGGACTTGTCACCATCATCCGCCATGGCCTCGATCTTAGTCTGCCTGCGCCCAAGCCGCAAATTGTGGTGGCGCGCTGGCGGCCCCACCGGGACCACAGAATATTTGTCAAGCGGAGCCGTGGCGGCTATATTGGTTGAATGGTTGAAGAAATCAATCGGAACCGAGCCATGGACAGACGGAAGGTCGTACTGGGTGTGGGCCTGCTGGCCAGCGTCGGACTCTTGCCTGGCACAGGAGCCGCTCAACCGGCTCGGGACAGGGAGGTCCCACCAGAGCTGGAATCCCGGTCCAAGCGACCCACCTCGAGACGACCTGGCAAGCCCGCAAAGGGAGCCGGGAACGTCCGGATCAAAGGGAACCGGCTGGTGCTCACCAACCGCCCGGCGAGCCCCGGCGAGGCCACCACCACAGGAGGGTACGACGGTGTGACACCGGGGCTGCCGAGGATGCCGCGAATCCACCTGCCCCGGGCTGCGCACAAGCGGTGCTATCTGACGTGGACCGGGTTTCAGATGCTCCCCACGGGCTCGCGGATCTTCCTGCAGTTCAATCGGAAACCGGCCTTTGCGATGACGAACGTGGCCGACTCCCTGCGCATCCAGCTCAAGGGCTGCCGTGTCGCGAGCTGGAACAACACTCGCCCGCTGGTCACCCGGTTCTTCAAGACCCCGGTCAAGTCCGCGCGGGTCCGGCAATTCCGCGGCAGCACCGAGCTCCGGATCCTGCTCAAAAAGAGTGTTGCAGCGCGGACGCGCACGGTTCGACTCCAAGGCTGGCACTACCTGTTTGTCACGTTCCGCCACACGCACTCCGGGTGGACGGCGGTGCGAGCGCCGAAGCATCGCAGGCGGTCGAAGGGACGGAAGGGTGCTCGCCGGGGGCCGCAGGCCCGCTAGAGCGCCGACCCCGGCGGACCGAGCCGGGCGGAGCGCCATGGGGCAGTGTGCAAGGAGCGACGATGGAGAATATCGGGCCATATTCGGCTGAGGAGCGACGACGCAAACGGCCCCATGCCGCCCGATCCGGCGACGGGAGCTCAAACCGATCGGCGCTCTTGGGACGGCGGGAGTCGGTCCGCGGGACCGGCTTTTCCGAAAACCCGGGGGAGATGATATACTGATCGCGGTATCGCCTGGCATAAGGAGAACAGACCCATGCGGAGACTGAGCTGGTTCTCGATCGTAATCCTGTCGACGGCACTCGCGAATGCTTGCGGAGACGACCCCTACGTGGATCCCCCGCACGTGGACGCCGCCCCGAACGACGGATCCTTGAACGATGTCGTGGTGATCCCGGATGTGCCCGTGCTGCCGGACCGCGTGATCAACGAGGACGGCCCCTCCATCACGATCCAGACCCCGCAGCCCCTGGCCGTGCTCTCCGGCTCCCAGGCCCAAATCGTCGCCACGGTGACTGACCCCGACGGCGTGGATGTCTCCTCGGTGCGGGCCATCATCCCCGGCGGCGCTGTGTTCACCATGAGCCGCACCGGGACCCAGAACGACCAGTACTCCGGCATCATCGATCTGTCGACCCTCCCCACGGGACAGATGTCGATCATCGTCGAGGCGGCCGACATCCTCGCCACCTGGAACTCCGCCCAGGTGGCGGTCACCCGAGACAAAGGCCCCATCGTGCAGTTCATCTCCCCGGTGCAGGGCGGGCGGTACGCCGGCTCGGTGAACCTCGTGTTCGTGGTCTCGGACCCGGGCGGGGTCAGGGAGACGTCGGTCACGGCGCAGATCGGCTCGGTCGGGCTGGACATCGTCACGCAGGGCTCGCCGAACCCCAACCAGATCCAGTTCGGCGGCGAGATCGTGTTCGAGGATGCGATGTTCTCCCCGCCTCTCCGAGGCGTCCAGCAGGTGACCGTCACCGCCGAAAACATCAACAACTCGGTTCAGTCGACCTCTGCGGTGACCTTCACCGTGGACGACGAGGGCCCGACGATCGTGGTGAACACGCCCCTGCCCGGGGAAATCGTGGGCGGCATCATCACCATCGAGGCCGACGTGCAGGACGACGCCGGCGTGCTGCTGACCTCGGTGCTGGCGATCCTGGGCAACAACGCCTACGAGTACATCGTGCAGCTCGAGCCCATCGGGGGCGTCTTCTCGGGCACCTTTGACACCACCCTGTTCCCCCACAACTTCGTCTTCCCGCCCCTGTCGGTGCGCGCCGCGGACTCGCTGAACAACGAGAGCGAGGTGGGGTTCGTGCTGGCGCTGGACAACACGAAACCGGTCCTCAGCCTGGATCCTCCGGAGACGACGCGGATCGCGGAGCTGGGGGAGTGCTACGGCGTGCCCCAGCAGGTCGTGTGTGCCCAGCAGTTCGACCCTGTGGGCGCCGGTGTGCCCAACGACCTCGACACCGTGCCCCAGGTCTTCTGGCTGCGGGCCCGTGTGGAGGACCGGGGCAACGACGCCCTCGGGCTCCTGCAGATCCCGCTCTCGCTCATCGACTACGCGACGCCCCGGGCGTACTTCCTGTCCGACACGAGCCAGGCGCTGGTGGTGGACACGGACGGAGACGGGTTCTGCGACGAGATCAACCCGGCGCTCATCCCGTCCACCAACCCCCAGGGATCCAACGAGATCCTGGCGCTGTCCCTCGGTCCCATCGCGCCGACCGGAGACCCCGACTACCGGCTCGACCCGTCGCCGCTGCCGGCGGGCTGTGACTGCTCCGGGGATGACACCGATCCCCCGCCGGAGCTCTGCATCGCGACCCGGCCGGAGGGAATGTCCGTGGCCATGCACTACACCGTGGACCCGAGCGAGCCGGCGATCTGGTCCCTGCCGCCCATCAACTCGTCCGATCCGCTGTTCTGCGCGGGGCACCAGTTCGACGCCCTGGCGAGCAACATCAGCGAAGGCTGGACCTGCATCGCCGTCCGGGCGGTGGACAACGCCGGGAACGTCGGGGTGTCAGAGCCGCTGCGCGTCTGCGTCGACTACACCCTGGACGGCGTGCCGACCGAGTGCGCCAACACCGGGCTCGCCCCTGACTGCACGGGCACCTGGAATCCGGTGACCCAAACCGTGGACACCAACAACCCCTGCGACTTCGACCCCTATTCGCAGCTCTTCCGCGACAACGAGATCCGAATGACACCGTAGGCTCAGGCGACGGCTCAAATCAAATGGGGTAGAAAGTGGACTGAGCGCTCGCGCGGGCGCGAGGGCCGGACGGCGCGGCCCGCGTCGGCTTGAGCTTGATCCGGAAGAAGAACAGCTGGAGGGAGCGGTTGCGTCCGATGCGCTCGTAGCCGACCAGCCCGCCGAGGATGGCGAACTTGAAGTCCCCGGGGCGCTTCCGGGCCACCTCGAACAGCGGCAGGAACAGGAACTGGTAGGTCTTCTCGCTCCGGTTGTACTTGTAGTAGCTGTTGAGGATGACCATCTTCACGGTGTTGCCGCGCTCGAAGCGCCAGAACAGCGGGAAGAAGATCGTCGTGCGTTTGCCGGGCCGCTTGAAGTCCCAGTACAGCGGGACGACCACCGTGGTGCTCTTGGTCGCCTCCCCGAAGTGCCAGACCAGCGGGAACAGGACCACGTCTGTTTCCTTCGGCTGGGTCCGGATGTACAGCGCCGCCGGCGGGATGATCCAGGTGGACTCTTTTTTGTGATAGACCCGGCGCCGGTAGAACAGCGGCACTACCGCCGTGGCGCGCTTCTCGTCCCGGTCGAGCTTGTCGTAGAAGAAAGGCAGCAGGAACAGGGTGCGGCTCGTCACCGACTGAGCGTACCAGACCAGCGGAAACACCACGTGGAATTGGCTCTCGCGGGTCTTCGAGCCGTAGTACAGGGGCAGCAGCAGGGTCTTGGACCGCTTCGTCTGCGGATGGGCGAAGCGCCAGAACAGCGGGAACACCACCTGCGCGTTTCGCTTCGGTGAGCTCTCCCAGTACACCGGCCCCGCATACCCGTACCGTTTGCCGAGGGCCGGGTCGGCGCCGAGGCCGAACAGCGGCGTCCAGACGTCGTACCGGCCCGCGCGCTTGTCCACGTGCAAAAGCGGCAAGAGGCTGAACTGCGCCCGCTTCGGCCCGGCCTGGATCCACAGCAGCGGGGCGAGGCCGCCGCCCCAGACCTTGCCGCGCCGGTGCCAGAACAGCGGCCCGACGAAGGTGGTGCTGCTCTGCTTCTTCGCGTTGGAGAAGTGCCACACCAGCGGGAACCCCACCGCATAGCGCTTGTGGCGCTTGCGGCCCCAGTACACCAGCGGCAGGACGCCGCTGTGGTGGCCGTCCCGTCGAACCGCGGAGTAGTACGGGCCCGCCACGGTGAAGCCGCCCTTGGTCTTGTGGTTCCGGTAGTGCCAGAAGATGGGGAAGAAGTGGGCGTAGGTGGACTGCTTGTCCCAGCCGACGTGAAAGATCGGCGCCACGCCGAAGCGCCGGGTGTTCTGGGTGGTGCGGTTCCAGTACACCGGGCCGGCGATGACCGTTTTGGCGTGCCCCTTGCGGAAGTACCAAAACAGCGGGAACACCACGTCGGCGTTCCACCCTTTTTTCTGCCTGAGATGCCAGTACAGCGGCGCCACCAGCAGCGAATGGTAGCCGGGGCTCTTGAAGTTCCACAGCAGCGGGAACACCACCAGCGACGATGACTTCGGCCCCTTCTGATACACGTTCAGCGGGAACACCCAGAGGGTCTTGGTGCGCTTCACGCGATTCCGGTTCCACACAAAGAACGGCAGCACGCCCACGCTCGAGCTCGTGGGCGACTGGTGGCCGAACCCGGTCAGGGCCCAGAGGGTCTTGCTCCGCTTGACGCGGTTGACGAAGAGCCCGCCCAGCGGCGTGAACAGCACCCGGCGGCGGGGGGTGTTCAGGTGGTAGAGCAACGGGAACACGAACAGCGACGACACGACGTGACCCGTGCGGAGGTACTGCCGCCGGAACCAGTAGAAGGGGAACAGCCCGTGGCCGTGACTCCCGCGATGGCGCCACCAGAAGGCCGGGCCGAGCACGGTCCAGCGTTTCTGCTTCACGCGGTCGTGGAAGCGCCAGAACAGCGGAAAGATGACCTGGTGATTCGCCCGCGGGGAGGAGCCGGCGAAGACCAGCGGCAGCAACCCGAAGGACCAGCTCTTGGGGCCGCGCGTCACGAACAGCGGCCCGGCGAGCGTGAAGGAGCTCCGCTCCTGCTTGTTTTTCAGATGCCAGAAGACCGGGAAGATCACCGCGTGGGCCGACTTGCGGTCGCTGCCGAAAAACGCGATGGGAAACAACCCCGAGGCCCAGCCCGAGCGGCGTTGCCGCAGATACCAGGGGCCGAGCACGGTCAGCCGCTCCCCCTCCTGGGTCCGGTGCCGGTAGAACAGGGGGAACAGCAGCGCGGCGTACGAGTTGGTCCGCTTGTCCCCGAAGTAGAAGAAGAGCGGCAGGACCGCCGTGTTTCGCTGCCGGTGATCGCGATAGTGCCAAACAAAGGGGGTCACCATGTGCAGCGACGACCGCCGAAGCTTGTTGCGGTAGCCGAAGTAGAGCGGGAAGACGATGTTGATGTCCCGCTCCCGATCCCGCGAGAAGAACATCGGGGGAGCCGTCCACAGGAAGTACCGCCAGCCCGCCGAGCGGTTCCGGGAGTAGGTCGCCAGCAGCGACACGAACTTCGTCTTCTGGGGATCCCGGCTGTAGTAGAAGAACGGAAACAGCACCGACGTGCGCGTGTCGAGCTGCCGGTCGGACTGGCCGTAGTACAGCGGCAGGAACAGGTAGTGCTTCGCCGACTTCTTCCGCCAGTAGAAGTTCAGGGGCGCCGCCCACACGAAGCTCTTGTCCCGGGTTCGCACCCCGGCCGTGAACGGGAGCACACCCCAGGCCACCTTGCCCGGACGGCTGTAGGCGAACCACGGGAGCGGGAGGGCCGACGCCACCGACCAGCGCTTGCCCTCCCGACCGTAGTGGAACAGCGGGATGAGCGTGAAGGCGCCGCCGCGCTTGCCATAGCTGGTGCCGAACAGGATCGGCCAGATGTTGAACTCGGTCTGCCGGGGCGACTTGTAGTAGTGGAAGTTCAGGAAGAACGCGTGCAGGGTGCGCTTCTTCTTGTTGCGCACGGACCAGTACAGCGGGAACAGAACCCGCGTGTCCTTGCGCTCGTTCCAGAAGTTCCAGTACAGGGGCGCCATGACACGATAGCCCCTGACACCCCGCTTGTGATGGTACAGGCCCAGCACCGCCGTGGTGCGACGATTCGCGGAGCGGTAGTACAGATACGCGATGTTGATGGGCCGCTTGATCCGGACGCAAATCTTCTTCTTCGCCAGACAGAACGACTCTGCGGGACACTCCAGGTCGCTCTTGCACCGTTGCGCCACGCAGCGTCCCTGGACACAGATGCTCTCGTCGGGGCAGTGCTTGTGCTTCTTGCAGACCGCCTGGGCCGTCACCCGGGGTTGGGCGCCGCCGGGCCGCGCCGCACCGGGCCGCGGCGCCGCGGCCCGGCCCACCGTCGGCCACCGCGGTGCCGCCCTGACGCCCCCGCGCAGGGGGGAGAACACCGGCAGGGTGCCCAAGGTCGACCGGGACGGCGCGGACCCGAAGAGCGGGCCGCGAACCGGCTCTGCGACAGCCGGACGCCCCACGAAGGAAAGCAGACAGACGCCCAACAGCAGCGGCAGTCCGACGCGACCAGCCGACCGTGGGTCACGCCGGGAGAGTCGCGGGGTGGCGACGGGCCACTGTTGCCGGTGCTTGGACAACGACTGTGCTTCCTTTACCGCCTTCGGCGAGGTGTGCGATCGACTCAGCGGGGGCCCTGAGGCTGCTGGAACTGGGGTGGAACCAGCTTCCACTCACTGTTTTCCTTGACGAACAGCAGCTCGCCCAGCTGGGCCTTCTCCTGACCGGGGAGGCGCGCCGCAACCTTCAAAAAAGCCAGGTTCTTCCCTTTGTTCCGCGTGCCTCGAATGACGTACCGGGTCTGGCGGTGGCCCTTGACCATCTTCTCGAAGTCCGCCTTGGACATCCCACCGATCATGTTGGTCATCATCATCTGGTACATCATCGCGTAGCATTCGATGTGCTGGCTCAGCTGGCCCTGCAGCAGACTCTGCTTCCAACGATTGAACGTTTTGGTCGGGGTCGAAAAGGCCGCCCGCGGCTTGGGCAGCTTGAAGCGGATCTCCTTGACCTTGGCCGCAGGGAGCTTGACTCGGGCGCCGCCGGCCGTCTTGATGGTCAGCTCGCCGTCGAAATAGTGGACCAGCTCGCCATAGATCCGCGTATTGTCCAGCAGTGTCACCACCTCCGCGCTGGCCGCTGGGGGCCAGTACACCGCTGCCACCACGACAACCATCAGCAGCAGCCGGAGGAGGCCTCGTGGGCGGGTTTGGTTGATAGGCATCGGTTTCGCCAGAACTCCGTTTGATAACTGGAGGTTTCGCATACCGTGGAACATATGGCCAGTCAAGAACATTCGGCCTTGCCGGGGATGAGCCCAGGTGTGTAGACTCGAAGCCTGGGCCTTGGGTTGCCTAGGACGTTCTCTCTGACTCAGGCCGCCTGGAAAGTGAAGGCATCGTGGACGGCTACACCTACATGATCGAGCGCAACAGGCTGCTCATCCGTCTGGAGGCAGAGCGGCGAGGCCGCGCGGGCGGGCAGTCAACGTCGGAGGCCGCCGCCGTCGCCTCCGGGGACAAGCAGCTGCGGCAAGACCTGATGACGCTGTACGCCGACCTCGAAGCCTGCGGTCGCGGTGAGCGACCGTCCTAGCAGGATTCCGGTCAGACCGGCAGAAGCACCCAGGCGAGCAGGAGGCCGAGCGCGGTCCCGGCGAGGATGACTGCACCGAACCCGAGCACGGTCCACCACGGGGAGCTGTGGATTTTCAGGTCCACCGCCGTGGCCAGATAATACACCTGCGGCACCGCCGGCGGCTCCGCAGAGCCCCGTACCGACGTGAGATCGAACAAGATTGGGGAGCCGAAGCTGGCCTCGGAGGTGTCCCGTCTGAGGTCGGGCACCGGGTAGCTCGCGGTGGTGCGCCACTGGGTCGGCCGCCCAGGGCCCTGGTGTTCTCCATCCATCATGCACTTTGGACAACCGAACCGGCCGCCACCTTGGGGTCTTTTACGCCCACCCAGGATTATCCGGCTCGGTCGGCCCCTCGAGCGCTGCCGAGGGCCTGTCAGGGCACTGTGACCGAGATGTTTCGACCACCGACGACCCGCACCTTGACGCGCTGTGTCGTACCGTCTGCCCCCTTGACCAGAAACGTCTGAGTGCTCCCGGCAGGAAGTCGCGCGACCACCAGGTGCCTGACCTGTCGCGCCAGGGTCCGGCCGGAGAGCGAGACATCCACCGGCGCGCTGCTCTGGAGCTCGACGCCGCCGAGGTCGCTCGCCTGGGCCGTCGGTGCGCCTCTGGACGGCGCCTCGCCGCTCCGGAGGACCAGCAGCACCGCCAGCAGGACGATGACGATCCCTTCGAGCACCACGGCGACCCACAACGACGAACGCGGGGGGCCGACTGAGCGCGCCGCAGGAATGATGTCGGTCTTCATTCCCTTGAGAACCGGCACCTTGTCCGTGGTCTCGAGATCTACGGAAGCTGACACCGGACGGGCTGCCGCAGGAGCGGGCTTCCCTGTCTCCGCAGGCAGGCCGACAGGGGGGGTGGGCAGCGAAGGCACGCCGCGGCCCGCCGGGCTCGAATAGGTCCGCACGGGAGTGGACGGAATGGTGGGCAGCTCACGCTTGGCGCTCTCACCCGCCGCCTCTGTCTCCCCGGACTCGCGAGACGCTGCCTCCGGGTCGGGCCGCCCGGCTTGCGCGCCGGGGTTCGCCTCGGTCTTGTCCGGGGGCGGCGCATCCGACTGTGGGGGGGCTGCCTTTTTTGCCCCTGACGACTTCGCCTCCGCGGGAATCCCCTCCAGGGACATCGGCAGGGTGATGCGGTTCCTGTCGGTCGCGCTCTTGCTCTCGAGCACCGGTGGGAGGTCGACGCTCTCCGAGCCCACGCCCCCAAAAAACGCCTCCGCCTCGGCGACCAGGACCTGCTCCGGTCGGCCATCGCTCGCCGGCACCCCGGGCGACAGAATGGCGCTCACCCTGTCGAGCTCCGCGATCAGCACTTCCATGTTCTTCGGCCGCTCGTCCGGCACCTTCGCCATGCAGCGCAGAATCAGCGCCTCGATGTCGGGCGGCACCGCGCGGTGACTGCTCGGCGCTTCGGGCTGCTGGGTGAGGTGCATGTACAGCACATCCACGGACTCTGACGCGTAGAAAGGCACCCGCCCGGTCACCATCTCGTACATCATCACGCCGAGGGCGTAGACATCGGCGCGGCGGTCGATGGCCTTGCCCCGGCACTGCTCCGGTGACATGTAGTAGGGCGTCCCCACGGTGACGCCGGCCCGGGTCCGGGGCTTCTTGTCGGTGAATTCGGCTTCGATGAGCTTGGCGAGCCCGAAGTCGAGGATCTTGGTTCGGGGCGGCCACGGCTCGTGCTTCTTGGCCCTCGGATCGACACCGAGAAACACGTTCTCCGGTTTCATGTCCCGATGGACCACGCCTTTGGCGTGGGCCGCGGCCAAGGATTCGGCGAGCAGGCGCGACAGAGGCAACACATCGAGGGGTGGAATGGGTCCACGCTCATTGAGATAGGCCAGCAGCTGCTGCCCCTCGAGATACTCCATGATGATGTAATGACGTCCATCCACGAACCGGCCGAAGCCGAAGATATCGACGATCCCCGGGTGCCCGATCGCGTTCACCGCGCGAGCCTCCTGGATGAACCGGGCGACCGCCTCCTCCTGTCGCGCGACATGGGGGTGCAGGACCTTGATCGCCACTTTCTTGCCGATCACCGGGTGGACCGCGGCGTAGACGGTCCCCATGCCCCCTTCGTCCAGCCGCTTCTGCACCGAGTAGTCCCCGATCAGGGTCCCGGCTTTGATCGCCACCGCATCCGTGTGCGAGGCGACCTGATGCGCACGGGCGGCCAGCAGGTTGGGGCTGATCCTGCGCGGAGGGCGCTTCGCGGCGATCCCCTCCAGGGGCATCGGAGACGACCGGGCGCCGTGCGGGTCGCTCGGCTGCGACATGGTATCCTCAGGACCGGGATGTCCCAACGTCAGGGGTTGGGGTCGGTCTCAAAACGTCGCACAATGATAGTATTTCCGGGTGGCGTTGACAACCTATAGGGGTCGGTTTATGGTCAACCCCTCGAATAGGACCCAGACAGAAATGCTCCACGAATCAGCTGCAGAACGGTGGGTATTCACCGGCCTATACCGGAGTCTCGGCGGACGGGCCACGCTCGCCTTCGTGCTCGCTCTGACCCCACTGTGGGGCTGCACCGCACAGACCAAATTCACCGGGACCACGGTTTCCTACAGCGCCACCGCCCGGCAGAACTACCGCAAGGGCATGAAGGCCCTGAAGTCGAAGGCCTACGAGGACGCCACCAAGTACTTCAAATTCGTCCGGGCGAAGTACCCCTTCTCCAAGTATGCGACCCTGTCCGAGCTGCGACAGGCCGACACGCTGCGCGAGGAGGAGAAGTTCATCACAGCCATCGACGCGTACAAGACCTTCATCAAGGAGCATCCGACCCACCCCATGGTCGAGTCCGGATACGCCGCCTACTACATCGGCATCAGCTACTGGAAGCTCACGCCGGGGGACCTCTTCATCATGCCGCCCTCCGAGGAAAAGGACCAGACCTCCACCGAGGCGGCGATGGTGGCGTTCAAGGACTTCCTGAGCCGCTTCCCGGACTCCCCCTACAAGAAGAAGGCCGCCGCGCACTACCGAAAGTCCCTCCGCCGGCTCGCGGCGCACGAAATGTACGTGGCTCGATTCTATCTGGGCCGGGGAAAGCCCATGGGAGCGATCTTCAGGCTGGAGTACCTGATTCGCAAATACCCGGACGCCGGAGTGGAGCCGACGGTGATGTTCCTGCTGGGAAAAACCTATCTGCGCCTCAAGAAGCGAAAGAAGGCCCTGACCATTTTCCAGTCGATCATCAAGAAGTACCCGAGCAACTTCAACGCCAAGAAGGCCCGTCGCTACATCGCTTTCATCTCACGGGAATTCGGGCTGAAATAACTTCGAGGGGCACCGACCATGGACGAGAAAATCAGACGGATGCTGGCGGTGGGCAAAGAACACTACGAGAGCGGGGACTTCAGCCACGCCGAGGACGTGCTCACGCAGATCGTGGAAGACAATCGGGGCTTCGCCGACATCCACAACATGCTCGGTGTGATCTACCACGCCCAGGGGAAATTCTCCCAGGCCGAGGAGTGCTTCGAGGAGGCGCTCAAGATCAACCCGCACTACACCGAAGCGGCGCTCAACCTCTCGGTGACCTACAACGACCTCGGGAAGTACGGCCAGGCGCGGGAGGTCTACTCCAAGGCGATGGCGCGCTCCCGGTCGCAGCCGCGCTCGCTGGATCCCTTTGCCAAGGGCAAGATCGCCAACATGCACGCCAACCTGGGCTCGGCCTACCACGGCATCGGCTTCTTCGAGGAGTCGGTTCGCGAGTACACCATGGCCCTGGAGCTGTGCCCGACCTTCGTGGACATCCGCACCAAGCTGGGAGACGTGCTGCGGGACATGGGCCGCTACGACGACGCCATCGCCGAGTTTCAGAAGGTGAAGGAGAACAACCCCAAGTACTCCCAGGCGCGGGTGCATCTCGGCATCACCTACTACAGCGTGAAGCGCTGGGAGGACGCGATGACTGAGTGGGAAGCCGTCCTCGAGATGGACCCGGACAACAAGAGCTGCAAGCTCTACATGCAGCTGGTCAAGCACGAGCTGGAGCGCGGGGACGACCAAGACGCCGAGTAACGCGGAGCCGCCTCTCTCCGCCCTTTTACCCCAACCGCCCGAGAGCAGAGCAGACCAGCGTCACTGCGGCGATGGCCGCGGTTTCCGCGCGCAAGGTCCGGGAGCCCAGGGACACGGCGTGGAAACCGTGCCGCCCGGCGGCCTCCTGCTCCTCGGCCGTGAGGCCGCCCTCCGGTCCGACCAGCAGCGTGATCGCGCCCGGCGCCTCCACCGACTCCAGCGCCGACCCCAAGCCCCTCGCCCCCGCGACCTCTGCCAGCAGCAAACGCCCGCCCGGGCCCGCGCCCGCCAGGGCCGTCTCCAGCGGCTGGAGCTCGGCGACCTCGGGCAGATACGCGCGCCCACACTGCCGGCACGCCTCCTGCGCCACGCGACACCGGCGCTGGTGGCGCTTTCGACGCCCGGCCTCGTCCGGGCGCGGAACACTCCGCTGGGTGGACACCACGGCGATGCGATCAATGCCCAGCTCGGTGGTCTTCTGCACCACCCAGTCGGTCTTGTCGCCCTTGAGCTCGGCGACCAGGAGGGTCACCGACGGGCCGGCAGGCGCCGCGATGCGGCGACGCTCCCCCAGGCGAAGCTCGAGCCCCTGCTCCCCGACGGCGAGCACCTGCGCGTCCACCTCCAGCCCGGCGCCGTCGAACAGCACGAGGTCGTCACCCACGCCCAGGCGGAGGACTCGCCGCACGTAGTGATCGGTGTCATCGGTCAGGGTAATCGCCGCACCGCTCGGCGGCGCGGCCACGAAGGCCCGGCGGCGGGTCACGGGCTCCTCCGTAGGACCATCACCAGCCACTCCCCCTCCTGCTCGACCCGGAGGGTCTCCGCGCCGGCGGCCGCATAGGCCGCCTCCACCGCCTCACGATCGCCCTCGAGCAGCCCGGAGAGCACCAGCCGACCGTCGGGGGCCGTGGCACGCGCCAGGGTGGACGCCAGCCCGACGAGGACGGGCCGCGACACGTTGGCCACGGTCAACGCCCACGGGGGCGCGGCCGGCAGCGCTTCGGCCGCCGCAATGCGCGCGCCCTGCCCGTTCCGCGCCACGTTCTCCTCGCACGCCCGGACCGCCAGGGGATCGTTGTCCACGGCGACCACCTCACAGCCGGTCCAGAGCAGCGTGGCGCCGAGGGCCAGGATTCCGGTGCCGCAGCCGAAGTCCAGGACCCGCGCGGGCGTAAAGCCCTCCGCCTGCAGGGCCGCCAAGGCCCGCAGGCACAGCCGGGTGGACTCGTGCAGCCCGGTGCCGAAGGCGCTCCCCGGGTCGAGGTGGATCACGTGCTCCCCGGGTCGCGGCTCGTAGGTGAGCCAGCTCGGCTGGATCACGAACCGATCCACGTGCTGGAGCTGGAAGTGCACCTTCCACGCCTCCCGCCAGTTCTCGTTCGCCAGGCTGTCGGACTCGACGGTCACCAGCGCGCCGCCGGGGCCGCGACCGAGCTCCCGCGCGAGGGCATCGATCTGCAGCCGCAGCGCCTCCTCTTTCCCGTCGACGCCATAGACCACGTAGCGCGTGACCGCCTCCCCAGGGGCCTCCCGCTCCTCGAACCCCTCGGGACAGAGCTCGGCCAGCCGCCCCGCGACGTCGTCCGCCAGGGCCATCGGCACGGTCAGGGTGAGCTGAAGCAGGGTGTCGGGGTCACGCATGATGGCTGTGGGAAGATCGGCGGGCATCCCAAGGTACGCGGCCGCGCCGGGGAGCTACTGACAAGCGCTGTTCGCCGCGCCGAAGGTGGCGGTGGCCATGATGCACCAGTCGGCCGAGGTGTCGGTGTCGGTGAGGGTGTGGCGGCCGATCACCACGCCGTTGGGCATCACCGGGAGCTGGCCCATGGAGTCGTCCCAGGCGTCAGGTGGATTGGCGCCCTGGCCGGACGCGCCCCAGCGCACGAAGTCCACGCCGGCGTACATCACCGGCTCGAGCAGCGAGCAGAAGCCGTCCGCGTCGCTCCCCCAGTTGATGTTCACGACGTGGATGCCCACGGTGTCCACCGTGGGACAGTTGTTCGTGCAGTCGTCGATGATGGCGATGTAGTCCCCGGAGGCCAAGAGATAGGGGGGCAGCATCGTGTAGTTGTTGAAGCCCCACTGTATCGCCCAGCCGCCTAGGTCCACGTCCGTGTTCATGCCGTTGTAGAGCTCGATCCGGTCGATGGGCTGGCCCGTGTCGATCTCGGTGATCAAGACCCCCTCCGGCACCACGGGGCAGGGCTCGTTCGTCTGGTACATGGACGCCGGCGTGGTGCACCAGTCTCCCGCGGTGTCGGTGTCGATGTCCTCCGGGTTGCGGCTGATGGATAGGGCGTCGTCGTTGGAGCCCATCGGCAGCCCCGGCGCGTCCGACCAGGGCATGCCCGGCGGCGGGTCGAAGTCGGGCCCGGCCCAGCGCACGAAGTCCACGGGCGCGGCCTGGTCGTCGGAGAGCAGCACCGCGCCGGGCGCATCGCCCCACCAGATGTTGTCGTGGAACTGGATGGATCCCGCGGTGGTGTCCACGTCCGGCGGCGCGCCGTTGCCGCCGTACTCGTCCAGTACCACCACGCGATCCCCGCCCTGGAGCACATAGGCGGGCAGCGTGAAGACACCGCCGGCCACGGCGTTGTTGTTGTCGTAGCCGAACCACTCGAGGGTCCAGCCCTGCAGGTCGACGGCCCCCCCGGAGACGTTGAGCAGCTCGACCCAGTCCGGGTTGCCGTGACCCACCTCCACCACGAGCACCGTGGTGAAGTTGCAAACCACGTCCGAGCAGTCCGGCAGGCAGCGCGGGGGGGCGCCGTTCGTGCAGGTCAGCCCCCCGAGGTCCGCGCCGTCACACTGCTCGGCGCCGTTGACCACGCCGTCGCCGCAGGACTCGGCGCAGGCCGAGTCGTCGATGTCGGTGCAGTTGGCGCCGCAGATCAGGCTCCCGGTGTAGTACCCCCGCGCCTGGCAGCTGTCGCCGCCGAAGTCGGTCAGGTCGCACCGCTCGGGGCCGTTTCGGACGCCGTCGCCGCAGCTGCCGCCGCAGGTGGACAGGTCGTAGTCAGTGCAGTCGGGCAGGCACAGGAGCGCGCCCGGGTACTGGCCCTGGCTCGCGCAGGTTTCTCCGCCCACCTCGGCGCCGTCGCACGCCTCCGGCCCGTTGATGATGTCGTCTCCGCAGGTCTGGGCGCAGCCCGTCGTGTCGAAGCCGTCACAATCGGCGTTGCAGGCCAGGGTGCCGCTGTAGAACCCCATGTCGGTGCAATCGTTGCCGTCGAGATCGGCGCCGTCGCACCGCTCGGGGTACTCCACGTTGTCGTTGCCGCAGTCGGACTGAATATCGCAGCCCGTGGTGAGGAAGTGACAGCTGCCGTCGCAGGCCAGGGTGCCGCCCTGCAGGCCGAGATTCGCGCACGTGGCACCGCCGAGGTCAGCCCCGTCGCACTGCTCGCCGGGCTCCTGCACCCCGTCTCCGCACTCGGCGACGATCTCACAGGCCGACGTGTCAAAGGTGCACTGGGCGGTGCAGCTGAGCGGCCCGCTGTCAAAGCCGAGATCCTGGCACGTGACGCCTCCCAGGTTGGGGATGTCGCAGTCCTCTGGATACTGGATCAACCCGTTGCCGCACTCGGCCTGAAGCTCGCACGCGCTCACGTCGAACAGACACTGGCCGTCACAGCTGAGCTCCCCACCGCCGAGGTTCAGGGTCTCACAGGTTTCGCCGGCGAGATCCAGGCCGTCACACAGCTCACCGGTTTCGGCTTGCCCGTTTCCGCACACCGGCTGCTGGCCGATGCCCGAGCCGCCGCCGCAGCCCAACAGCAGCGTAACACAGCTCAGAACACCCAAGATTCTGCTGGTCTTCATAGCTACACCTCGTTGAATAGACACAAATCGGTGTCAGTTCAGCATAAATATCGTCCCGACACAAGGGACAGATGATGGTGATTCGCCGTGTTCACCGGCGATGAAAGCGCTCGCCGGCCCCCCAAGGGGAGCGCTCCAGTCCAGGGCCGGTGGGGCGCCACCCCATCGCAGGCTCTTGGGATGGTACAGAAAGACTCGCGCTGCGCCCCAGCATCAGGCAGCTTCCGCCAGGCTCGTGCCGGTCAAGAGTGTTGTGATTTGCAAACAGTTAATGTAAAAAAGTTCACCGACGGGGACTTGCTCCGAATCAGCAGGCATGCTATTAGGACCAGGATTTTCGAGGTTCCAAAGGGCAATCAGCACGCGCCGAGCCCGATTTGCATAGCTCATCAGGTGCTGGCCCAGGGAAAGGAACGGAGTCCAGATGCTGTATACGGGTGTAAAAGTATTCACTGCGACCAAAGCCCGCGAGCGCGGCGGCCTTGGAGAAAGCGTAACTCGGTGGATCCGTGACAATCCCGAGTGCGAAATCGTCAACGCCAGGGTCACCCAGAGCTCCGACAAGGAGTTCCACTGCCTAACGATCACGGTGTTCTACCGGAAGAACTGACTCCCGACCGAAGACGTAGAATCAAGGGGCCCGAAGGCAGCGCAGCCAACGCTACCCGTCCGTGCCGGACCCGCCACCCTTTCCCCCAGAAATTGCCTTTTCCGGTTTCTTATCGGACATCTGGCAGGTACCGTCGAATAGGACACCCTTCTCGATCTGGAGCTGCGGACAGATCAGCTTGCCTTGGACCCGGGCGGGTGCGTGGATCTCGATGACCTCTTTCGCGGTGACGTTTCCCTGGACGGCCCCCTGGATCAATACGGACCGCACGGAGATATCCGCCGACAGCTCTGCCCCGTTGCCCACCACCAGCGTACCCTCGGAGAAGATCTCACCCGAAAACTTCCCGTCGATCCTGACTGTGCCCTCGAATGTGAGCTTTCCGGAGAACTCGCTGCCCCGCCCCAGGAGGGTCGTGATCTCCCCCGCGCCTCCGCTACCCAATGGTTTACTGACTTCCTCGGCCACGAATCACCTCTACTGTTTTTCACAGTTTTCCAGTCGAACCCGCATCGTCTTCACCTCGCCCGCCTCCACCTCCAGCTTGACCGCCTTGGATTCACAACGGTCGGACTCGAGCCGGACCCAGTGTACCTCGTCCAGCGTCAGGGAGTCGAGCCGGTGCGGTGTATCGCCGACATATTTTCCACGGTAGAACACCTTGGCGCCGGTGGGGATCGTCTCCACCCGCACCGATCCCGGTCGGGACGTCACGCTGCGCGCGGTGATCAAGAACACGACAACGCCGATGACTACGACGCAGATGAGCACGCCGACGAGGATCAGATGGCGCTGATTCCGGGACCGCAGGAGCATCCGCTCGACCGCGTCGTCCTCCATGCTGGGATGCGCCTCCGCAGCTTGCGGCTGGAACTGCTGCGGATAGATCCCGGGCGATCCGGCGGGCTGAGCATAGCTCGGCACCGGTATGTACTGCGGCACAGGCGAAGGGGCCATGGGCATCCCGGGGGCGGGCATCCCGGCGGCGGGCATCCCGGCGGCGGGCATCCCGGGGGCGGGCGTGCCATATCCCGCGGCCGGGGGAGCCACCGGTGGCACGTAGCTCGGATGCTCCGGCCGGGTCACCTCCTGGCTGTGCTCCGCGGGCTGTCGCTCGAAGGGTGCCGGTTGGGACGGGCGCCGGACCATTGCCAGACCCTGCCGCGGGCGAGGCCTTCGACGTCCCTGCTGCACGGTGGTGGGCTCCCCGATCTCGTCCCACTCGTTGCTGCGCACGCCGGGACCCGACGCGAGGACCGGGAGACTCGGCGCCGGAATGGAGCCGCGGTGATCCATCGTGGGCGGGGAATCGCTGATCAGCGTCTCCTCGTCGTCGTAGGTGTCATAGGACGGCAACCCGTGTGCCGGCTTCGTGGGCTCCTCACCCAGAAGATCCACACTCAGCAGGCTGTGCGTGGTCAGTGGGAGAAACTCCCGCACGCTCATCAGCGAGTCCTGGCCCAGCCTCGCCGTGCCGATCTCCGAGCCGGTGCCGTCCCCCTGGCGCGTCAACCGCTGCTCCTCGATGTAGATGGCCCGATCCACCAGGGCCTGGAGCCGCTGCACGTTGAAGTTGGGAGAGTAGCTGAACAGGAAGTGCGTGAGCGCCACCTGGAAATCGTAGGCGGTCTGATAGCGATCGTCGGGCCGGCGGGCCACGGCCTTCATGACGATCGCCTCCAGCGCGGGGGGCACGTTGGGCCGCATGGAAGAGGGCGGCGCGATCTCGGCCTTTCGCACCCGATCGAGCAACTGGCCGAGATCCTCCTCGAGGTAGAGCATCTGCCCGACGATGACCTCGTAGAGCACCACTCCGGTGGAGAAGATGTCGGTGCGGTGGTCGATGGCGTCGCCCCAGGCCTGCTCGGGAGACATGTAGTAGTACTTGCCCTTGATCACGCCCACCGCGGTCTGGCGCGCCCGCACCGTGGCCTTGGCGATCCCGAAGTCCGCAAGCTTCACCTCCCCGGCCCGGGAGATCATGATGTTCTGCGGGCTGATGTCGCGATGGATGATGCCCAGCGGCTGGCCGACCTGGTCCGTGCAACGATGCGCGTAGTCGAGGGCGGCACAGGTTTCGAGGGCGATGAACGCCGCCACGTCGAAGTCCACCTCCTCGCGCACGCTCGTAATGGTCCGCATGACGTGATAGAGGTCCGCCCCGTCCACGTACTCCATGGCGATGAAGTGCACCTCGCCGATCCGACCCAGATCGAAGATCTGCACGATGTTGGGCTGGGTGAGGTGGACCGTGATCTTCGCCTCTTCCACGAGCATCTCGATGAAGTGCTCATCCTCGGCGTAGTTCGGGTGAATCACCTTGAGGGCGACGTACTTCTCGAACCCGGAAATGCCGGTGGCCTTGGCGAGGTAGATCTCGGCCATGCCGCCCACTGCCAGCTGTTTCACGAGCTCATAGGGCCCGAAGCGATCGCCCGCGCGCACCTCCACGGCGGTTCGTTTCACAGGGGCTCCACGGCGCGGCTAGGTCGCCGCCTCTAGCTCAGCGGGCGACCCAGGGTGCATGAACACGCTGAAGGTCCCCGGGGAGCGCGCCGCGCCGCCGCGCTTGGCGAAGACCGCAATGGCCTCGGTCGCCACGCCGGGCGCGATGTTGACGATGTACTCTCTGGCGCGGCTGGCCACGAGATAGAGCCCGAGTCCTGCGCCGAGGGTCTTGCCGTCGATCTGCTGGCGGCTGTGCAAACACTTGTGGATGTAGCGCAGCATGGTGTCCTTGGTGAGGGTCCCGAAACGGTCCCTGACGGCGATTCCGAAATGGGTCTCGTTGATCGCGTATCGGATGGACACGGGGCGTGGGCTGTCCAGAGCCAGTCGGTCCTTGGGCGTGACGTTGGCGAACAGAGACCGTCCGAACTCGTCCACGGGTGCGTTGTACAGCGCGTTCATCAGCAGCTCTTCGCAGACCTGCGCAATGGTCTGACGCACCTGCCGACGCACCTTCGAGGCCTCGGCGAACTCCACAATCTTGTCGATGGCTTCGCTCCGACCGTGATAATTCACCAGCCGGAAATAGTGCACCTCCTGGGCATCGGGCAGGTACTTCTCGATGCCAAAGATATCCCCCGACAACAGCTTTTTGGCGGTGGTGGTGAGCCTCCCCAGTCCGTGCTCGTCGTCCGTCTGGAGGACATGGTTACAGCGCTGGTCCGCGAGGAGAAACGCCGTCGTGGCCAGATCCGTGCCCGTGGGCACCAGCGCCACGACCTGCGCGTTGTCTTGCACCCTGTCGAGAAGCGTCGTGAGCTCGCCGCGATCGGCTGAGAATGCGAAGAAAAGGAGATCGTGCGGCAACGGCTCCGGCGGCAGGAAGCTCACACCGATCATCCGTTCGGGCTTGATGCCGAGCTCCATGAGGCGCTGCTCGATGGGCCCCAGCAGCTCGGCGGACTCCGCGATGACGATGGTTTTGACCTCGGATACCAATTTGACGACCCTGCCTCGGGGAGGCAACACACCCGGGTTTCCGATCCCGCCCTTGCCCGCGATGGAGGATAATATCATATGCTCGTGGCATGTGGCGAGAAAGGTTGACAAATCTGTCACGTCTGCGGAGCGTGACGCAGAATTTGGTCGTGGGACGGGAGCAATGAGCGGCAGCGTCGCCGGGCGGTCCCGGGGACGCTGCCGCGAAGGGATGAGGAGGGCTACTGGCCTTTGGGACGGAGCCGGATCCCGGGCTTGCCGCCGCGGGGACGGCCGCCGGGGCGAACCTGGATGCGGGGATTGGCACCGCCCGGCTTCGCCTCGAGGTACACCGGCGCCGTGGCGCCATTGGCGATGATTGCGTCATACAGCTTCGCCAGGGGGATCTTCTTCTCGGCCATCAGCTTCTGCGCCTTCTTGATCTGCTCGTCGATGAGCTGCTTCATGCGATCAAAGGGGCGCACGCCGCGGATGTACAGACCATTGATGAAGAATGCCGGAGTGCCGCGGGCACCGAGCTTCACGGCCATGGCCTGCTCTTCCTTGAGCCGCGCCTGGTAGGTGTGCGCCTCGAGGTCCTTTTTGAACTTGGCCACGTTCAGCCCCAGCTCGCCGGCGAACTTGGTGAACAGCGGCAGGTCCAGCGTCGGGGCCGGGCGCGGCAGCTCGCGCAGCCACTCGCGGATGTGGGGCATCGGCGTCTTGCACTTGTCCATGGGGAACAGCTTGTCGTGCATGGACCAAAAGCCCTTATTGCCCTTCTGGGCCAGGGCCGCATAGGCCGCCTCGGCCGCCGGCATGGCCTGCTTGTGGAAGCCGAGCGGGTTGTTCTTGAACACGACCTTCACCTGGGTCGGATACGCCTTGGCGATGTCATTGGCCAGACACGCGGCCCACTTACAGTAGGGGCACTGGAAGTCGGACCACTCGACGATGGTCACCAACGCGTGCTTCGGACCCTTGAAGGGGCTCTTGCCGTCCAGGGTCACCTTGTAGATCGCGTTCGGGTCGGGCTGCCGCCGCGGGGGACGACGA
Organism: bacterium; assembly: GCA_043825095.1. GTDB lineage: Bacteria > Myxococcota_A > Polyangia > HGW-17 > JAJRWW01 > JBDRSE01. The sequence continues at coordinate 32,335 of JBDRSE010000162.1, forward strand.
CGTCCATCCTTGCCCGCGGGACCATCCTGGCCGGGCAGGTATTTCACCTTGGCGAGGGCCGTCTTCTGGATGTGGTTGTAGTACGTCGCCACCGTGACGCCGCCCTTGCCGATGATGCCGTTGGCCTTCTTGATCTCGGCCTCGATCATCTTGGCAAAGCTCTCCGGATCGCGCTGTCCTTGGTACTTCCTGCCGTTGACGACAATCGAGGGCGTGCCGCGCACGCCGATCATCTGCCCGGTCCGCATCGAGGCCTGAACGGCCTGCTCGTGCTTCTTGGATTTGATCGCCTCGGCGACCTTCTTCGGGTCCGCGCCGGCCTCCTTGGCCCACTTGGCCAGGTTCTCGTCGGTGATTTGCCGCGCGTTGGCGAACACACTGTCATGGCACTTCCAGAAGGCGGCGTTGCCCTTCTGCTTGAACACCTCGTAGCACGTCTGGGCCGCCGGCATGGCCTGCTTGTGGAACCGCAGCGGGAAGTCGAACCACACCACCTTCACGTCCTTCGGGAACTTCTTCAGGACTCCGGCGAGCAGCGGGTTCACCTTGCTGCACCAGGGGCACTGGTAGTCGCTCCACTCGGCGATGACCACCTTGGCGTCCTTGGCGCCCTTGAACGGGCGGCCCTCGGTGGGAACCTTGTACACGGCGTTGGGATCCTCCCGGGGCGGACGACGCTTGTTGCCATCCCGGCCGGCGCGCTTGTCGTCGCCCTTGCCGCCGATCCGGAACTCGGCGGTCTTCATGATCTCCCGATAGAGCTGCGCGCGCGCCACACCGCTTTTGAGCAGCTTGTTGGCGTGCCGAATCTCCTCGCCGATGACCTTCTTGAAGTACGAAAAGGGCTTGTTGCCCCGAACATACCGGCCGTTGACGAAAAAGGCGGGGGTTCCGCGGGCGCCGAGCCGCTGCAGCTGCTGCATATCCTGGTTCACCTGCATCTGCAGGCGCCGATCGTCCATTTCCTTTTGGAACTTGGCCACGTCGAGGCCGAGCTGCTTCGCATAGGCGAGCAGGTTCGGCTTCTTCATCTGGCGGGGGTTCCGGAAGAGCAGGTCGTGGTACTCCCAGAACTTGCCCTGCTTGTGGGCCGCCATGGCGGCAAAGGCACCCAGCCGCGCGTCGGGGTGATTGGGCAGCGGGTTGTGCATGAACACCAGGCGGACGTCCCGGGGGAACGCCTTGAGGATCTGCTCCATGGTGCCCGAAGCATTACGGCAGTGCGGGCACTGGAAGTCCGACACCTCGATCACCGTGACCTTGGCCGTCCGGGGCCCCTTGGCCGGGTTGTGCGGCCGCGGATAGATCCGATAGCGCTTGTCAGCGTCGGCGGTCGGGGCCGCCGTCCCCTCGCTGCAGTCACAGTCCTTGCTGCCCTTGCTGCCGAAGCGCAGCGCAAATCCACCGATGAGGAGCCCGGCTACGAAGACGGCGATCACCGAGATCACCACCGTTGGAACCGGCACACCTTCTGCTTTGTTTTGATGAGCCATTTTGTCTCCTTAACTCGTCTGCGGTATCTGTACGGGACGCGCCCGTGGGCGCGTCGTGAAACCACGTCCCCGTGGACCACCGGACCGCGCGGGGCGCAGCAGTGGAACACGGGGTCAACTCAGAAAAAGTCGGACCCTACGCCGAAACCGGCAGGCGCCACCGTCGCGGCGGCTCGAAGGGGGTAGAGGGATATCCATCATCAGCCCTCCCGATACACCCGGGAGGGACCGCGACGTCAACCGCTCGGCACGGCAGAAGCTGCGCCGGCAGTGCGATGGCCTTGACCACACGGAACACGTAGACGCCTGCGGAGCGCTCCGTGGGCACCGGGCTGCAGCGCGCGTCGTCGGTGCAGACCGGGGGCTCCTCGTCATCCTCACTCGACATGCCGACCCCGACACCCATGCCCGCCGAAGAGGCCGGCATGGCGGGCTCCGCCCCGCCGATCAGGGCGCAATCTGTCCAAACTGGCCGTGATTCTAAATACTTGGATTTCTTGCCCTGTTTGGCCCGATGGGCAACAACGCGCTGATTTCGCGGCCCGCAGATGGACCACAGAGGCCGAGCCTGCTCCGCCTTGGCGACCGCCGGAGGGGCGGCGGGGGCAGATCCTGCCGCAGCTGCCGGTCCGGTCTGGACCAGCAACCCCAGCAGCATCGCATGCCACGCCAGCACTCTGGCCATTGGGTCGCTCCTACGACCAGCCCGGGAAAACCCTGCAGGAGGCGGGCTGGAACAGGGTAGGAGTTGTATGCCGAAGCGGCTCACTTTTCAATGTTTTTCGCCCCTGATAGGGCCGAGACGTCTGAGGAAGAGAACGAATCCTGGAGGTAGGATATTCCCAGAAGCTCTTGGCCTACAGCCTAGAAATCGATGTCGCTGCCGATCCGAGGATCGATGCGGAGCTTCACCAGGTCGCGGTAGGGCTCGCCGAGCTCCACGGCGTAGCGGGCCGCGAGCCCGATGACGCGCTTGACATAGCTGCGCGTCTCCCGAAGCGGGATCTCCTCCACGAACTCGTCCAGCTCGCTCCGCCGGCCGCGCCGGACCAGCCACTGGACCACGTTGTGGGGCCCGCCGTTGTAAGCGGCGGCGGCGAGGGCGAGCTGCCCGGAGAACTTTCGCACCAGCTGACCTAGGTACCAGACCCCGTAGCGGATGTTCACCTCGGGATCGAAGAGCTGCTCGAGCCGAAAGGTCCGCGCGCCGAGGGCGGCCGCGATACGACGGCCGGTGAGGGGCATGATCTGCAGCAGACCGAGGGCGCCGGCGTGGGAGACCACCTGGGCGCAGTAGGCGCTCTCCACGGTCATGATGGCCCAGACCCAGCCCGGCGGGAGCTTCGCCACGCGGGCGTGCCGGCGCACCAGGCCGCCGTAGGGGCGCGGGATCCGCAGCCGCGGGTGATCCGTGCCCCGCCGGCCGAACCGGTTGGCCATGTACGGATCGCCCAAGGCGACGAAGGCCCGCCACAGCGCGCGCTCCAACCCGAGCGCGGGCCGCGGTCCCAGCGGTCGTGGGGGGCCTCGCTCCAACCTCGGGGTGGCCAGGTGGCGCACGCCGCGGTAGGCCTCCTCGCGGGAGATGGGGCGTAGAAAGCGCGCCCGCGCCCCACCGGCAACCCGGAGCAGATAGTCCCGGGCCACGACTCGAAGCTCTGCCAGCGCGCGCTCCGGGTGCCCGAAATAGAGCAGCGCAGCGGTCCGGGCGAGCCGCGGATCCCGTCTCCGGTGCTCCAGCAGGCTGACCGCGATCCGGCGCGGTTGGGACCAGCGGGGCGGGCGGTAAAGCGGCTCCATGGGCGCCACCACAGGCTCCTGGCGCGCGGCCCAGCTTCGCAGCCGAGCCCGGGCCAGGGCTCCGTAGTAGCCCAGCGGGGTCGCCGTCGCCAGCTCTCGCAGCAGGCCGACCGCAAGCGATTTCCGACCCTGCTCATACCGGGTACGCGCCAGCCAGTACCGCGCCGCCGCGCGCAGCGTCGGCTGCGCCTCGAGCTGATTCAACACCTTCGCCGCGCGGCGAAAGTCCCGGATCCGGAAGGCGACGTAGGCGGCGAACAGGGTCCTGTTGCGCCCCGGACCGGACCGGCGCAGCCGGGCAGCGGCCTCGCGGTACTCCCCCCGGAGCACGCGCACCCGGGCGAGCTCGAAGTGGGCCTCCGGACCGGCCCGCCGTTGCAGAGCCGCCAGCGCCCGCTTCACCAGCCGGTCCAGCAGCCCGGCGCGACGCAGCGCCTTGGGAAGCCGCCGTTGGGCCAGCCACTTCTGGGCGGGAGTCCCCTTGTCCCGCACGTGGTCCAACAGGCCCACCGCCTCGGCGTAGCGGTAGTTCGCCAGCAGCACCTGCGCCTGCCGCAGCGCCAGCCCGGTCGGGCTCACACCGGGACGTGACCTCAGCGCCCGGAGGGCCTCCAGCGCCGGCGCAACGCTTCCGGTCCGACCGAGCCTCAGCGCCTGATCGGCCAGCTCCGGGGGCGACAGCTCCGGGATCGCCCGGCCGTCCCGACGAAGCGCGGCCAGCACCCGGCCCGCGGCCGCGGCCTCGGACGAGGCCGGGTAGTCTACCACCACGCGCCGAAGCAGGGTGGACGCCTGGGGGATCCGCCCCTGCAACAGCAACCCGTTCGCCTCGCCGTAGAGAAACGGGACCGGATCGGGATAGCGGGGAAAGAGCGTTCGGAGCCGACGGTACTGCCTGGCCGCATCCCCCCAGGCAGAGGTCTGCAGCAACAGCTCGGCCCGGGCCAGCGCCGCGCGATCCGCGAACAGACCGCCGCGCCGACGCGCCAGACGACCATACAACCGGGCCGCGAGGTGCGGACGGCCCAACCGCGCGGCCAACGCCGCCCTCCGCTCCAGGATGTGCTCGCCCAACAGCCCCCCCGACGGCGCCGCGTCGAGCATCCGGAGGGCCGCCGCGTCATCGCCGCGCTTCGACTCGATGTCGCCGAGCCGCAGGGTGCGGCCCTGCACGCACGTCGCCACGTCGAACAGCGGAGCTCCACCGCGAGGCGCGCCTGAGGAGGGCGTCCGGCGCTCGGCACGACACTGCTCCCACACCGCCCTCGTCCCGGGGGAGGGGCCCGCGCCGGCCTCGGCCGGGCCGAGAAGCGCCGGCAGCGCCAACGCCATGACGCCGGCCAACGACACTCCGAATCTCCGAGGCATGGTCCCGATCACCTGTCCTTTTGAGCACGACGTCCGCAAGGGGTCAAGAGAACCCCCGACCCGCGCCCCATGCTACCGGCCGCCGGCGTCGATCCTGCCCTGCGGGTGTGATCGCTACCCCTTGGTGAATCCCCGTGTACGGTAGCTTCGGCGTGATTTCGTGGCAGTCACGAAACCTGTAGCGCAATCCGAGCTTCGTTGCCAAGGGGAAATGGATCCGCCACTTCGTGGCTCAAGTCCCCCTTTTCCAGTTTCCCCCAGGGGAAAACCCGCGCTGCGCGCGGAGGGCGTCCGGGCGGTCAGCACCAAGGGGGCTGAATCACACCCCTGCCCTGCCCCCTGCTGGTCCACCGAGCGGTGATGTGCTATCAAGACGCCCCATGACCCTCGCCGATCAGAATCCGCGCCCGGAGGTGATCCTGACACGCCTTCGCCGCCTGGTCACCATCTGGCGCGCCACCTACATCGTGCAGATGATCCTGCTGCTCCTGTTCCTGCTCGCCCTGGGCCTCGAGATCCTCATGCCGGGGGTCCTGGCGCTGCTTTTACGCAGCGCCCGCGGCGCGCAGCTCCTGCTGCCGTGCATCGCCCTGCTGCTCCTGGCCCTGGATCCGGTCGCCGGCGTGGTGGAGCACCGCATGGGCCGACAGCTCGCGGTCCGGCGCACCCCCCTGCGCAGGGTGCTCAGCGTGGTCTACCTGATCCCCGGCGTGATGCTGCTCCGCCGCACGCTGCTGGTGGTGCTGGCGCTGATCTGGCTCCTCGTGATCGCCTTCGCGCTCCAGTGGTGGTTCAACACCATGGTGCTGCTCTACGGGGCCATGTGGCTGTACGAGCCGTTGGGCAAGGTCTTCGGTCGCTTTGTGGACTTCGTGGACCGCTCCCTCAACTGGCTGTACACCGTGCTGCGCTCCGCGCTGCGGGCCATCAGCCTCAGCCCGGCCCGGAACATCGAGAACGAGGAGCACATCGTGCTCCCGCTCCTCCAGGCCCGGGCCGCGGCCTCCTACGACGGCCCCCCGCGATAACACACCACCAGCCAGCCCAGGCCGCCCAGGGTCTCCTCGAGCCGAAGGCTCGTGAAGCCGTGCTGTCGGAGCAGCTCGGCCAGCTCCCGGGCGTCGAACCGGCCGTAGCCCTGGCTGATCACCCGCCAGGCCGCCATGGAGAGCTTGAAGCGCACCGGCCCGCGCAGCCGCCCGGCCGCGCTCACGCCGCCCCCATGGTGCGCTTCCAGAACGCCTCCACCACGGGCACGGGGTCGTCCACCTCCTGGGCCTCGTCCTGCCAGTAGCCGGGCAGCAGCTCCCGGTAGCGCGGCTCGGCGAAGCGCCGGCCGAAGAGCACGATCACACCCTGCTCCCGGGGGCCGCGGATCACCCGCCC
>JBDRSE010000163.1:0-92336 GCA_043825095.1 bacterium
GAGCCGGGCGGAGCGCCATGCGGCTGGATGCAAGGAGTGACGAGGGAGAATATCGGGCCATATTTGACTGAGGAACGACACCGCAGACAGCCGTATGCCGCCCGATCCGGCGACGGGAGCTCAAACTGATCGCCGCTCTAGCGCTTCCAGAGGCGTTCGATGAGGCGGGTGGAGGTGTTGGCTACGAGTTGTTCTGTGCGGCTTTCGGGGGGGCGTTGCATGTAGCGCTCCTCGGCGGCGGGGCCGCGGTCCCAATCCCGGACCAGGTCTTTGTAGTAGGTCCGGAGCGCGGTGTTGATCGCCAGATGGTGGGCGAGCTGCGAGGGGAAGCGGCGCGTGCCGCGGTGGCGGCCGCGCCGGGCGATGGAGCGCACGCTGTACATTCGTTCGAGAAAGCGCCGGACCTCCTGCTTCAGCGAGTCCACCGACATGCCTGTCGGGCGGATGGTCGGGCGGTTGCCGTCGAGGTCCCGCCAGTCCTCGGTGAGCAGGCGGCCTTCCCGGCGGAGCGTCTCGTAGGGCTTGGTGCCGGGGTAGAAGTGTAGAAACGTCACCGAGGCCGTGTGCACGCGCAGCTTCTCGAGCAGGTCCGCGGTGCGCGCGAGGACGTCCGGGTCGTCGCTGTCCAGGCCCACGATGAGCCCGGCCTGGATCAGAATGCCGGCGTCCTGGTACCGCTGGACCACGTCCCGGAAGGCTTCGAGCCGGCTCCACTGCTTGTGGAGGGACCGCAGCCCTTCCTGGGTCACCGTCTCCAGCCCCACGAAGAGGGCCCGGCAGCGGCTCGCCGCGAAGAGCTCGGGCAGGGCCGGGTCGTCGGCCAGATCCCACACCGTGGTCTGCCCGAACCAGCCGGGGATGTCTGCCGCGCCCAGCAGCGGCACCACCTGCTTGAAGAAGGCCGGGTCGTTCAGGAAGTTCACATCGATGAGCTCGACCTGGCCGTGGTCGTGCTGGCCGAGGTCGCGCTCGATGTCGGCCAGGGAGCGGGTGCGCGGCTTGGGAAAGAGCGTGTGCGTGGTGCAGAAGGTGCAGCGAAAGCGACAGCCCCGGGACACCTCGAGGGGGAAGTTGAACCGCAGGTAGCGGTCGCTTCGGAGCAGCGAGAAGTCCGGCCTGACCGTGTGGGCCAGGGAGGGGGGCGTCTCGGCCTGATAGCGGGGCTTCAGCCGGCCCGCCCGGGCGTCGCCCACGAGCTCGGCGGCCTGCCCCTCGAGCTCACCCACCACCACGCTGTCGCAGTGGGGCGCGACCAGCTCGGGCGCCACGGTCGGGAAGGTGCCGCCCAGGATCACCGGGATGCCCCGGAGCCGGAACGACCGGGCGAGCTCGAACGCCCGGGGCGCGTTGTACACGTGGCAGGTGATGCCCACCAGATCCACGCCGGACAGATCCACGTCCTCCACGTTCTCGTCCGAGGTCTGCACGTCGAGCCCCTGGGCCGCGAGCTCGGCGCCCACCACCGGGAGCGTGAGCTGGCGATAGCGGGGCTGGACGAGGGGCGGCTGGATGAGCCGGATCCGCATGCGGTCAGCTCTCCGCCGGCCGCTTCTTCGGCGCCCGGATCTCCAGGCGCTCTCGGAACAGCACCAGGAGCATCCCCAAGGCGATGACCATGCACAGCTCGGTGGTCTCCTCCCAGAAGTCGGACCACCAGAGCGTGTCACCGAAGGTGGAGATGAGCAGGAAGCGCAGCATGGAGTAGGAGAGAAGCCCCAGGGAGACGAAGAACACCGGCTCGGCGCGGCGCACCGACTTGGGCCCCCCCAGCAGCAGCAGCAGCGTCATGCCGAAGCCGACGGCCCCGAGGATCGGGTACAGCCGCAGCTCCACCAAGTGGTTTACAAGGGGCGCGCCGTAGTCCACGTCGCTGCCGAACACCTTGGTCACGATCAGCGCGTCCGGGAGGTCCTTTGACAGCGGCATCAGGGACACCGCGGCCAGGGCCACCACCAGGAAGTACATGAGCCGGTGGGGGTTGCACGCGACGTCGTCCCGCTTCCAGCACCTCCCGCAGAGCCGTTGCGCCTGGCACTTCTGCTCGGGATCGGCGAAGTGCATCACCCGGTCGTCGAAGAGCCGGTACAGGCCCCAGGGGATGAGCGCCGACATCGCCACCATGCCGACCCCATGCAGCAGGTCGACTGGATAGACGATCCCCGGGGAGTGGAAGTAGTAGTTCACGGCGCAGAAGGTTTCCCCCACCAGAAACCACAGCAGGCCGTGCCACAGGAGCCGGAGATCCGTGGCCCGGGACCGCCAGAAGAAGAGCAGCAACAGCAGCGTCAGCAGCATGTACAGCGGCTTGATGACCCCGCCCGAGAGAAAGGCCACCCGCTGCTGTCCCTGGGTGAGCGTGAGGCGCGTCGCGGGCGCCTGGAGCTGAAGCTGGAGCTGAAGCTGGGGCTGGGGCTGGGGCGGGGGCTGGAGCCGGGCCGAGCGCTGGATCTGTTTCTGTTGCGATGGAGGCGACTCGTCAGGCTGCTGCGGAGCCGCACCGGCTCCTGCGCGCGCCCCGAAGCAGAGTGCAACTGTGAACCCTAGGACAGCGACGCGAAACATGCGGCCATGCTAGCACACCAGAGCGCTCGCGGAGACAGGATCATTGTGGACTTCGTCTATCGAATCCGTGTGGCGAGATTGTCGCAGAAGGAGCGCTCGAGGCGGTCTTTCCGAAGCCGCAGGAGTCGTTCGAACAAGGCCTTGTTCTCTTGGCACAGCTCCTCCACCCTGGCGAGCGCCCGGCGTGCGTGAAGCTCGTGCTGTACGTCACGGCAGAGGTAGCGCAGGCACTGGTTGGGCCGGTGTCGGGGCGGGAGGGAGCAGCCGGCCGGGCCGCGGAACAGGCAGCCGGCGCGTGCGGCGCGGGGCGGACGGAGGTGGCGTGGGCGGGTCCCGGAGGCGTGCAGGGCGGCGAGCTCGCCCTCGTCGAAGAGGGCGTCGGTCCGGCCGCTGCAGCAGAAGCCGCCGGGCCACTGGCTCGCCGGGAGCGGGTAGGGCGTCGCGCAGCCAGCACAAGCGGTGAGGGAGCCGAGCGCCGACGCGAGCTGCTCGCGGCTGGACCGCAGCACCGTGGCCAGTGCTCGTTCGTCCGCCGAGTGCGCCCCGGTGGCCCGCACCTCTCGGAGCGCTTGGCGCAGCTGCCGGAGCTCGGCCGGTTTGCGGGTCGGACCCTCGGAGCTGCCGGCGATATCCGTGGTCAACCGTCGCACGTCGTGCTCCGCCTCACTCGTTCCGGCCGTCCAGCTCGTCGGCGACCTCTCGCCGGCAGGTGCGGCACGTCGTGGCCCCCCGGAACAGGGGGTCGCCGCAGTCCGGGCAGTGGTAGCGCTCGCACTCGGCGCGGGCCCACGCGACGCTCCCCGACTCGTCACCGAGCGCCTCCACGAGCGCCCGCCAGCGCGGGATGGCGCGCAGCATGACGCGGCGCCCGACCGGCAGGATGAAGTTCTCGATGTGGTCGCAGGGCCACTCGTCGCACTGGTGGCAGGAGTACAGCCCCTTGTCCCGCACGCACGCCCGAATGGCGCACTGGGTGCAGAAGCCGTAGAGACACTCCGGCGGGTCGGCCTGCATGCAGCCGAGGCACTTCGTCTCCTCGGGCGCGGAGCCGTACAGCCGCGCCAGCAGGTCACGGAACTTGGTGTTTCCGTCCCGGTGAGAGACGTACACCCCACAGGTCCCGCAGTACAGCCCGCAAGGGGCCATCAGCCGCTTGTCTTGGTGCTCCTCTTTCGACCAGCCTCGCATCGTATCCTCCGCTGGGGCGTCCATCGGACGCCGCGTCGTTGCTCACCTGGGAACTACCACGAATCTGCCCTCCCCACACGGGTTTCTGGCCGACCCGGGGGGGGCCTCGCCTGTCGCGACAGGAGCCTCGACTTTGATCATTTTGGAATACGAGATACCATGGATCAAAAGCTCCGAGAGGTCACCGCGCAGCCGACTGCGAGAAACGCAGATGAGCGACGGACGCAAACCGAGGCTGAAATCTCTTCCGGGCGGCAAGGCGGATCCCAAGCCTACGCCGGCCCCGGAAAGAGATTCGCCCGTTGACGAGTCGCCCGCGCCGACCGGCGGCGCCGCCGCCCCGGAGCAGGGCGAAGCGCCGATGTTGGCGCCGACGATGACGCCGCCGCTGCCCGGCACTCCGTCCTCGCGCCTGCCCCGTCGACCCGCGTCGAGCGAGGTGCTGGACCCCATCACGACCACGGGCGAGTTCGCCGCGGTGCACCCGGTGGTGCGGAAGAAGTTCGGGCGCTACGAGCTGCTGATGCAGATGGGCACCGGCGGCATGGCCACCCTGTTCCTGGCCCGGATCCTGGGACCGAAGAAGTTCGAGAAGCTGCTCGCCGTCAAGAAGATCCACGAGCACCTGACGGGCGACGCGGAGTTCATCTCCATGTTCCGCGACGAGGCCCGGATCGCGGCGCTCATTCATCACCCGAATGTCGTGGCCACCTTCGACCTCGGCGTGATCGACGACTCCTACTTCATCGCCATGGAATACGTCCACGGACAGACCCTCAAGGACATGATCAACGCCGCGCGGCGCCGGAAGGACCCGCTGCCCTGGCCCATCGCCGTCCGGATCGTCTCCGACGTGGCCAAGGGGCTGCACGCGGCGCACGAGCTGCGCTCCCATGAGGGGGAGCCGCTGGGCGTGATCCACCGGGACGTCTCGCCCCAGAACGTGCTGATCAGCTACGACGGGCACGTCAAGCTCGTGGACTTCGGGATCGCCTACGCCGCCGAAAAGCTCACCGACACCGGAGCCGGGAAGCTCAAGGGCAAAGTGAGCTACATGTCGCCCGAGCAGGCCTCGGGGATCGTCGTCGACCGGCGCTCCGACATCTTCTCCCTGGGGACGGTCCTGTTCGAAGCCGTCACCCAGCAACGGCTGTTCAAGGAGGCCACCGAAGCCGCCACCTTGTTGCAGGTGCGCGCCGCGCGCGTGCCCTTTTTGCACAAGGTGCGCGACGATCTGCCCGGCGAGCTGGACGTCATCGTGCAGTGCGCCCTGGCGCGGGATCGTGAGGCCCGATTCGAGACGGCGGAGGAGCTGGCGGAGGCGCTCGACGAGCTGCTCTTGCTCCGCAAGCTGCGCCCCGGCCGCAAACAGCTCTCCGGGCTGATGGAGGACCTGTTCTACGAGCGCAAGCGGATCAAGGACCGCATGGTGCGGCGCGCCTTGGCGAACACCACGGACACGCCGCTCCAAGGCATTGAAGCCATTGGCGACGAGACGTCGTCGTCGATTCAGCTCGAAACGCCGGGGGCGGAAGGCGCGCTGCCGGGTCGAGGCGTTTCACCAGTCTTCTACGTCCTCGGTACGGCCGGCATTCTCCTGCTCGCAGCGCTGGTGGCAATGCTGGCCTGGCCGAAGCGCGACCCCGCGAAATCGCCCCCGACCGGACCTGCACCCGGGACGCAGGCGCAGGGGATGCGACCGCCGCGCCCGAGGCCCCGTCCCGTGATGCCCCAGCGACCGGCCACCGCCTCGAGCGTGATGCTGACCATTCGGGTTAGCCCGAAGCGCGCAAAGTCGACGATCACCTTCCGGAGCGAGGTCCAGCAGGGACCCATCTTCCAGGCGGTCCTGCCCCCATCCAGCCGGCGCGAAGAGGTGACGATCACCGCGAAGGGCTATCTCCCCCGGACCATCCCCATCGTGCTCGCCCAGGCGCTCACCCTCCCGGTGGAGCTCCTGCCCGACGCGGAGACGCGCAAGAAACGCAAGCGGCGCAAGAAGAAAGACATGGAGGTCGCGCGACCGCGTCCCATGTCGGTGCTGCTCGAGCTCTAGGCACTCAGTCTACGGGGTCTTCATGGCCGGCGTTGCCGCGCGTGGAGTTGCCGGAGCCGCCCGCTTCGGCGAGGGTGCAGGGGCGGTGGCGGGCGCAGGGGCGGCCGCGTCCTTGAGGGTCTGCTCGAAGCTCGTGCGGTTCGTGGAGGAGCGCTCGAGGACCGCGCTGCAGATATGCGAGCTGCCCCGGGCGCTCCGCAGCACCCCCCGGCGGGCGTCCAGAAGGAGTCGGCTCTCCCCGGTGCCGCGGCCCTGGAAGGGGTGCCCCATGAGGTTGCCGGTCAGGGTCATCCGGGTGGAGGCCGCGAGGGATACCACCTGTTTGCCGGCGGCGGTGGGGAGGGCGGTGAGTTTGTAGCGCGTCTCGTAGGTGGCGTCGATGCGACCTCCCGGCTGGAGGAGGGGGAGCGTGCGCAGGTGGACCCACTGGGCACCAACGCCCACGGCCTCGTCCGGCAGGACCGGCTGGAGGTGGCCGAGGGGCGCGCGGAGCCGCTTCTGCAGCTCCCGGAGGCCCGCGGTCGTGAGCTTGCCCAGCTGAAAGCGCTGGATGCGGCCCTGGTGGGTCATCCGGGTGGTGTAGCTGATGTTGCCGATGACCGTCTTGAGCAGCTGCTCGCGGCTCGTGAGCGCGGGCGGGAGCGACATGGTCACGTTCGCGAACCGGGAGCTCAGGTCGTAGGTGGTGTCGTCGGCGCTGTCCACCTTGCTGATGATGTCCACGCGGTAGGACATCGGGATGGTGCGGACGGCCTTGTGGGGCGGCAGCTTCGCCCCCGGAGCCGGGCACTGCTTTTCCTTTCGCACCTCGGTGACCTGGCGGATGAACGAATGCCACACCAGGGTTTCGCCCTCCTTCAGCCGGTAGCGCAGCTTCAGCCGCGGGGCGACGCCGGCCTGCACCACCGTGACGGGCCCGGGGGGATCCGGCTCGAGCACCTTGGGCGCGTTTTTCTTGGACACGTTTTTCTCGGGCGCGTTTTTCTCGGGCGCGTTTTTCTTGGGCGCGTCCTTGTCCGGAGCCATGGCGGGCAAGGTCGGCGGCGCGTCCGCCGGGGCGGCCCCGGAGCGACCGGGAGCGGCCCTGCCCGGGGCGTCGGTCCGTGGGGCTGACTGGAGCGTCGGATCCACGCCGCGCTGCTTTTCGGCCCGCCGGCACCCAGGGGATGCTGGGGAGCAGAGCAGTGGTGACAACAGCACCAGCCACTGGATCGCCCGTTGTTTCATGAAAGATATTTAACCCGACCCGAACCCTCTGCGCCACCGATTTCCCCCGATTTCCTACGGCGGCTCTCCGAAGACCGGGACTGGACGGAGGACGGAGACCTGACCGCGGTCCTTCCCTCTTGCCTCGCGCAGGCTTTCACCATAGGTTGGGCCTTCGTGACCGGCGCCGCGTGATCGGCCCGGTGAAGGAGCGGAGACCGACGTGAGATTCCAAGACGTGTTCCTGACCCTGCAACGCTTCTGGGCGGAGCGGGGCTGCCTGGTGGTGCAGCCCTACGATCTGGAGGTGGGTGCGGGAACCTTCAACCCGGCGACCTTTCTGCGGTCCCTCGGCCCGGAGCCCTGGCGCGTGGCCTACGTGGAGCCGTCGCGGCGCCCCACTGACGGCCGCTACGGGGAGAACCCGAACCGGCTGGGCCACTACTATCAGTTCCAGGTGATCCTCAAGCCGAGCCCGGACGACGTACAGGACCAGTACCTCGACAGCCTGCGGGCCCTGGGCATCGATCCGCTGGTGCACGACCTGCGGTTCGTGGAGGACGATTGGGAGTCACCGACCCTGGGCGCCTGGGGGCTGGGCTGGGAGGTGTGGGCCGACGGCATGGAGATCACGCAGTTCACCTACTTCCAGCAGGCGGGGGGCATCGAGATGGATCCGGTGTGCGTCGAGCTGACCTACGGGCTGGAGCGCATCGCCATGTTCCTGCAGGGCGTGGACAGCGTCTACGACCTGGAGTGGGCGCCGGGGATCACCTACGGGCAGGTGCATCATCAGGACGAAGTGGAGCGCTCGAGGTACAACTTCGAGGTCGCCGACATCGACATGCACTTCGCCCAGTTCGACCAGTGTGAGGCCGAAGCGCGGCGGGCCATCGACGCGGGCTGTGTCATGGCGGCCTACGACTGCACCCTGCGGTGCTCGCACCTGTTCAACGTGCTCGACGCGCGCGGGGCCATCAGCGTGACCGAGCGTCAACGGTTCATTCTCCGGGTGCGCACCATGGCCTTCGCCGTGGCCAAGGCGTACCTGAATCTGCGCCGAGAGCTCCACTACCCGCTGCTGGGTGAGGCCGGTCGGGTCCGTGCGGACCAGGAGCGGCGGGCCCTCGCCGCGGCCGCGGAGAAGACCGCCAAAAAGAAGAACAAGAAGAAGACCGAGGGCGGTTCGCCGGAGGAGGTGCACCGTGGCTAGGGACCTGCTGCTCGAGCTGGGCACCGAGGAGATCCCTGCGGGAGAGCTCGACCGGGCGCTGGGGGAGCTGCCACAGTCGCTGACGTCGAAGCTGGCGGCTGCCCGGCTGGAGTTCGGCAGCGTCACGGTGTGGGGCACGCCGCGGCGGGTGGCGGTGCGAGTCCGCGGCGTGGCCGAGCGGCAGCCGGACCTGGAGGAGGAGCTCACCGGCCCTCCTGAGCGCGTGGCCTTCGACGGGGAGGGGAACCCGACCAAGGCGGCGGAGAAGTTCGCCGAGAAGGCCGGAGTGACGGTGGCGGAGCTGAGGCTGGTGGAGACGCCCAAGGGCCGCTATGTCACCGGGCGGCGGATCGTGGCCGGGCAGGATGCGCGGAGGGTGCTGCCCGCGCTCCTGGTGGAGGTGATCGCCGGGCTGGGCTTCCGCAAGTCCATGCGCTGGGGCGAGCGCTCCGAGCGCTTCGTACGCCCGCTGCGCTGGCTGCTCGCCCTGTTCGGGGACGACTTGCTGCCCTTGGAATACGCGGGCGTGCAGTCCTGCAACGCCACCCGGGGGCACCGCTTCCTGGCGGCCGAGCCCGTGGTGGTGGGCTCGCCCGACGACTATGAGGACGTGCTGGCGCAGGTCCACGTGATGCCGGATCCGGCGGTCCGGCGGGAGGCCATCCAGGCGCAGATCGGCGCGCTCGAGGCCGCCCACGACGCGCGCGTGATTCCCGATGAGGCGCTGCTCGGCGAGGTCGCGAACCTGGTGGAGTGGCCCACGGCGGTGTGCGGGACTTTTGACGAGTCCTACCTCGCGGTGCCGCGGGAGGTGATCGTCTCGGCCATGCGCGGCCACCAGCGCTACTTTGCCATGGAGCGCGCCGACGGCAGCCTGGCGAACCGGTTCATCACGGTGCTCGGCACCGAGGTGCGGGACCTGGACGTGGCCGTGCGCGGAAACGAGCGGGTGCTGGCGGCCCGGCTGGCAGATGCGCGGTTCTTCTGGGACGAGGACCTCAAGGTGGGGCTCGCCGAGCGCGCCAAGGCGCTGACCGCGGTGGTGTTCCAGGCCAAGCTGGGAACCGTGGCGGAGAAGGCCCTCCGGCTGCAGCGCCTGGGCGCCTCCCTGGCGCCGCGGTTCGGCGCCGACGGCCCCACGGTACAGGCCGCGGCCGGGCTGTGCAAGGCGGACCTGGTCACCCACATGGTGGGTGAGTTTCCAGATCTACAGGGGGTCATGGGGCGGCACTACGCGCTGGCCGCCGGGCAGCCGCCGGCAGTGGCGGACGCCATCCTCGAGCACTACCAGCCCAAGGGGGCCGGGGACGAGCTGCCCCCGGGCGCCGAGGGCGCGACCCTGAGCGCGGCGGATCGGCTGGACACGCTGGTGGGCTGTATCGGCGCCGGCCTCAAGCCCAAGGGGGGAGGGGATCCCTTTGGGCTGCGGCGTGCGTCCCTCGGACTGCTGCGGGTGCTGCTCGAGCGGAAAATCAGCGTCTCCCTCGCCGAGCTCGTGCGGGAGGCCGCCGGGCTTCACACCCAGGTCACAGCGGACGTGGACGAGGTGGTGGCCTTTCTGCTCGAGCGACTGCGCGGCCTGCTCGGTGAAACCGCCACGGCAGAGCTCGTGCAGGCCGTGCTGAGCGCCGGCGGGGACGACCCGTTGGATCTGGCGCTGCGGGTGTCCGCGGTGCAGGCCTTTGGGCAAACCGACGAGTACGCGGCGCTGGCCACCACCTTCCGGCGGATGAACATCCTGAAGCAGGCGGACCTGGACCTGGGCGAGGTGCAGCCCGACCGGTTCGAGGCCGACGCCGAGCGGGCGCTGCACGATCGCTATCTCGCGGCCCGGGATCAGGTGACCACGCTGGCCGCGCAGCGCCGCTATGAGGACGCGCTCGCCATCCTGGCCGGGCTGCGATCTCCGGTTGACGACTTCTTCGACAAAGTGAAAGTTATGGACGATGATGCCGCTCTGCGCGCCAACCGGCTGGCCCTGCTGGCAGCCGTGGACGCGCTCTTCCGGCGGGTGGCGGATTTCAAGATGATCGCGAGCTGAATCAAATCGTGGATTGGGCTCCTACCGAGCTCCGCGGTGACGCGGCAGAGGAGGCATTGAGATGAGCAAGTACGTGTACAGCTTTGGCGGCGGCAAGGCCGACGGCTCCGCCACAGACAAGAACCTGCTGGGGGGCAAGGGCGCCAACCTGTGCGAGATGGCCAACCTCGGCATTCCGGTGCCGGCGGGCTTCACGCTCACGACCGACGTGTGCACGTACTACTACGAGCACGGCGAGACCTATCCCCCGGAGCTCGAGGCTCAGACGAAGCAGGCCCTGTCCAAGGTCGAGGAGATCATGGGCGCCAAGTTCGGCGACCCGGACAATGCGCTGCTCCTGTCGGTGCGATCCGGGGCCCGGAAGTCCATGCCCGGCATGATGGAGACGGTGCTCAACGCGGGCCTGTGCTCGGCCACGATCCCCGGCATGATCAAAAAGAGCGGCAACGAACGCTTCGTCTGGGACGCCTACCGGCGGTTGATCATGATGTACTCCGACGTCGTCATGGAGAAGGGCGCCGGCCTCGAGCCCGCGGAGGGTAAAGGCATCCGGCATCAGCTCGACTCGATGCTGGGCGAGGTGAAGGAGGCCCAGGGTTATGCCAGCGACGCCGAGCTCACCGCCGCCGAGCTCAAGGACCTTGCCGAGCGGTTCAAGGTCCGGATCCGCGAGGTGCTCGGCAAGGAGTTCCCCGACGACCCCATGGAGCAGCTCTGGGGCGGCGTCGGGGCGGTGTTCAGCTCCTGGAACGGCAAGCGAGCGGTGTCCTACCGCCGCATCGAGAACATCCCGGACGAGTGGGGCACGGCGGTGAACGTACAGGCCATGGTGTTCGGGAACATGGGGGACAACTCGGCCACGGGCGTGGCCTTCACGCGGAACCCAGCCACCGGGGACGACAAGTTCTACGGCGAATGGCTGGTCAACGCCCAGGGCGAGGATGTGGTGGCCGGCATCCGGACCCCCAACCCCTTGAACGACGCCACCAGCAACGATCAAAACCGGCACCTGCCGTCCCTCGAGAAGGCCATGCCCAAGGTGTACAAGGAGCTGCACGGGATCCGGGACGGCCTCGAGGATCACTTCCGGGACATGCAGGACATCGAATTCACCATCCAGGACGGTCGGCTCTGGATGCTGCAGACCCGCACGGGCAAGCGCACGGGCACGGCGGCCCTCAACATGGCCATGGACATGCTGGCCGAGGGCCGCATCGACCACAAGACCGCGGTCCTGCGGGTGGAGCCGGCGCAGCTCGACGAGCTGTTGCACCCGGTGGTGGATCCCAAGGCGGAGGCGACCGCCATGGCCGTGGCCAAGGGTCTGCCGGCCGGTCCCGGCGGCGCCGTCGGTCAGATCGTCTTCACGGCCGACGACGCGGTGCAGTGGGTCCGTGACGGCAAGCAGGTGCTGCTCGTGCGCGAGGAGACCAACCCGGAGGACGTGGAGGGCATGCGCGCCGCCAAGGGCATCCTCACCGCCCGGGGCGGCATGACGAGCCACGCCGCGCTCGTGGCCCGGGGCTGGGGCAAGTGCTGCATCGTGGGCGCCGGGATGCTCAAGATCGACGTGTCCAGTAGGACGATCAAGGTGGCTGGCAAGACCTTCCGGGAGGGCGACGTGCTCACCTTGAACGGCACCAAGGGGCTGGTCTATGAGGGGCGGCTGCCCATGATGGACTCCACCGAGAATCCGCGGTTCCAGGAGTTCATGTCCTTTGCCGACGAGTTCCGGCGGCTCAAGGTGCGCACCAACGCCGAGACGCCCCAGGACGCGGCCAAGGCCCGCGCCTTCGGCGCCGAGGGCATCGGCCTGTTCCGCACGGAGCACATGTTCTACGGCGAGGGCTCGGACGAGCCGCTGTTCTTGCTCCGCAAGATGATCATGTCGGGCAGCGTGGAGGCTCGGCGGGCGGCGCTGGACGAGCTCTACCCCTTCGTGAAAAAGGACTACAAGGCCACCTTCGAGGCCATGGAGGGGCTGCCGGTCACGATCCGGCTGCTCGATCCGCCCCTGCACGAGTTCGTGCCTGTCGGCGCGGACGAGCGGAAGAAGCTGGCCTCAGCGCTCAACGTGAACGAGGAGCAGCTCAACAAGCGGGCCGAGGAGCTGCACGAGATGAACCCCATGATGGGGCACCGCGGCGTGCGGCTCGGCGTGACCTTCCCCGAGATCAGCGAGATGCAGTTCCGGGCCGTGCTGGAGGCGGCGGCAGAGCTGGCCCAGGAGGGCAAGAAGTGCTACCCGGAGATCATGGTGCCCGTGGTGGCCGCCCAGGCCGAGCTGGTGTCGCAGAAGAAGCTGGCCAAGAAGGTCTACGCCGAGGTGTGTGAGAAGTACGGCGTCCAGGAGATCGAGCACCTGTACGGCACGATGATCGAGATCCCGCGGGCCTCCCTCACCGCGGCCCGGCTCGCCGAAACCGCCGAGTTCTTCTCCTTCGGCACCAACGACCTGACCCAGATGACCTTCGGGTTCTCCCGGGACGACATCGGCGGCTTCATGCCGGACTACTTAGACGAAGGCATCCTCCGGGTGGACCCCTTCCAGGTGCTGGACCGGGAGGGCGTGGGCGAGCTGGTGAAGATCGGCATCGAGCGGGGACGCTCCACCCGCCCCAACCTCAAGGTGGGCATCTGCGGCGAGCACGGCGGCGAGCCCTCCTCGGTGGAGTTCTGCCACCAGGTCGGCATGGACTACGTCTCCTGCTCCCCCTTCCGCGTCCCCATCGCCCGCCTAGCCGCAGCCCACGCCGTGCTCAAAGAAAAATAGGCTACTCCGGCAAAATCGCCCGCACCGCCTCCATCAGCCGAAAGCTGTCCAGGGGCTTGGCCAGGAACACGTCCGCGCCCGCGTCGAGCAGCTCCTGCTCTCGCGCGTCCCCGGGTTCTTCCTCGATCATCAGCACCCGGGTCGAGGGAAAGAAGCTCGTCACCGACTTCAGCACCCGCAGGCCGTCCATCTCCGGCATGTCCACGTCCATCACCACCAGCGCGATCCGGTCCCCGAGCCGGTAGATCAGCTCCAGCACCTCCCGCCCGTTGGCGGCCTCGTGCACGTGGTAGCCGGCCTGGGCCAGCATGCGCTCGAGGAAGTCGCGAACCGCAGGGTCATGGTCGGCGATCACCACCTCCTGAGGAAGGCTCCTCTGAAGGTCCGGATCGGCGATTGCGTAATGATCACGGCGAGTACCCCGGGGTGATATTGCTGCGTGCTCATCGCTGCCGGCGTTGTGGTTCATTGACCGTCTCCTGCTGGGTCTTTCGAATCGTCAAGACACTGGGCGGATGACTCTTGGACCCAACAGTTACTCTGTTGCAGTGCGACGACACATGGTTGAACCGGGTTTGAAAAAAAGGTCCAATTCCGCGGCGGTACGCCCTATTACTCTTTGTCGGACCAGTGATTTTTTACAAGTGGCATGATACGCTGGAGTAGAAGACATGTGCCGGTGTATCACCAGCAGCACCAAGACGCTGCGATCGTCGCAAGGAGAAGAACATGTGCACTCGAAGATTGCCCCGGACCGTTGCAGCGAAATCCCTGTTCGCCCTGGTGATCATCGCCGTCACGAGTGTCGCCACTCCGGCGCGGGCCGGGTACGATGAGACCTTCGGCCCGGGGAGCCTGATCATCCCGATGGACCTGGCGTACCAGGACACCGGGATGTTTCAGTCCTACGGGCTGGTGTTCCAGCTCCTGCGGAACGGGGTGCGCGTGTACTGGGTGATCGAGCCGGACAAGACGTGGCACCACGCCGCCTGCGACACGGCCGGGGACGAGTGCGCCTGGGACTGCGCCGAGGAGGGCACAGGGATCAAGTGTCCGTACCCCACGGCGAGCCCGGACTTCTACGCGGCGGCCGAGGTGGTGTGGGACAGCGAGGGAGTGATGAACGCTGGCGATCCCATCGTCCAGCACGGCTACCGGGGCGGGCCCTTCGTGATCGCCGCGGCGGACGCGGCTGCGGCGTTGCCGATTATCGACGCCTGGAACGACCAGGCGCTGTGGACGGCCAACCCCTGGGCCGAGCGCACCGTGTTCCACGTCGTCACGGTGCACCGGGTCACGGCGGACTTCCACGGGTACGTGCGCAAGGAGATGATCGCCGCGCCGACCATCGCGGTGTTCTCCGACGGCAACGAGGACATCGCCACCGGGTACCTGCGCGCGGCCGGCATCCCCCAGTCCAACGGCACCGAGTTCCCGGCGGCCAGGTGTGGCGGCGCCGGGACCTGCGGGCCGGGCACGCCCAACCCTGACATGCTCACGGTGGAGTCCATCATGGGGGATATGGGGACCTGTGATAACCCCAATGCCGACCACAAGAACGGTGCGCTGTTCACCCCGGACGGTATCCCGGCCTACTGCCAGATCATGTCCATGCACTGGGGTGTGAACGACCGGGAGACCGTGGAGTGCGACGGCGGCGGCTGCCCGGCCACCCAGGCGGAGTGCGCGGGCGAGACCTTCACCTACCACGGCCACGAGGTGGTGGCCGAGGTGCGGCAGTTCCTGATGTACCCGACGCACTTCTTCGCCGAGTGCCAGGCGGTGAACGCCTACGAAAACACATCCCCGAACCCGGCGTGGCCGTTCCTGGACGACACCGACCGGAACGGGCACTTCCTCACCACCACCGGGGATCCGCCCGACTGCCCGTGCACGGACGCCGACTTCGAGTGCGTCACCCTGGGCTGCGACGGTGGCACCCGGGACTGCTGTCTGCCGAGCAACATCAAGGAGCTCGGCGCCGGCTTCATGATCGCCGACCAACCCGATGAGAACACGCTGCAGATCCTGCACCCGGAGGTGCCCTACAACCAGCTCGACGGCGCCTTCGGCACGGTGGGCGGCAGCGAGCCCGCCTACAACCTCAGTGACTACCTCGGCACCGAGTACCAGAACAACATGGACGTCACCTTCATCACGGGACCCAACGGCCCCGGGGAGGAGGACGTCTGGATGACCGGCTTCATGGACGGGACCTGCTCCATCGGCAACGACGACGTGCAGCCGGGACAGTGCACCTTCGGCAAGGTCAGCTACCTGGGCGGACACTCCTACTCCACCAACGTCCCCCTCAGCGGGAACATCGATGGCCAGGGCTGCCGGGTCTTTTTGAACGCCCTGTTCGAGGCCGACTGCGTCACCTCGCTGGGTCAGCCGAACATCTCCCTCAACATCACCGGCCGGGAGTCCCTGGGCGTGCAGACCCTTCCCGGGGAGGAACGCTACACCGTGGGCTACGTCAACCTGGGCCAGGGGGTGGCGCTCGACGCCGTGCTGACCGTGACCCTTCCCACGGGCAGCGCGGTTTCGGACCTGGAAGCCGGCGGCTCAGAGGTCGGCTCCACGGTGGTGTGGGACATCGGCTCCATCGGCGGACTCGGCGGCCAGCCCGGGGATCCGGGCCGCACCGGCTCCCGGTGGCTCGATCTGAGCTTCCTCGACTACGGCGATTACACCCTGGAGGCGATCCTCGACTACCGCGTGGGGGTGTCCGACATGCAGACCCTGCCGGTGGAGCTCACGGTCCACGTGGCGGCCGACTCTGACGGCGACACCATCCCCGACGACCTGGATCCCTTCCCCAACGACCCCTTCGCCTGCGGCGACAGTGACAATGACACCTGCGACGACTGCTCGGTGACGGGCAGCTTCGACCCGGCGGACGACGGCCCCGACACGGACGGGGACGGCATCTGCGACGCCGGCGAGGGGGCGGACGCCGGCGGCCACGACGGCCCGGCCGAGGACCCCGGCTGCGGCTGCCGCAGCACCGGCGCCGGGCAGGGAGCTCCGGCCGCCGTGGTGCTGCTGCTCCTGCTGCTGGTGGCGATTCGACGCCGCCGAGCGTAACCTGCCCCGATTTCCGTTTACCGACCTCCGACCTTGAATCTCCGTTTTCTACACGCCGTTGTTCAAGCATCGGAAATCCGAAATCGGAGCACGGTAATCGGAGAACGGTAATCGGAGAACGGAGAGCGGAAGTCGGAGATCCGAGAGCCGAAATCGGAGAACGGAGAGCGGAAGTCGGAGATCCGAGTGTATGAAGAGTATTACTGGAGTTGCCCTTGAGGGTGGACCTTAGCTATGCCTTTAGGCAACCCCTGACACTTTCAATTTGACTAATGGTAGTGCCCAAGACTAAGACTAGGCCGATGTTTATGCAAAAACGTAGATTCGTCGCTCTTTTGGCGTTGTTCGGTGCGCTGGCCTGCCTGCCCGCACCCTACGGCTGCCAGGCCGAGTGTGACGGTCTCGTGGGCAAGGAGAAGCCCGGGATCGATCCACCGAGCGGGCGGTTCTTCTTTCCCACGGGATTGGCGTTGACCCCGGACGGGCGCTACCTCTTCGTCACCAACGGCAACTCCGACCTCAAGTACAATGGCGGATCCCTGGTGGTGGTGGACCTGTTGCGGTACGGGGAGCGGCTGGAAGCGTTCCGGGCGAACCCGCAGGATGTGCTCGCGAGCAGCTGCCGGTACGCGCCTCAGGATCCGGGCGTGGTGGAGTGCCACGAGGGGTCGGTCGAGGTGACCGACGGCACGGCCATCGGCACGACGATCCCCGGGTTGATCCTGGAAGATAAGACCATCCGGACGGGGTACTACCCGGGCTTCATCGCGCTCGAGGAGCTCACCACCTCGGGCTACTCCTACTGGCCCACGGAGACGGCGGACGGCGTGCGCCGCTACCGGCTGTATATGCCGGTGCGCGGCGATCTCTCGGTGACGTTCGTGGACGTGATCACCGACGACGCCTCGAACGTCACGTGCCTCGACTGCGGAGCCGGGTGCGACGGTGACCAGCCGCGGGACTGTGAGGACGGCTACCGCATCGAGGGCCCGTCCGAGGGGCGCGAAGACCACGTGACGGTCACCATGCCCGCGGAGCCCTACGGGCTCGCCGTGGAGCCCTCCGGGGGCTTCCTGGTGCTGGCGCACCTGGTGGGCGGCAGCCTGTCGCTCGTCGACCTTGCGGGCTATCAAGGGGAGCTGCGCCGCGGCGGGCCGGACGTGGTGGACGTGCTCGAGGACGTCTTGGGCGTGGACGGCGAGGGTCGCAGCGGCGGCTACAATGTCGTGCAGCGCGATGCGGCCGACCCCTGCTCCTGGTTCTACGTGAGCAACCGGGCGGCCGCGCAGATCGCCAGCCTGCGGGTGGCGGGCTGCGACGTGGCGCCGAGCCTGGACGGCGTGGGCCAGCCCGAGGATCGCGGGCTGCGGCTGGTGCTGGGCCCCTCGGTCGTGATGACGGCGCCGTTCGGCCCCCTGGAGAGCGGCGCCGACATGCGCGGGATGGTCATGTCGGCCGATGGAAACCGCCTCTATGCGCTCTCCCGTACGCCTCCGTCGCTGGTGGTGGTGGACACTACCCTGGAGGCGGGCTTCCCGCGCAACAAGGTCCTCGACGTGGTCGAGGTGTGCCCCCGGCCGTCGGTGCTCCGCACGCGGCAGGGCCCCCTCGGTCGTACGCTGGCCTACGCCGTGTGCTACGGGTCCGGGGAGATCTACGTGGTGGACACCGAGGATGCCCAGGTGGTCGACCGCATCGTGGCGGGCGGCGGCCCGCACGATCTCGTGATCATGCCCGCGGAGGCGCCCGTGCAGCTCCAGAACCTCGCGTTCATCACGAACTTTGCCGAGCACTCGGTGGGGGTGATCGATCTCGACGAGACCTCGGAGACCTACCACCAGATGATCGGCCGGATCGGCTGGCCGGAGGAGCTGCAGCAATGACGATCTCCATGCGGCGCTCCTCAGGGGCACCCGGTGGGCTGCTGGCTCTGGCGCTCACCGCGTCGGTGCTCGCCCTCGGCGGCTGCTCAGAGGACGAGGTCATCACGCCGACGCGCTACCTCGAGCGGCCCAACGCCGTGGACTTCTTCTGCGTCGGGCCCATGACCGAGGACGGCACCGCCATCTCGGGCCTCCCGGCGCACGCCTGCTACGAGGAGACCGCGGGGTACGAGCGACGGCTGCTCTTCGGGCTGGTCACCAACTCCGCGCGCTCCGAGGTGGCCATGGTGGACATCACCGACGGCCGGCTCGTGGACCTCGCCGACCAGAACCCCGGCTACGGCTTCGTCCCGGTGGGAGAGTCCCCGGTGGCCCTGCGCATCACCGAGGACGGCTGCGCCGGGTACGTGGCGAATCACGGCAGCTGCGACATTTCGGTGATCAACATCAATCGCACCCTCTCGGCGGCGGGGCTGCCGGTGAGCGACGACAGCGCGCCCGGCGCGCCCACCGGGCGGATCTCCCTGCAAGCCTCGGGCGGACGACTGCTGGCGCGGCCCCACGCCCTGGTGCTCAGGCCGGAGTTCCTGGCGAGCGAGCCGCCGATCCAGCAGTGCACCGGCATCAGCGGGCACCGGGCCTTTGTCAGCCTGCCGGCCTGCGGCCTGGTGGCCGAGGTGGACCTGGACTCGGGGCGGATCCTGCAGAGCCTGCGGTTCGAGGGCGGGACGGTTCAGGCGGCCGGCATCGATCCCCGGTGTCCCGCGGAGTGCTTCGACTGGCAGGGCGGCGGCGTGACCGGCGGCGAGCTGGCCGAGAACCGCCCCGGACCGCTGGAGGTGACCTGGGACGGGCTGCGGCTGATCATCGGCTCCATCACCCACCCCACCGTCACCATCGTGGACCTCGACATCGTCAACGGGCAGTTCCTGAATCCGCGGACCGTGACCCTCGCCGACGAGGAGCGCGGCGTGCGGCGCATCCGGCAGAGCCCCTATACCGTTGCCCACGACTGGCACTTCTTCTACGTGGTGTCCCGGAGCGGCGTGATCCATGTGCTGGACGCCGACCTCGAGGAGGAGTGCGAGACCAACCCGGATCCCCAGGACCCGTTCTTCCCCAAGGGCACCGATGACCCGTCGGTGTGGGAGGCCTGGGAGGCGGGCAAGGGGTGCCTGCGGCTCAGCGACGCGAACACGCCGGAGCGCGCCCCGGGCGTGGAGAGCCCGGCCATCCTCATGCCGAACGCGCGCGTCGCCGTGGACGCCGCCTTCATCGAGCTGGACCACGCGAGCTACGAGGACACCTCGGCGCTCTCGTCGCTGCACCCGGCCTTCCTGGGTGGGACTTTCGCGTATGCCGTGACCATGGACGGGCTCGCGTACCTGATCAACGTGGACGAGATCTATCCCACGGTGCCGGACGAGGCGCTGCCGGACAAGGACCCGCTGCTGCACCGCCGAGAGGACGGAGTCTACGCGATCCTGTCGCACCAGTTCCGCAGCAGCGTGAACACGCTCCCCGAGGAGGAGGGCCGGCCGCGACCCGCGGACGACGAGGACCAGGAGCTGTATCTCGATGACGAGCTCCTTCCCGACGACGAGCTCTCCCGCCACGATCACCTGGCGGATCCGCCGGGGGACGCGACCGGGATCGCCGCGGTGACCGATCCCTATCGCGCCCTGGCCGAAACCTGGACGCTGACCTACATGGGCGCCCTCCCCCGGGCAAACCGCACTTCGGGCCAGGTCATTCGACGCGACCTGGCCGTGGGGGTGGGGCCGGACCAGGCGGAGTTCCGGGACGCGGGGCTCAACTTCTGCTGGGCAGGAGTCCGAGACGGCGATGTCGTGGAGCTCCTCGGGTGCTCCGCCACCGACGACTGCGCCGGTGGGTACTACTGCTACCGCTCCTTCCTGCAACCCCTCGGCACGGACGGGATCTGCCTCGCCGAGGACGCGCAGGAGCGGCTCGAGACGGAGTGCTGGAAGTTGGCGGTTTCACCGCGCCAGTACAACATTGCCCGCGCGGAAGACGGGCGGCTGGTGCTGGAAGCGCGTGAGGTGGTCGACGCCACGGAGTGTGACGACGCCGACTATGGGGGGCTGTGCTGCCTGACCGAGGACAACGGCACCGACAACCCCGTCGAGGTCATCGTCGGAGTTCTGGAGGGGAATCGCTGCCTGGCGGGGCCCCTTCCGGACGCGGCCGTCTCCGTGGATCCGGCCGTGCGCAGCGCGGGACTGGCGTCCTGCTTCGAGGGGCTGTTGGAGTATCGCATCCGAGTCACCGATGATCAGTACCTGCTGACCGGCACCCGCACGGGCACCCTGACCGAAGGGATCCCCGACCCGACCGACAGTGATCACTGCGTGGCGGATCCGGATCGTCACCCCCTGCTCCGGGCGCGGGTTCCGCGGACCACAGAGCCCTTCCGAAGCGCGGTCCTGCGGTTTTCCCTCGAGCTGGCCGCCGGCTCCGGCAAGGTGCTGCCCACCCCTGACTACCGGATCTCCTTCCGGATCGAGGCGGGCTTCGCGCCCCAGGTCGTGGACGTGTCGGCCCGGCTGCCGGCCACGGTGGAGACCGGCCCGGACGGCCAGATGTACATCATCGATCAGGGCGACGAGAACATCAACGGAGGGCTCCAGGGACAGGTGCTCAGACTTTTGCCCGGCGATATTGCGCTCGATACCTCATTTGTGGTTCGATAGGCTATGGACGTGTCCCGGTACAGGCTGAAGATTGGGCCCCAGGAGATCGTGCTCCACTACGGCGAAACCCTGATCGGGCGGGCGGAGGAGTGCAGCGTCTGCCTCGATGACGAGCGGCTCTCCCGGGTCCACGCCAGGATCATGGCGGACGAGGATCAGGTCGAGATCTTCGACCTCGGCAGCCGCAACGGCACCTATGTCAACGACGAACGGCTGCGCGATTCGGTGCTGCTCCACAACGGCGACCGGATCCGCATGGGCGGCACCCACATCACGCTGTACCACCACGGACGGCGGCCTCGGAGGCCGAGCACGGCGGGGCGGACCCTGGGCGGCGCGACCCTCATCGACATGACGCCGCCGGCGGGCGACGAGAGCGACGTACTCTACCGGGTGCTGCAGCTCGGCCGGCTCGACGAGGCCGAAAAGCTCCTGAAGGCCCGGGTCGCAAACCTCGTCCGCGCCGATCCCCCCCTGTCCGCTGATCACATCCTGTCCGCGAACGTCATCGGCGGCATGCTGAGCCTGGCAGACAAGTCCATGGACCCGCGCTGGCTGCACCGGCTGTTCAAGCTCCACGTCACCTGCCAGTGGTTCATGGCCGAGGACATCCAGCGCCGGGTGGAGCGACTCATCCGGGCCATCGGTCGCGTCGGGGGCGACGGGCTGTCCACCTATCTGGCGCTGTGGTCCGCGCGCACCAAGACCCTGCCGGACGCCAAGAAGAAGCAGCTGAACAAGCTGCGAGATCTCGCCTCGCGGGATTCCAAGCTCTGGGTCAACACGTAGCAGGCCGAGACACCCCCGAGAGCGCCGATCGGTTTGAGCTCCCGTCGCCGGATCGGTCGGCAAGGGGCCGTTTGCATCGTCGCTCCTCAGTCAAATATGGCCCGATATTCTCCATCGTCGCTCCTTGCACACGGCCCCATGGCGCTCCGCCCGGCTCGGTCCGCCCAAACCGGTTGGCGCTCTAGGTTCGGTTAGTACTTGCCCTCGCGGAGGCGGCTTGCGGGGACCTCGCCGTCGTAGGGGTAGCCGCGGGCGACCCAGTAGCCGTTCAGCGGCTGATCGGTGAGCTCGATGCGGTGCACGTACTTGGCGTTCTTGTAGCCGAGCAGGCGGGGGATGACGACGCGGAGGGGGAAGCCGTGTTTGAGGGGCAGGGTGGAGCAGCCGGCGCCGTAGCCGAGCAGGGTCTTGGGCTCGAGGGCGATATCGATGGGCAGGGACTCGTTGTACCGGCCGTCGATGGTGTGGAAGGTGACGTAGGTGGCCGAGGAGCTCGGCTGCACCAGGTCGAAGAGGTTGGAGAGGTGCACGCCGTTCCAGGGCACGTCGTGGACCGACCAGCCCTCCACGCAGTGGAAGTCTGTTAGCTGATCCTGGCGGGGCAGGGCGAGGATGTCCGGGAAGGTGAGGATCCGGGAGCTGCCCACCATGCCGTCCACGGTGAGCTGCCAATTGTCCAGGATCCACTGCAGGTCCTGGGAGTCCACGGTTCGCTCCCACCAGCGCTCGTAGAACTCGCCGAGCTCGGCGCCGGGGGTAAAGGGGTAATCCGCGGGAGTACTCGTACAGTTCGGCACGTAGGCGTCCGGGGTGGGGCCGCTGTCGACCCCGGGAGCTGCGTCAACGCCACCCCCGCCGTCCGGGCCGCCGCCGCCGTCGGTGTCACCCGCCGCATTGCTGTCGCAACCCGCGAGCACGCCCGCGCCGAGTGACAAAACCGTGGCCTTGCCCATCCACTCGAGCCAGGTGCGGCGGGTCAGGGTCTTCTGTTCCACATGAGGAGGTTTCTTGGGGTCTGGCATATTTGTTCCTTGTCAATAATCCTACTAATCCCATAAAATTATAAATCTGTATTGCCGAGACACAAGTGGATCACGGAATTTCGACTACCTGGGAGCCCGAATCACGCCGTACAAGGAGCGGGCGAAGCCCCCAGAGAGCGCACGACCGCTCTGTGCGCGCGCCGCCGGTCCTATCTCAACCCAGCTCTGCGCCGATGGAGCGCTTTCGGATGCCGAGCTGAGCCGTCAGGTTGAGCTGCAAGCGGATTGCGCGAACCAGCGCTTCGTCCACTGACCGACCACGGAGCCAGGTTACGGTTCGCAGACTCACTTCGAGCATCGCTGCGATCTCTTCCGCTGTTCGACGATTCCCGATCACCTTGACCGCGGCACATCGCAGGTCGATCACCTCTTTCGAGGAGCCGACCAAATTGTTGCGGCATCCCGCGGCGAGGGTCGCTTCGACGATGCTGTCCAGCGGACCATCCACCGGATCCAGCGCCGGGACGCCAAGCCATTTCAGCGCGGCCGCTCGCCGCAGCCGGGGGAGCCAGCGGCGAACGTGCTCCGCTGTGTAGCTGCCGATCGGCCTCAGTCCCAGCAGGTCGGGAAGGCTGCTGGCGTCGTGCCGCGGATCGAGCTCAGGATCGAGCTCGTGGTGCTCCGGCTGGGTCAGGATGTACTCCACGGCGTTGTAGAGGTGCCAGGTGTCTGCGATGGGTTTGGGTGGGTGCTGCACGAAGCCCACCGGCAGTGCGAGCTTGCGTTTCAGGCTGACGCCGATGCGGTGCGCCAACCCCCCTGCCTCTTTGCGCGTACAGCGTGCAGCGGCGTGCAGATGGTGGTCCGGGAAGCCAAAGGCATACAACCCGCTATGACGTCCCTGTTCCAGAACGGCCCGTGCGAGTATGCGTCGCTGTCGCTGATCAGTCGCGATTACGCGATCGTCGCGCAGTCGGATTCGGATGTGATAGCCGAGATTGCTCATGGTGCCTCCTTGGTTGTCCTGTCATGAGGGTTATCGACGGCGGCGGTCAAAGGTTGCGTGCCGGCCACCGGTGCGCGCATGGGCGCCGCTGGGCGCATGATCAGGCAGGATCAGGGGTGAGTGAAAACCACTCGGGGTAGTTTCTGCCGGATTTTCAGCAGGATCGGGGGTGAGTGAGCGTCACTCGGTGCGGTT
Source organism: bacterium (assembly GCA_043825095.1). Lineage (GTDB taxonomy): Bacteria > Myxococcota_A > Polyangia > HGW-17 > JAJRWW01 > JBDRSE01. The sequence goes on from JBDRSE010000163.1 coordinate 23,700, forward strand.
TCTGCCTGATTTTGGCCCAAATCAGGCAGGATTGGGGGTGAGTGAAAATCACTCGGGGCGGTTTCTGCCGGTTCAGCGCTACCTCGGCCGCGAAACGGTCACCAGCTAGCTGTAGGTGGTTCTCGGTCGGCGTCTGGCCTCCGACCTGGCTAGTGTGATACTCAGAAGACCTGTCGGACGCGGTCGGGAGGACCATGAAACCGCTGCAGCATTTGGCGCTCTTTTTGACGGAGAGCTGCAATCTCTCCTGTGGGTATTGCTTTGCGTCCAACATGGAGCGGCGGCCCATCGATCCGGACCTGGCCAGGCGGGCGATCGATCTGCTGCTGGACCCGGCGAGCGAGGCGCGGCAGGTGGCGATCAGCTTCTGGGGTGGGGAGCCGCTGCTCTGTTTTCACGAGCTGCGGGACCTGGTGTGCTACGCCCAGGAGCGGGCGCGGGATCAGGAGCGGACGCTGCGGTTCTCGGTGCCCACAAACCTGACCTTGCTTAACGAGGAGATGCTGGAGTTTTGTGTGGAGCATCGGGTCGGGCTGTCGCTGAGTCTGGACGGGGACGAGGCGGCGCAGAACCTGCGGACCTTTGCGGGTGGGCGGCCGACATTTCCGACGATCCAGGAGAAGCTCGAGCTGCTTCGGAAGCGGCTGGGCAAGAAGCTGCCCGGGGTGCGCATGACGGTGAGTCCTGCCACTGCGGCGGAGTTCTTCCATCATGTGCGGTTCTTCCTGGATCAGGGGCTCAGCACGGTGTACTTCGCGCCGGTGGTGGAGGACGACTGGACCGCCGAATCCCTGGCGGCCTGGGAGCGGGAGCAGCTTCGCCTCGCGGATCACTGGGCCCTGCTGTTCGAGGCGGGCCAGGTGGCGAGTTTTCCGACCTGGGACAAGGCCTTGGCCTACCGGGAGCTGCGGCGGCGGGGCCAGCTCGATTCGGAGCGGAGGTTTCTGTGCGGCGCGGGCAGCACCATGCTGTCGGTGGACATCAACGGCGAGCTGTATCCGTGCCACCGGTTCGTGTTCTACGACAAACAGGAACGGGCGCAGTCGCTGGGCACGGTGGCGGACGGCTTGCCGGGCGAGGCGGCCCGGGCGGCGTACCTGGAGGTGCAAAGCACGGCGTTGGGCACGGAGGCGACGCGCTGCGCAGACTGTGCGGACGCGGCGCAGTGCTACCTGTTCTGCCCGGCCCTGAACTACAGCATGACCGGAGACGTCCTCAAGATTGACGAGAGGCTTTGTGAGCTGGCGCGGATGGAGCGGCGCGTCTTGGACCACCTCGAGGAGCGGCTGGGCGATCACCCGCGGTTCAGGTCGTACATGACCGACCACGTGCTGCGGGTGCACGCGCCGGGGGCGCTCTCGGCCTCGGTGGCCGCGATGTTCGCGTCCCTGGACGAGTCGGACGCGGACCGGCTGGCGGATCGGGCCGAGGAGATCATGAGGCGGCTCCGGGGCCGGAGGCGGGCGGATGCGGAATCCTGAGCAGCTGATCAACAACGGCGTGTTCCGCCAGCTCGTGCGGCGTGCCGGTTTTCTGGGCGCGCGGTCGGTGCTCCGGCACACGGTGGTGCCGCTGCTGCTCACGCCGGCTCGGCGCCGGACCCTGCGTGATCGGGTGACGCGCTATCTCACGCAGTACTTCCCCGACTTCGACACGTTGGAGGTGCAGCGACGGTCGGACGCGTTCTTGGAGCATTACGGGCAGAAGCTCGCCGAGGACTGCGCCACCGTGAACCTCGACAGTGCGGCGGCGCACCTGCGGGCGGTCAATGAGCACGTGGTGTTCCGCGGGGCGCAGAACTTCCGGCGCGCCCTGGATCGGGGGACCGGGGTGCTGGCAGTGGGCGCCCACCTGGGCAGCCTGGTCTTTGGCAATCCGGCCTTCATTACGCTCTATCTCACCGTGCCGCCCTCGCGCTATCCCGTGACGCGGATCTGTTCGGAGCCGGATCTGGCGCGCTTTCCCAAGGTGCTCCAGGGATTCGAGGACGTGCTGAGGGAGTACGGAGCGGACATCGCGTTCATCCTGACCCACCGGGAGCGCCGGCCCATCTCCGAGGAGATGACCGAGATCCTGGCGGCGGGGGGACTGGTCACCAGCAACCTGGACGTGCTCATGGGGGGCGGGAGCCGGAAGGAGTTTGCGATGTTCGACGGTCGGGCCCGCGTGCGGCTGCCCGCCCTGGTGGGCGCGGCCAAGTCGGCCCTGCGCACCGGCGCCACGATCCTGCCCTGGGTCAACCTGCGGACCGACGCCGGGTTCCGGTTCGAGCTGGAAGAGCCCATCGGCCCGGTGGAGCGGCTCGGGTCCGCGGTGCGTGACGATCACCCCGCCGTGGAGGCGCTGTGCGGGAAGTTGGTGCGAATCCTCGAGGGCTGGATCGTCGCGCACCCTGAGCAGTGGGCCTACTGGGATCGCTTTCACCATCGGCTGGTGACATGAAAGAGTCGCGGCTCAAACGGTTCTGGACCTATCTGCGCCCCCACCGGCGCTCCATCGCGCTGCTCTTCGCGTCGATTCTGGTGACGATCCTGATCCAGCTGCCGACTCCGTGGCTGGAGAAGGTCATCATCGACGACGCGCTGCCCCGCGGTGACACGCGGAAGCTGCTGGTGCTGGTGGGCGTCATCGCGGGGCTCTTCGCGAGCTATCGCCTCGTGATCTTCCTGCGGAGCTACCTGAGCGTGCGGATCAAGCAGCGGGTGCTCACCAGCGTGCGGATGTCCATGTACGAGCACCTGCAGCGCATGTCGCAGCGGTTTTTCGGGCGCCACTCCTCGGGCGAGCTGCTCTCGCGGGTCACCAACGACGTCGGGTACGTGCAGAACCTGATGAACGACCAGCTCTTCGAGGTGATCGCTTCGGCCATCAAGGTGGTGGTGGTGTTGGGCCTGCTCTTGTACATCAATGTGCGCCTCACCCTGCTGTGTCTGGCGGTGATGCCGGTGATCGGCGGGCTGTTTTTGTTGTTCAAACGGCGGGTCTACCTGCGCAACCGCGAGCTCCAGGAGAGCCACGCCCGGCTGTCGGGCCGCATTCAGCAGAGCTTCGCCGGCATGAAGCTCATCCAGGCCGAGGTGATCGAGGAGCCCATGCGGGCCGAAACCCTGGCCGCCAGCCGGGAGCTGGAGCAGGTGGGCGTGCGGCGGGAGATGGTGTCGGTCACGGGCAACCTGCTCACCACGGTGCTGTCCTACGTGCCCATCATCTGCATCCTCTGGGGTGTGGGGGGGGTCATGGTGGTGCGGGGCACCCTCACGCTGGGTGAGCTGCTCGCCTACACTCAGTACCTGCTCGGGCTGGTGGCGCCGGTGACGGGGTTCTTTCAGTTCAACATGAACCTGCAGGCCGGCTACGCGGCGCTGGACCGGATCTACGAGGTGCTCGACGAGGAGCCGGAGATCCGGGATCGCCCCGACGCCGAGCCCCTGGCGCAGCCCATCGAAAGCCTGGCTTTCGAGAACGTCTCGCTGCGCTACACCGCAGCCGGGGAGGGGGAGGACGAACCGCGCGTCGGCGAGGCGCTGCGGGACGTCTCCTTCGAGCTCCGGCGTGGCGAGCGCGTGGCCGTGGTGGGTCCGAGCGGGTCGGGCAAAACCTCGCTGATCAACGTGCTGCTTCGCTTCTACGAGCCCACGGCCGGGGACATCCGGATCAACGGCCGCTCCCACCGGGACTACACCCTGGAGAGCTTGCGGCGCGCGGTGGCCTACGTGTCCCAGGAGGTGTTCCTCTTCTCCACCAGCGTCCGGGACAACGTCACCCTGGGTCGCGACGCCACTGACGCGCAGGTGGAGGAGGCCCTCCGAAACGCGGCGGCGGACGACTTCGTGGCCGGCCTGGAGGGCGGAGCCGACGCCGCGCTGGACCAGCTGGGCGCCAACCTCTCCGGCGGGCAGCGGCAGCGCATCGCCCTGGCCCGCGCCCTGGGGAAGGACGCCAGCCTGCTGGTGCTCGACGAGGCCACCTCGGCCCTGGACACCGCCTCGGAGCAGCGCGTGCTCACCAACCTCCGAATTCTGCTCGCCGGCCGCACCGCGCTGATCATCGCCCACCGGTTTTCGTTTCTCGAGCTCGTGGACCGCATCCTCGTCTTCGCCGACGGCCGGCTCGTGGAGGACGGCACCCTGGAGGAGCTGCTCGAGCGGCGGGGGCTGTTTTATACCCTCCACCAGACCCAGGTGTCCCAGTCCGGCGACAGTGAGCAGTAACCGTGGCTTGTCTTATGTCTGGCAGTTCGCACCGGGTGGGTTGCAGATGGCAACCCCCGCGCGGAGCGCGGGTTTCCCCCTCGGGGGAACGGGAAAGGGGGGAGCTGAGCCACGGAGTGGCGGATCGATGCTCGCGTACCACCGGGGGATGCAGGTCTTTTCAACTCTGGAGTTCCGCGCGTCGTCGAGGGTTGTGTTCGAGCGAGGAGGTTGGCATACGCGCGAGCGAAAGCCCCGTCCCCTTTCCCTTGAGTCCGGGCGCCAGTCGCACTACAGTGGTTTTTTCGACAACGTTGTAACTCTGGAGAGAAGTGATGATACGGATTGCCTGCATTTTGGGAGTGCTGGGTCTTCTGGCCGCTGCCGGATGCGGCGACGATGGGAGCGGGAAGTGCTCGAGCCGGGCGGACTGCAGCGGCCACGGGGACTGCAATGCCGACGGGACCTGCGACTGCGACACCGGCTACGTGGACGCGGTCTGCGACGGCTGCGACCTCTCGGCCGGGTACACCGAGGACGCCACCGGGGACTGCCTGCTCACCGGGTGTGCGGACGGCGACGGCGACGGCCACGACGTGTACGATCAGACGGTGTGTCCGACCGGGGACGACTACTGCGACGCCGACACGGCGAACTACACGGAGAACGGCTGCGCCAACTGCATCGACAACGACGGCGACGGCTACGGCAACCTCTGCGACCTGGGCACCGACTGCGACGACACAGACGACCAGATCCACGAAGGGTGCTAAACATGGCCGCCTTGACCGCGCATCATCCCGCCTGGCGGCGTTGCTTGCTGTGGTGCGTGCTCACGTACTTGAAGTACGCTCCGCGCGCTCCTCGCTCGCGCCTTGCCAGGCGGGCGCTGCGCGGCCCTTTCGGCCATGTTTGATGTGTACAATCGTGTCTGGTTTTTTTTCCGACAACATTGCGAATTTGGAGTGAGCTGATGAAACGGATTACAAGCATTTTGGGAGTGCTGTGTTTGCTGGCCGCGGCCGGCTGCGGCGATGACGATGGGAGCGGGCAGTGCTCGAGCCGGGCGGACTGCAGTGACCACGGGGACTGCGGAACCGACGGGACCTGTGACTGTGACACCGGGTACCTGGGCGACACTTGCGACGCTTGCGACACCGGGAGCGGGTACACCGAGGACGGCAACGGGGACTGTGTGCTCAGCGGGTGCGCGGACGGTGACGGCGACGGCCACGACGTCTACGATCCAACCGCGTGTCCGGCCGGGGACGACTACTGCGACGGTGACGCCGACAACTACACCGAGAACGGCTGCGCCAACTGCGTCGACGCCGACGGTGACGGGTACGGCAGCGACTGCGATCTGGGCACGGACTGTGACGATACCGACGACCAGATCCACACGGGCTGCAGCGGTTGCGTGGACGCCGACGGCGACACCTACGGCGTGAACTGCACGCCGGGCCCGGACTGCAACGACAACAACGCGGCCGTGCACGACGGCTGCTACCGGGTGTGGTTCTGGGGGGACTTCGACACCGACGAGACCCACGAGGTCGGTTTCCGGGTCTACCCCGGCGGGGACAAGACCACCATGACGCTGACGGGCATCAATACCAGCAACTGGATCAACGGAGTGTCCGTCTCCCCCGACGGTGGGCAGGTGGCCGTGGCGGGATCCAGCGGCGCCAACATGTCGCCGGTGCTCATCGTCTACAACGCCGACGGCTCGGGCACGCCCCTGACCTTGGCCACGGGCGGCGCGGGGCAGGAGTTCCGCGGGGTGTCCTTCTCGCCGGACGGCGCCTGGGTGGCCTTCCGCTGGGACGAGGACTTCACCAACGCCTTTGGGCTGTACGTGGTGGAGGCCGACGGCAGCGGGACGCCGAAGCGCGTGCACCCGGCCCTGACCGACGCGAACTTCGATGTCAGCTACTTCCGCTGGGCACCCACGGACGGCACGGCCGAGCGCCACATCGCCTTCCGGGCGGACCTGGACACGGACGAGGTGTTCGGCTTGTGGACCGTGGAGATCAGCGCGGCCAACCCGACGCCGGTGGCCATCGTGCCCACGGCGGACGTGGTGGCCGGCGCCGAGGTGGCGATGATGATCCGGTTCGACTCCCAGCGGCGGGTCTACTTCAAGAGCGACTTCGAGCAGCTGTACCAGTACCGCGTCTACCGCGCCGACCTCGACGGCGCGAACCGGGAGCAGGTGCCGGGCACGGCCCTCACCAATGGCAACGGCGAGGCCGCGGTCGGCAGCTTCGGCATCTCCAACAGCGGAACCGTGCTGGCCTTCTCCATCGACGCGCCCACGAACAGCCTGTACCAGGTCTACACCATGGATCTGTCCGGCACCACGGCGAGCATCGTCTCGGACGTGTCCACGGCCGCGCCCCCTTCCGGGGACTACCACGGGCCCAGCTTCTACGGCTCGATCATCTTCAGCCAGGACGACCAGCACCTGGCCGTGATCGCCGACTGGCCGGTGAGCGCGGGCGATCTGGACAACGCCTATTCCGCCTTCGTGCTGCCGGCGAGCGGCACGGCCGGCGGCGTGCGGCTGACCGGGGTGCCCAACAACGCCGCTTTGGGCGCCGACCTGGGCGTGTTCTCTCCGGACGCCGGCGTGATGTTCATCCGGGGCGACCTGGCCGCGGACAACGTCTTCGAGCTCTTCATGACCGCGGACATCACCACCGCGGATCAGGCGCCGGCCACGATCCTCGAGGAGGACGTGCCCACCGGCGGCGAGATCCGCGGCATCTGGATCGCGCCCGTGCCCTGAGGTCTCCCCTGCGTCTCACCCTCTGCGGTGCCCCGGGCCCACCGGGGTGCCTTTCCAGGCCCTTCCTGTGCTAGCCTGACCTCCAGACCCGACGGAGGTTGTATGCCTGAGCGTGTGCTGATCGTGGCGCCCCAAGCCCTCCGGGAGGGGCTGGAGCGGTTCTTCGGGGCGCGGGCCGAGGTGCTCTCCCTGGCTCGGGAGGATGCCGTGACCCGGCAGGCCCTGGTCATCGAGGACGAGCGGGTCCTCTGGCACGGCGCCGATGTCATCGCCGGCACCCTCGGCGCGGTGGTCCTGGACTCGGGCTTCATGTGGCCGCTGCCCCGGCTCGATCCCACACCGGAGCAGTGGCGCGAGCATGCCGGGAGGTTCGACGACTGGCTGCGGGACGAGCGGGAGACGGCGTCGCTGTGGTACTCGCTGCTGGAGATCCTGAACGATCGGCTGCCGCGGTGTGTGAACCCGCAGCGCGCCTTTCAGCACGCGGCGCTGAAGCCCGCGGCCATGGCCGCGCTGGAGCGCGTCGGTGTCCCGCTGCCTCCTCGGCTCACGAGCAACGATGCCGAGGCCGTGGAGGCCTTTGCCGCGGCGGCCGGGGAGCTGCTGTGGCTGCCGCTTTCGCCGGAGCTGGGGGAGGCTGCGCAATGGCTGGAGCGGGAGGCGATTCCGGAGCTGCCGCTCACCGAGGAGCCGGTTCGGCTGCAGCGTCTGGATTCCCGGGAGGAGCTGACCGTGATCGGCGTGGAGGGGACGGTCATGGCCGGAGCCGGCGATCCCCCCGAGGAGGTCACCACCGCTCTGGCAGTGCTCCAGCGCACCCTCGCCATGCCGTTGGTCGCGGCGAGCTTTCGGCAGGCCGGTGGACGCTGGCGCCTCTCCGACTTCTCCCCGGCGCCGGCGCTGGACGCGCTCCCCGGGGAGCAGTGTGACTCCGTACTGACCGCGGTGTGGGACGCGCTCCGGAGGCGAACGTGACCGTCGTCGGGCTGTTCGGCCCGGCCGACGACCCCGAGGTGGAGGCCCTCGCCGCGCGACTGGAGAACCGCGGCGCCACACCTTGGGTGGTGGACCTCACGGACGTGCCGGCGCGCACGCGGGTTTCTTTTGCGGACGACGGCGTGCGGCTGGACGGGAGGCCGCTCCAGGACATGGACGCGGCCTATCTGCGTCGCGTGGGCACGCGGCTTCCGGATTCCCTGCGCTATCTCGGCGAGGCGCCGAATGGGCCGGGCTGGCCGGCGCTTTTCGAATCGAGCGTGGCCGCCCTGCGCGCCGAACGAGCGCACATCGCCCTGCGGACAGCCGTGGTGGAGAGCCTGGCGGCCGTGCGCCCGGTGATCACGCCGCCCGGCCCGCAGAACCTGCATCGGCTGAAGACCCACGAGCTGGACCGGCTGCGCGCGGCGGGGCTGCCCGTGCCGGCGTTTTGGGCCGGCTCGGCGCGGGAGTCGCTGGAGCGGTTTGCCGGGGCGGCGGCGGCGCGGTGGGGTGGCGGCGTGGACAAGCCCCTGGCGGGGATCTACAAGACACACCTGTGGACCGCAGTGCGCGCAGGGGCGCATCCCTGGGGGCGTCGCCCGGCGCTCTGTCAGCGCTACGTGGCCGGGGACACGATCCGCTGCTACGTGCTCGCGGGCCGGCTGCTGGCCGCGGCGCGCATCGTGCACGGCGGCACCGTGGACTCCTCGATGAGCCAGACCGGCATCGAGGTGCTCGAGCTCCCGCCCGCGGGTCGACGGCTGGCCGAGCAGGCCGCGGAAGCCCTCGGGCTGGCCTTCTGCGGCCTGGACCTGCAGCGGGATCGCCACGGCGAGCTCTTTGTGATCGACTGCAACGTCTCTCCCATGTTCGTGAACTTCAGCAAGCTCAGCCGGTGCGACATCGCCGCGCACCTGGCCGCCCATCTGATCGTTCTGGCATCGGAGCGGCGGCCGGTGCCCAGGCCCGACGTGGTGGACCTGGTGGCGGGCGCCAAGGCGCTTCTCGCTGGGGATCCCGAGATCGCCCGGCGGCTGCCCAGACCGAAGAGGGGCGCGCCTGCGGTGCGGGTCGGCATTCTCGGCCGGCGGCGGGACGAGCACGTGGGCGCCTTGGCCGAGGCGCTGGAGCGCGCCGGAGCCGCGCCGGTGGTGATCGATTTTCACCCGTTCCCCAGGCACCAGCTCGCCAGCCTGGGCGCCGGCGCCTCCTTCGACGACCTCCGGCGACCCGGGACCGTGGAGCTGGACGAGCTGGACCTGGCGCACCTGCGCACGACCTGCTTCGCGGATCTCGATCCGAGCGGGGAGCTGCCTGCACAGGCGGCCGAGGTGGGCCTGTACTATCGGCGCGAGCTCGCCAAGGTCGCCTTCCAGCTCGCCCTGGCCGAGCGCCTGGCGCTGCGGATTCCGGTGTGTAACCCTGCGGCGTCTTTCCGGCATCACCGGCAGAAGGCGGCGCAGCACCAGCTGCTGCGGCGTCACGCCCTCGCCACGCCGTCGGCCGTGGTGACGTCGGACCCGGTCCGGGCCCGGGCCTTTGTCGACGGGCTGGGCGGGCGCGCGGTGGCCAAGCCCCTGGCCAGCGGCGCGGAGGTCGTGCTGGCGGACGAGCCCTTCTTCGAAGACTGGGTGCGTCGTCAAGGGCGCAGGCCGTACCTCTTTCAGCAGCTCGTCAAGGGGCGGTCCCTGCGGGCCTACCTGCTCGGCGGCCGGCTGGCCAGCATGGCGGAGCTCCACTACGATCCGCGCCACGTGGACTGGCGCGAGCGCATCCAGGGTGTCACACTGACCACCCCCCCGGCGGAGCTGGAGGAGCAGATGGCCCGCGCGGTGCGGCTCCTGGAGCTGACCTACTGCGGCCTTGACCTGGAATGGGACGAGCAGACACAACGGTTCTACTTGCTCGACTTGAACCCGAGCGCGCTGTTTCTCGGCTACAGCCGCCTGGCAGGGGTCGACCTGGCGGGCCGGATCGCGGAATATCTGGTGGACGTGGCGCGCGGCGGTGCGGCGTGGCGGGATTGAAAGAGGGCTCACCATGACTCAAAGCATGAAGCACTGTGACATTGGACGGCTCACCGCGGACGCGAAGGACATCCTGCAGGAGCTGGAGATGGGCCGGCACCGCGAACGCATGGAGCAGATGCTGTCCGAGGCCCGCGTCGATCCGGTGGCGCCCTACCGCACCAAGGAGTGGTATCCGCGCTTCCTGGTGTGGGAGCTCACCCTCGCCTGCAACATGCGCTGTGAGCACTGCGGCTCGTCGGCGGGCAAGGCGCGCTCGGACGAGCTGACCTTGGACGAGCTGCTCCGGGTCTGTGACGAGCTCGGGGAGCTCGGGTGTGAGCGGGTCACCCTGCTGGGCGGCGAGCCGCTCATCCATCCGCACTGGGAGAAAGTGGCGGCGCGGATCCTGGAGAACGGCTTCCGCGCCAACGTGATCACCAACGGCTGGACCCTGGACCGTCCGGAGCTGTGCGATCGGATCAAAGCGGCGGAGCTGACCATCGTGGGCGTCAGCGTGGACGGTCTCTCGGAGAGCCACGACAAGCTGAGGCTTCGCCCGGGCTCTTTTGACCGCATCTCGCGAGGCATGGATCTGCTCCGGGAGCGCGAGGTCCCGGTGGCCGTGCCCACGGTGGTGACCAACGACTCCTTGAACGACCTCGAGGGGCTGTACGGGTTCCTGATCGAAAAGGGCGTCAAGGTCTGGCAGCTCCAGATCGGGAACCCCTTGGGCCGGTTGGACCGGAACGACCCGGTGATCATTCGACCCGAGCGGCTCCCGGAGCTCTTCGAGTTCATCATGGCCAAGCGCGGGCTGGACGACGGGCTCCGGATCGACATCTCCGACAACGTCGGTTACTACGGCGAGTACGAGGACCGGGGCGTTCGGCAGAAGAAGCCCGGTGAGGCGCCCTACTGGACCGGCTGCCACGCCGGAATCCAATCCATGGGCCTGGACTCCAACGGCGACGTCAAGGGCTGCCAGTCCCTGCCGTCTACCCCCGAGTACATCGCCGGCAACGTGCGGGAGCGGCCCCTGGCCGAGATCTGGAACAACCCCGAGGCGTTCCCCTACACCCGGCAATTCACGGTCGAGCTGCTGCAGGGCTACTGCGCCGAGTGCCGCTACGGCCCGCTGTGCAAGGCCGGTTGCACGTCCGCCGCCCTGGCTCACTCCGGCAGCATCGGCGACAACCCCATGTGCGTCTATCGCGCCTCCCAGACGAAGTAGATACCGAGGGTCGTGCTCGTGCTCGATCCACCGTTCGTTCGTTACTTTTCCATCGCGTCCAGGTGCATTGCCACGTACTCCTCCCGTGAGATGAGCAGGCAGCGCAGGATGTAGTTCCGCATGGCGTGGGCGATCAACGCCGGGTAGAGGGAGCGGGTCCACAGGGTCAATCCGCCGAGCACCAGCGCGAAGAGGAACATGTCGATCAGCCGGAGCGCCCCGGGCGTCTTTCCACTCCGCTTGAGGAAGGTGGGGACGTGGGCCAGGGCAAACGCCACGCTCGTGATCAGCAGCGCGATCCACGGGCTCCCCAGGATCCGTGCGAGCCAGAAGAGCAGCGCGTAGCGAAAAATCAGCTCTTCTGCCACGGCGATCAGGATCGCAGCCTGCAGGTGCGTGATGGAGGCGAGCTTCCCGTAGACGGCCAGCGAGCTCTTGGCGAGCGTGTAGCCCCGCCGCAGCTTCAGGGAGGTGATCACGTAGGAGCCGCCCACCAGCAGGTGGGACAGCACGATCCACGCCGGCAGGGCCGGCCAGAGACTGAGGTCGGTGAGCAATCCCGGACGGGGCAGCAGGAAGATCAATCCACCCGCCACCAGCGCTGCCAGGTAGTACAGCGGCAGCCGCCGACGGGTTTCGTCCTTGGAGTAGCTCATCCCCCTCTAGACTCGTCTCCTACGCCAAAAAAGGCCAGGACCCTCGCGCCTGTCAGCGATGCGCAGCCCCTGCGGAAAACCGGGTTGTGTGAAAGTGGGATCAGCCGTAGAGCTCGTCGATGGCCTGGAGCACCGAATACACGGCGTCATCCAGGGTGTTTGTGCCCTCCTGGGCGGCCAGGACGCGTTCCCTGAGCGCTGCGATGCGCTCCTTTTTGTCGGGCGCTTTGAGGATCTCGGCGACCGTGTCTACGATGTAGTTCTTCTCTTCTTCGGTCAGAGGCATGATTTTCGCCGGGTCGAGGGGTGGATCAGCCCTCTTCGCCGATGGCGTACCGCGTGGTCACGTCGCAGTTGTCGCAGGTGTCAGCGAACAGGCAGCCTGCGGCAGGCGCGTCGTCATCGCGCTGCTGCATCTTGTCGATCACCCGGCAGATGACTTCCTTGAGCTCGGTTCTGGTCATGGGTTCCTCCTCAATAGGCGCGGCTCTGCCGCGGCTCTGCTCGATGTCGCAATATTCGGAAAAACTGGGCAGGCTATACGCTCGGCCGTGTAGGCTGTCAAGCGCTTTTTTACCTACATAGCATGACACGGCAGTACATGTATGAATTACTACGTTTTTTGCAGGTCTCGACCCAGCGGTCGCTTGGATCTCAGTGCTTGACGCGGCGCGCTGTTTTCCGGTTGAATGCTCTGGTACGCCGAATGGAGAGTGGTTTCATGATGGACGTCAAGGATCTGAAAGAAATCGGAAAATCGCTGGTGGCCTCCCGGCGCCACCAGGACGCCATCAAGGTATTCGAAAAGGTGCTCGGCCGCGAGCCCGAGGATCTCTACTCCCTCGACGTGCTCGGATTCCTGTACTACATGACCGGTCGGTTCGAGGAGGCCCACCGGTGCTGTGAGCGTTCCATCGCGGTCAAGCCGGACAACTACTACGCCTACAAGGGGCTCGGGCTCTGCCTCGTCCGGCTGGAGCGGGTGGACGAGGGCCTCGAGGCGCTGCTCAAATCCATCGAGCTGAAGCCCGACTACTTCGACTCGCGCCACGATCTCGGCGTCACCCTCCTGGAGCTCGAGCGCTGGGACGAGGCCCGGGAAGCGTTCCAAAAAGCGCTCGAGGTTGATCCCGGTCGAGCCGCCCAGGTGGAGCGCGCGCTGCGCCAGATTGATGCGTCCGAGGCGTCGCGAGAGTCCGACGACTCAGCGGGAAGCTGAGCCCTCTTCACCAGTTACGACGCACCGCGCCGATCACCGACGCCGAAAGTTCTGGCTTTCTCGCGCTGGGCCCGTGTTATATTGCCGCGCAACTATGGATCTTAGCCACGGGAGTCAGACGATGAAGGGTACCGAGCACCATTTCTCCTTTCGTTCGTGGGCCGTCTGTTGCGCTCTAGTGTCGATGGTAGTGGCCTGCGGACCGGTGGTAGGCGATCAGCACAACAACACCACCGGGGACGGCGGCACGGGCGCGTGCACCTGGGGCGACATCCAGTGTCAGGGCCAGACCGCGATGATCTGTCAGAGCAACGGCACCTGGATCACCGAGGACTGCCTGGAGGCGTGCCAGGTGGGTATGGGCTGCGTGCCGTGCATCGACGGGGCGCCCTATTGCCAGGACGACTGGGTGGCCATCTGCGATGCCGACGGCAATCTGACGCCTGACTACCAGTGCCCGGACAGCGAGGTGTGCATCCTGGGCGCCTGCGTTTCCCGCTGCCACGAGAACGTGCTCACCGCATCCAACGTGGGCTGCGAGTTCTGGGCCGTGGACCTGGACAACGAGGCCTCGGACCTCATGGGCACCGGTGACGCGGCCGCCGCCCAGTACGCCGTGGCCGTGGCCAACGTGAACGACTTCCCCGTGGTGGTGGAGGTGTACCAGAACACCGCCCGGGTGGGGCAAACGCCCGTGGAACAGCGCGTCGCCCAGGTCACGGTCGCGCCCAACAACCTCGAGCAGATCGACCTCCCGCAGCGGGAGGTGGACGGCTGCATGGGCCAGAACGGGACCTACGTCCTCGGCTCGGGCTCGGGCACCTTTGTCAGCCCCCACGCCTACCGCGTGGTGAGCAACGGCCCGGTGGTGGCCTACCAGTTCAACCCGGTGGTCCAGCAGTTCTCCAACGACGCCTCGATCCTGATCCCCACCCAGGCCCTGGGGAACCGCTACTACGTCATGGGCTACCCCACGGCCAACCCCTGCGGCAACGACATCATGCCCATGGCGTCCATCCCGGACCACGGCGCAGTGACCATTGTGGGCGTCTTTGAGAACACCACCGTCCAGGTCACGACCACGCACGCCATCATGGCTTCGGACGGCGACTCCGGCTTTCCCATCGCCGAGACCGCGAAGGGAGAAACCCTCGAGTTCACCGTCGGTCCCTACGACGTGGTGAATCTGGAGTCGCTGCAGTTCGAGGGTGACATCCTGAGCTGCATGCAGTACGCGCCCGTGCAGAACGGAGACTTCTCCGGCACCTTCGTGCTCTCCTCCCTGCCGGTGGTGGTCTACTCTTCCAACGAGCGGGGCCTCGCGGGCAGCGAGGCGCCGGAGCCGCCGGGCTTCTCCGACGCCTGCTGCACCGAGCACTTCGAGCAGCAGATGTTCCCGGTCACCGCCCTGGGCTGGGAGTTCGCCATCAGCCGCAGCCCGGTGCGCTCCACCGGCGGCTACCGCGAGCCGGACATCTACCGGATCATGGCCACCCAGAACAACACCACGATCACCACCACCATCCCGGACTTCCCCTCCTTCACCCTGCAGGCCGGAGAGTTCCAGACCGTCTGGCACAACGATGGTTTCATCGTCCAGTCCCAGGGCGGCGCGATCATGGTGGGCCAGTTCCTCGTCAGCCAGGGCTATACCTCCGGCGGCAACGGCGACTCCACCTTCACCATCTTCCCCGCCGCGGAGCAGCACCGCATGGAGTACGTCTTCCTCGTCCTGGACTCCTTCGAAGACAACTACATGGTGCTGGCCAAGCCGGACACCGTGGGCGCGCTCATCGACGGCCAGCCCCTCGGAGAGTTCCAGACCCAGTGCACCATCGGCCCCATCGGCACGCTCAACAACATCGTCTACGACCAGATGACCTGCCGCATGGAACCCGGCGTGCACACCGTCAGCGCCGACGCCCCCGTCGGCCTCACCGTCTACGGCTACTACAACGTCGGCTCCTACGGCTACCCCGGCGGCTCCGACGTCAAGATCATCAACCCGGTGGAGTAGCCCAAGCAGGGAACAGAGATTGGGAATGGGCTCGGCCGATGGGGTCGAGCGCGGGGTAGGTGCGACTCAGCTCTGGCCGTTGCCCTTGCGCTTCTTCTTTTTGCCGGTCTTGCCGTCCTTGTCACCGCAGTGGCAGCGCTCGGTGATGGAGGTGGTGTCACCTTTGCGTTTTTTCTTTTTGCCGGTCTTACCGTCCTTGTCACCGCAGGCGGTGAGGGCGCTGGTGTCGTCCTTGGGGGCGGCCAGGGCCGGGACCGACCAGGCCGCGACGGCCAGAAACGAGAGCAGGGTTGCGATTTTCATATCTTGTCTCCTTGGAGTGAGCCTTCCGTGGAAGGGTTAAAGACTAGCAATATGGTAAGCTATTGAGATGAGATGTAAAGGGGAAGATCTGGGTGGACAAAAACATGTGTGAAATTGGGGTGTTCCGGTGGATGGCGTTGGATGCCCGCTTGCGCGGGCATGACAGATCAACTGTGTGGGAGCGGTCGGGTGCTAGCGGCGGCGGATGATCCAACCCAGGACGAGGGCGAAGAACAGGAGGCTGAGGGGTGGGGTGGAGGGGCCGGGCTGGGTGCAGCTGCAGCCGCTCTTGGGATCGTCGGTGCCGGGGCCGGCGTCGGTGCCGCTGGCGTCGCCGGAGACGCTGCCGTCGCCAACGCCTGCGTCGTTGTGAGTGGCCACGGAGTCGGTGTCGACGGTGATGGTGGCAAAGCCCTGGTCGCAGTTCTCGTTGGTGATGGCGAAGTAGTAGTCCACGCCGGGCACGAGGGGCGGGCTGGAATTGGCGTTGAACGTGATCGTTTGCGAGGCCGCGGTGAGCGTGCCGAAGTGGTGGTCGAACTCGCTCGGGTCGGGCAGGCTGAACTGGCCGTACACCGACACCAGCTCGAAGCGGACCAGGTCGCCCCGGCGCACGAAGATGTCATAGCGCAGATCCGTTGCCGGGGAGAACTCGATGGTGAAGCTGAGGGTGGTGGCGTTGGCGCCCACGGGCATGCGGAACTGGTAGAGCAGGGGCAGGGCCGGAAAGCCCATGCTGCGAATGTTCTGACAGGCGCTTCCCATCATCTGGGCGATGGCGCCGTAGGTGAAGGTGTTGGTGAGCAGCAGCGGCTGGTTGTCCCGCATGTCGATGGCGCGGCCGCAGGTGCTCATGCCGCGGACGTCGAGCACGTTGGTCACGGCGTCGGCCTGGGCCTGGGTGATGTCCCCGTCGGTGACCATGGCCGCGGCCACGTCCTGCACGGCGACGGCGTAGTCCTTGAAGGTCGCATAGCTGCTGAGGGTGGCCAGGGCGCCGTAGAGCATCGAGTCCGCTGTTGCGGCGTCGCCCAGCTCGGTCCGGACGGCCCACGCCGCGCCGCCCCACACCACGCCGTCGGCATGCCCCTCGCCCACCATGGAGCCGGGGCAGGTGAGGGTGTTCACCTGGTTTCTGGAGGACCCGCCCAAGGCGTCCAGGGAGTACTCGCCCATGACCGGGTCGTCGGTCACGGTGCAGGCGAAGAAGTCGGCCATGCCCTCGTGGATGGCGCTCGGGGCGGGGTTGGCGCCCAGGGTGTCGTACACCGGCAGCGCGGCCGGGCCGTAGCCCATGTTCGTGAGATCGTGGATCACCGAGTGGCTGAACTCGTGGCGGATCACGTCGCCGTCATAGCCCAAGTCCACCGTGTTGGCTTGCCCCATGAACAGGCCGTAGGCCTGCGAGCCGTTCCATTGGATCGGCGTGAAGAAGGCGTTCTCGTAGGGGCTTCCGGCGCTGCTGCCCACGTTGGCCAGGGACACATACTCGTGGCTTGTGGAGTAGCCATGCTGGTCCCGGTAGTAGGTGTACATGTCGTCGGCGTGCCAGTAGACGTTCACTTCGGCGAAGCTGTCGTCGAAGTGGGCCGATGCGTCCGTGGTGGGCTGGTAGTCGAAGTCGCCGTTGCCGTCGGCCGTGGCGGTCTGGTCGAGGGTGAGCTCCTCGATGGAGCCCGCGCCCGAGGCGCTGCCGTCCACGTAGCGGAAGGTGGTGATGTAGTCGCCGTTCAAGTGCGTGGAGGCCACGGGCAGGTTGCCCAGGGTCAACAGCTCGGTGGCGGGTGTGGACGTGGGGTTCTCCCGGTACACCCGGCCCTCGGCGTCGTAGGACAGGTTGCTGACCATGCGCGGCTGGCCCGTGAGGGCGTCGACGAACACGGCCACCCGCCGGAGCTGCTGCGAGCCCTCCACGCGCCAGACGAGCCGGCCGTGCCGGGAGCCGGGCAGCACGCCGAGCTCGATCTTCGGGGCGCCGAGCCGGTCGAGACCGAATTGCCAGGCGGCCGTGACGTGGGCCTCGGCCGCGCTGGTCACCGGGGTGGTGATCACGTCCAGGGCGCGGTGGGCGTCGGTGACTACCGTGCGCACGCGACCCTGGCGATCCAGCCTGACCACCACCACGGTGGTGAACACCGGGAGGCCTTCGTACTCCTGGGCAAAGCGCACGATCCGATGTCCGCGCCAGTCGATGACCCGCGGATCCGGTGCGAGCTGTACCCGGTCGAGGCCCAGGCGTTGCGCGTGCTGCGCGACGAAATCTCGCGCGACTTGCGCGGCCGGATCGGTGGTGGCGGGGCCGAACTGCCCGCGGTACCAGCGCGTCATCGAGGCGTGGGCGGTGGTCGCTCCCGCCAGGAGGGACGCGGCGGCGATGAGGGCGACGAGAGCAGCTCTTTTCAAGGACATCGGCTCGTTCCTTTTCTCATCCCCGGCACAGGGACTCCTTGTTTCGCCGCAAGTTAGCGCAAAGGAGCGGGGAGGGTCCAGAGTTTTTGACTGAAAGCCGGGTCTTTCGGCTTTGACGGGTCAGGAGCGGTGGGGGAGAGTCTGAGCTACTTCGAGTAGGTCTTGGTTTCGACGACGCTCATCTGGCCGGCGTTCTTCTTGCCCATTACGTCCAGGGGACCGGCGATGGTCGAGGCCAGCTCCATGCCCGTGGTGGTGTCCACGGTGACGACGCCCTTCATGTTCATGGTCATGGAGAACTGCGGCCCTTTGTTCATGGTGATCGTCACGGTCACGGCGAAGAGGGCCAGCTTGCCCTGGATCTCCTTGAGCGCCACGGTCACGTTGGTCAGGCTCCACTGCTCGCCCTTCCCGCCGCCCAGGTCCTCCTTGAAGGAGGCCTGCAGCGCTTTTTCGAGGGACTCGACCCGGGCGCCGACCTTGATGGGGGTCGTGGGGATCGCCTCGAACATCTTGTTGGGCTTGCCAAAGGTCTTGAACTCCTTCCGCACGGCCTTGTTGATCTTTGCGTCCACGGGCTTCCCTGCGTCGTCGGTGACGATCACCTCGCCGTCCTTGGCCTCGAGCACGTAGGTCTTGCCCTCGATGGGCAGGTTGGTGGTCTTGGACTTGTCGCCCTGGCCGGCGATGGTCTGCATGGTCTTGAAGTGCACCTTCAGCTTGGTGACGATGTTGCCCTTCAGCGCGAGGATCTCCTCGTTCTTCACTTCAGTAGACGCGTTGGTGAATTTGATCTGCCTGCCCTGGGCCTCCAGGGTGAAGTGCATGTTCATCTTCTCGATTTTGGCGATCTTCGTGCCCACCGGCGTCATTTTTTTGGTGAAGGTGATCTCGCCGCCGGCCGCGGGCGCGTCGGCCTTTGCCGCGGGCCTCATGGCCTCGGCCTTCACCGCCTTCACGGCCTCGGCCTTGGCCTCCATGGCCTCGGCCTTGGCCTCCATGGCCTCGGCCATGGCCTGCATGTCGTCGGCAGGAGCCTTGGGCTCCTTCGGTTTCTTCTTACAGCCGCCGACGCTCAGTGCGAGCAGCGCCACGCACGTGGTGAGCAGAAGCAGATTACGTTTCATGGAGACTCTCCTTCGGCGCGCTCGCGCGGCGCCTGGGTTGGTTGAACCCGGGCAATCTATCGCGCTTCGGGACTGCCGTCGAGGGTGTTGATCCGGGGAAGAAAGCGGGTCAGGCCACGGCCTTCTCTTGGTGTGTCGTGCCGTCGAAACCGAGCAAGGTCTCGCTGTCGCCGACCTGGGTGAGGATGTAGACCGGGCGGCCCCAGATGCGGTTCAGGTTGGTCAGCACGTCCTGGGCATAGTCTTTTCGGAGGTCCATGCCTTCGTAACGATGGCGGAGCAGCAGCTCGCCGCGGTTGCCGTAGTTGGCGTCCTCCACCAGGATCACCGGCTGGCCGGAGTTGGCCAGGGAGAACAGCAGCTTCTGCTTGATCTCGGCAAAGGCGCGGCTCTCGAGCTCCCACCGCTCACGACGGTTGTTGAAGCCGAAGGTGTAGTACATGTGCTTGCGGCAGAAGTCCTCGGTAAAGAACTCGTCGACGAAGGTGACGTCGTTGTAGATCCTGCGCACCTCGAAGATCTTGTCCTGGCCCAGGCCCGTTGCGCGGTCCCAGTGCGACCGGGTGGCCATGTCCTCGCAGTCCTCCCACTCCTTGCCGAACTGGCCTTTGTTCCAGCGGTCCTCGATGTGGCGGAACAGCTCCAGCCCCATCTTGTAGGGGTTGAAGTTGCCCGGAGACGACGCGGTGACGCCGGCGGTGACCTTGGCGTACTCGATGACCTCCGGACCTTCCAACACGCGCTCGGTCATCAGGCGGGAATGCCAGTAGGTGGCCCAGCCCTCGTTCATGATCTTCGTCATCCGCTGTGGGATGAAGTACTCCGCCTCCTTGAGCACGATCTCCATCACGCCGCGCTGCCAGCGCGTGATGGGCGCGTGCTCCATGACGAAGCGGAAGACGTCCCGCTCGGGTTCGGCCGGGAGCTTGGTCAGCTTCATCATTTCATCGGCCTTGCGCTGCTGCTGGCTCGCGAGGAACTCCGGTGGGTTGATGTAGCTATCCATGTACGGTTTGGCATCCAGCTTGGCTACGCCGTTGCCATTCCACTCCTCCTCCGGAGCCGACGGCGGCGTCCGGTTGGGCGCCGGGCTGCGGCGGATGTATTGGCCCATGGGATCGATCAGGTTCTCCAGGGAGAGGCAGAGGTCGACGAACTGCTCCACGGTTTCGACGCCGAAGCGCTCCATGAAGCGCCGAATCCGGGTGGAGTGGTTGGCCAGCTCGTCGACCATCTTCCGGTTGGTCACCGAGAAGTAGTAGTTGTTTTTGAAGAAGTCGTTGTGCCCGAGCACGTGGCACATCACGAGCTTCTGATCCACCAGGCTGTTGCCCTCCATCAGGTAGGCGTAGCAGGGGTCGTTGTTGATCACCATCTCGTAGATCTGGGCGAGGCCGTAGGTGTGGCTCTTGATCAGCCGCTCGTACTCCATGCCGAAGCGCCAGTGGGGGTACCGCACCGGGAAGCCGCCGTAGGCCGCCACCTCGTTCATGCGAAGGTAGTCCACGATCTCGAACAGGGTGTCGTAGAAGTCCAGGCCGAAGTCGCGCGCGTGCTTCTCGATGATGTGCTGCAGGTCGACTAGGTGCGGAGGAAGCTTCATTACTTGCCCTTGCCCAGGAAGTCCTTGATGGAGTCCATGATCGCGTCGCGCCCGGAGATCTCGGAGGTGATCAGCATCTCGTCGCCCTCAAAGGCCTCCTTCAGGTCCCGGATGAACTGGCCCGAGCCGTAGGGGCTGCGAACCTGGCCGTAGCAGAACACGTTCACCTTGGGGAACAACCCGTCCCGGATCAGCTCCACGCACTTGGCCGTGTCGTCCGAGGACCAGTTGTCCCCGTCGGAGAAGTGGAAGGGGTAGATGTTCCAGTCGCCGGCGGGGTACTCCTCATCGATCATCTTCAGACAGAGGTTGTAGGCCGAGGAGATCATGGTCCCCCCCGCCTCCCGGGTGCGGAAGAAGGTCTCCTGGTCCACCTCCTTGGCGGCGGCGTCGTGGATGATGTAGCGGGACTCCAATCCGGTGTACTGCGTGCGCAGCCAGGTGTCGATCCAGTAGGATTCGATCCGCACGATCTCCTTCTGCTCTTCGCCCATGGAGCCGGATACGTCCATCATGTAGATGATCACCGCGTTGGAGTGGGGGAGTCGCTCCTCCTTCCAGGAGCGGTAGCGCTTGTCCTCCCGCACGGGGATGATCACCGGCCGCTTCGGGTTGTAGGTGCCCATGGCGACCTGCCGCTTGAGGGCCTGCTTGAAGGTGCGCTTGAAGTGGCGCAGGGATTCGGGACCGGTCTGGCGGACGCCGGTGTAGCGCTCCTTCCGGGTCACCAGCTTGTGGGTGCCCTTGGGTTCGATGCGTGGGAGCTCGAGCTCTTCGCCGAGGATCTGCGCGAGCTCATCCGCGGTGAACTCCACCTCGAGGGTGTGCTCCCCGGGCTGATCCCCGGCCTCACCGGCACCCCCTTTGCCTTGCTCCTGCCCCAAGGGATCCCCGGGCTCGCCCTCGCCTTGGCCGACGCCGCCCTTCTCCTTGCCGCCGAAGGTGAACCGCGGGATCTCGATCTGCGGCATGGGGATGGCGATCTTCTTCTTGCCTTGACGCCCCATGAGCTCGCCCCGGCTGATGTACTTGCGCAGGTTCTTTCGCACCTGCCCGCGCACGATCTGCCGGAACCGCCGCCGGTTTTCGTCAATGCGTTGTGTCATCTTTCCTTCACGTCCCCGCGCGCGAAGATGGAGCTGACGTACTCGAGCACATCGGCCGCGCAGATCTCGCAGTAACCGTGATCGCGGATGAGGCGGTTCTTGATCACGTCGAACTTGGCCTGCTCGTCGCGGTCGGTCACCTTGGCGGAGATGAAGCTGGAGAACTTGATGGAGTCCTTCTGGTCCTCGAAGAGCTTGAGCTCCAATGCTCGCCGCAGCCGATCGTTGGACTTGAAGTCGAAGTTCCGGCCGTCCATGGACGCCGCGGCGATGTAGTTCATGACCTCGCGCCGGAAGTCGTCCTTCACCGCGTCGGACACCTCGATCTTCTCCTCGATGGAGCGCATGAGCCGCTCGTTGGGCTCCCGGTCCTCCCCGGTGTAGGGGTCCTTGACCTTCTCCTTGAGGATGTAGGCGCGGACATTCTCCAGGTAGTTTTCGAACAGGTTCTTGAGGCCGGTCTCGTCGGAGCTGATCGCCCGCTGGACCTCGTTTTTCACCACGTCCTCATACTCCTGCTTCACCACGGCCAGCAGCTCCTGAAAGTGGGTGCGCTGGTCTTCGGAGTTGAGCAGGCTGTGGTGCCTCAGCCCGCCCTCCAGCTCGTTGAGGACCATGAACGGGTTGACGCAGCTCTCGCCGGCGTCGGACACCAGGGCGTTGGACACCTTGTCCTGAATGTACCGCGGAGAGATCCCCTCCATGGCTTCGTGGGAGGTCTCCTTGCGCAGCTCCTTGACGTTGTCCGCCGTGAAGCCCGGGATCTGCTTGCCGTCGTAGAGCTTGAGCTTCTGGATCAGGCTCAGGCTGTGCTTCTTCGGGTCCTCGAGCCGCGTGAGCACGGCCCAGGTGGCGGCCATCTCCAGGGTGTGCGGCGCGATGTGCTTGCCCGTGATCCGCTCGGCGTTGAAGTCCTTGGCGTAGATCTTGGTTTCCTCGGACACGCGCGTGATGTAGGGCACGTCCACCTTCAACGTGCGGTCCCGGAGGGCCTCCATGAACTCGTTGTTCAGGAGCTTTTTGTACTCTGCCTCGTTGGTGTGGCCGATGATCACTTCATCGATGTCGGTCTGGGCGAACTTCTTCGGCTTGATCTTGTGCTCCTGGGTCGCGCCCAGCAAATCGTACAGAAACGCCACGTCCAGCTTGAGGATCTCGATGAACTCCACCACGCCGCGGTTGGCGATGTTGAACTCGCCGTCGAAGTTGAAGGCCCGGGGGTCGGAGTCGGAGCCGTACTCGGCGATCTTCCGGTAGTTGATGTCGCCCGTGAGCTCGGTGGAGTCCTGGTTCTTTTCGTCCTTGGGCTGAAAGGTCCCGATCCCCACGCGATCCTTCTCGGAGAGCACGAGGCGTTTGACCCGGATGTGGCTGATCACCTTGGACCAGTCCCCCTTGTACACCTTCATCAGCTCGCGGTAGATCTGCCGGCACGCCGGGTCCAGGTCGCCTTCGATGCGGATGGGGTAGCGGGTCTGCTCCGGAACGAGCTCCCCGATGATCGCGGCGCGGGAGTCCTCGGGGATCAGCCGCAGGGGCTCCTCGTGCATGGGACACGGGTGGCGCTCGGCCCCGGCGGAGATGTGCTGCAGCTCCTCGGGCAGAACCCAGGTGAAAGTGAACAGCCGCCCCTCCGGGGCCCGGGTGTACAGCTCAAGCCCCTTTTTGATCAGCCGCGCGATGGTGGACTTGGAGCTGCCCACCGGCCCGTGCAAAAGGATCACGCGCTTCTCCGAGCCGTAGCGGTAGGCCGCGCTCTTGAACACGTTCACCAGCCGCATCAGGGGGATGTCCAGGCCGAAGATGGCGTCCTTGCCGTCGCTCTGATCGTCGTCAAAGAAGTGGTAGTGCACCAGGGTCTTCTTGTGGTCGATGTACTCCTTCTGGCCATAGCTGAGGATCATGTCGTAGACCCTCTGCCAGGCCGAGCGCAGCACGTTCGGATCCTCGCGCACGATGGTCAGGTAGTCCTCGAAGCTGCCTTCCCAGTTCAGCTCCTGGTACTCCTGGATGTCCTGCATATCTGCGATCTTGTCGATGAAGGACTGGCTGGGTGCGGTCGAGTCTGGGGGCATGGGGAACTCCTTAGGTCACCGGAAGTTGGGACCGCTCTGGATCGATGTGTTTCTCCTTGTAGGATAGCAGTGGGCCGGACGGGCCACAAGGCGAAGCGCCGAAGGCGCGGGGGGCGGTTTTTTGGGTTGTGAGGTGGGGGTTCGGGCTATTTGCAGTCGGTGATGTCTTTGAGCTTACTTTTGGCGACCACGCAGCGGGCAGTCTTGCGATACTTGAAATAGCCCTTCATCTCCTTGGCCCGCTTCCAACGCTTGATGCAGCCTTCGTTCGCCTTGTCGGCAAGCTTGGCACCCACCTCCTTGGTCGCGAGCTTCTTCATGTGCGCGCACACGTCTTCCGGGGACGGCGCGCAGGCCGCGGTGGAGAATACACCCAGCAGGGCGAGGGACAGAAACAGGGTGAACACTTTCTTACGAATGGACATGGCAAAGTCTCCTTGGGGTTCGTCCAGCGCACCTGGGCAGCCGGTGTTTGTTGTACCGCTGTGGTTAGCAAGCGCCTTGCCAATGCCTGAGCAGTCGCCAGAACGAAGTGATTTCAGAAGGTTTGGCCGGTCGTTGGTTCAGCGGCTGGGTGATCACACACCCGGATTGTGTAGCGATTGTGGGTGCGGCGGAACCCACTGTTCGCAGGGGAGTAATGCCTGTTGCCAAGCGGCCGAAAAAAGCGAACGCTGGGGCTCATGGCACGACTTTTCTTCGCCGCGCGTCTGAGGCTCGCGTTGGTTCTTGGTTTCGTCTCCACCGTGGGGTGCGAGCCGCCGATGGGCCAGCCGCCCACCCGTGGGGACAGCGCCGAGGCCAAGGCGCCGCCGCGGGAGGTGCCGGGGGTCGTGTATCAGGTGGACGCGAAGCCGCCGCTGCAGGGGGGGCGGGCGCGCGCCAGGGCCGGGGATTGGATCTTGCGGAATGATCGCCTCGTGGCGGTGATCCGGGCCCGGGACGGCCGACTGATCGACCTCGGGCGGGTGTCTGACGGCCGGGACGTGCTGCACCGGGTGGACACCCACGTCTCCGACACGCGCGGGCGCTACCGCGTCTATTACGGCGGCGCGCGAGTGGTGGAGATCTCCGAGGCGAAGACCCACGGGCTCGAGCTTCGCGGGCGCGTGCGCGACCTTGATCTTGATCTGGCGGTGCGGACGACCGTCTGGGCGCCGCACGGCGCAGACTACCTGGTGCTGCAGTCGATCGTGACGAACCGGCGGGCCGAGCGGGTCCTGCGGGTCGGCCTGGGCGACAGCGCCTATCTGGGCAACACCCGCCTGTTCTTGCCGGGACACGGGTTGGTGCGCCACTCGGTGCGCCACTACGCCGATTGGGTGTCCCGGTACGAGCGGGGGACGGTGCTCGGGCTCGTCACCGGGGAGCGCGAGCCCATGCAGGTGGATCTCCGGATTGACGAGGAGCCCTTCAATCCCACCGTGCGCGCCGCCTACGGCACGCGAGATCTCGCGCCGGGAGCCTCACTCACGGTGCGCCGGTTCCTGCTGCTGCACCCCGGGGCCCGGGCTGACGCCAGCGCGCTGGTCCAGCGCCTGCTCGGCGGCCGGGTCGGTCGGGTCGCGCTGCACGTGCTCGGCGCTCGGCAAGAGCAGCTCGCCCGGCTGAAGCCCGCCCTGATCGTCACCCGCGCAGGCAAGCCGGTGCTCCGGAGCCGGGTGACGCGTCTGGGCACCGAGGTCACGCTGCCCGCCGGCCACCGGTATCTGGCCTACCTGGAGCTGCCCGGCGCCGGAAAGGGCGCTGCCCATGTTGTGGATCTCGGAATCGTGGGCCCTAAGATGCCCGTGGTGGGCCTGCCGCTGCCGCCTCACGGATTCCTGGCCTATGAGGCCACGTCGGCCGACGGAAAACCCTTGCCGGTGCGGCTCACATTCCAGGGTCTGGGCAAAACGCCCACTCCGGAGCTCGGCGACGACGGCACGGTGGAGGGTAGCCTCGACGTGCTCTACTCCCGCACGGGCAAGGGGCGCCGCCTGCTCGCGCCCGGGCAGTATCGTGTCGCCGTGACCCGGGGCCTCGAGTACGAGCGACAGGTCAGCGAGCTCCGCGTGATCGCCGGCAAGACCACCCCGCTCCGGGTGCAGCTCGCGCGCGTGGTGCAGACCCCCGGCGCCCTGTCGGCGGATCTGCACCTGCACGCGTCGCCGAGCATGGACAGCGATCTCTCCCTGCGGGGACGGCTGATCCAGCTCGCCGCCGAGGGGGTCGAGTACGCGGTGGCCACGGATCACAACGCGATCACCGACTACGGCCCGGCCGCCCGGGCCGCCCGGCTCGACCCCTGGATCGCCACCGTTGTGGGCTGCGAGATCACCACCCGTCGCGCCTCTTGGGGCCACTTCAACATCTTCCCGCTCCGCCCCGGCGCCCCGGTTCCGCCCTACGCGAACGTCACGCCTCGCGAGATGTTCCAGCGGTGGCGCGCCCTCCCGTCGCGGCCCGTGATCCAGGTCAACCACCCGCGGATGTACTCCATCGGGTACTTCAACCAGGTGGCCTTCGACCGCCGCCACGGGCGGGCCTTCACGAGGGCCTTTGCCACCGACTTCGATGCGCTCGAGGTGTTCAACGGCGACTACGTCTACCAACCGCAGCTGGTGGAGCGGAACCTCAGGGACTGGTACGCGCTGCTCAACCTCGGCCATCGGTTCACGGCCACGGGGAACTCCGACGCCCACAAGCTGGGCTACCAGGAGGCGGGTTATCCGCGGAACTATCTGCTGGTGGGGCCCGGGCGGGATCATCCGGCCGGGCTCACGGCCCGGGCCGCCGAGGAGGCGATCCTCAAGCAGCGGGTCGTGGTGAGCTCGGGGCCGTACATCTCGCTCACCCGGGCGGCCGCTGCCGGAGCCGCTGCCGACAAGCCTGCCCAGAGCGTGATCGGCCGTCAGCTCCGGGCTACTACGCCGGTGGCGCTCGAGCTGACCGTTCAGGCGCCCTGCTGGGTGCCGGTGACCAGCGTGGAGATCGTGGCCAACGGCAAGACGCACAGCCGGTTCGAGCTGGCCCAGCCGCCCGGCCGCCGTCTCCCGAGCGCCGGGGCCGGCGCCCGGCCCCGCTGCGATCCGATCCGGCTGAAAAAGACGTTGCAGCTCAAACCCGTCCGGGACACCTGGTACGTGGTGGTTGCTCGGTCCCGGGAGCCGCTGCCCGTGCTTCGCCGCCGCGCCACCGCGGTGTTCGGCTTCACCAACCCGGTGTACCTCGACGCCGACGGAGACGGGCAGTTCGCCCCCCTCGGCGTCCCGACGCCCCCACCCACGCGCTAGCCGCCACTTTCGCACTTTGTTTCACTGCGAACGGCCGAAATCGTGTCTGTCCTTGCCGGCCGTGTAGCGCTCCAGATCTTCCGGCGTGTTGATGTTGAAGGGTGCACTCCCGGCGTCGAGGTCCACGTAGGCCACGCGGCAGCGTTCGTAGGCCAGCCAGATCTTGCGCCTTCCGGAAGCCAAGACTGCATCGGCCGCGTCAGCAAAGCGCTTGCGGTACAGCGCGAACAGCGGCTCGAAGAACTTCTGTTCGTCCTGCCGCGGCACCACCGCGTCGTGGTCTTTTGCGTGCCGAAACAACTCGGCCACGAGGTCGAGGTCCAGCTCCGGGATGTCGCAGGCGGTGACGAAGCACAGCTCGTGCTGGGCCGCGGCGAGGGCGGAGCTGATGCCCATGAGCGGTCCCTGGTCGGGTTCCCGGTCGACCACCACGGGCAGCCGCAGGAACGCGAGCTTCTCCGGGTCGTTCGCGCTGATCAGGATCTCGGCGAAATGCGGCCGGAGCTGGTCCACGATGCGGCTGATCAGCGGCACGCCGTTCACCGCCAGCAGGGCCTTGTCCACTCCCATGCGGGTGGAGCGACCGCCGGCCATGATGATCGCGGTGGCCGCCCGCCGGAGGGTCCAGCGTCCGTTGTGCCACTGGACCGTCTCCAGCGGCAGGTCAAACTCCGTGCCGTCGAAGAGCACTTCCCGGTCGGCGAGGTGCCGGACCCCGACCGCCGACGGCTTGATGTCGTCGGTCCCGGGGTCCAGCGCCATGAGGAACAGCCCGGGCAGCACCACCTGACGAGCCCCAGTCGCCTCGCAGATCACCGGCGCGTCGGGCCCGACCGTCTCGAGCAACGCCCGGAAGCCGTCCTCCAGGTGCTCTTGGCACACCCGCAGCCAGTACACGCGTCGGGCCCCGGCGGTGCGCATGCGCCCGGTGTCCTTGTCCGGGTGCTGCCCCAGTTCCTCGGTGATCGCCCAGTCGCCCTCCAGCGACGAGCAGGCGCCGCACCCCTCACCGCCGCGGGGGCACTCCCCGATCCCACGCTCCCGAATGGTCGTCACTTTGACCCCCACCACGTCTGCCGTGCGCGTGTGTCGCTCGATGAGCCGGCACGCCAGGGTCGACTTGCCGCTGTTCCGGCCGGTGGCACCGATCATCAGTATGCGAGGCGCGCGAAGCATCACTGGGATCTTTGGCGGAGGATCGTTGAGATTGCAACCTTCCGGAGCGCTTTGCGCCTGACAACTACACCATCCAGCGGACCGCCGCCGCGGTGAAGGCGGAGATGTTGCCGAGAAACGTGGTGAGGCCCTTGCCGCCGCCGTGGGCGAAGGCGACCACGGACCCGAAACAGACGAGGTTGGCGGTGGGCAGAAAAGTGATGGCAAAAGGGAGGCCCACTTTCTTGAGGTCGGGCTGATCGGTGTGGGCCTCCCTGTAGGTGGAGGTGACGTGGTAGCTGAGGGTGACGCCGAGCAGCAGGGTCGCGGCGCGCTGCCAGGAGTCGGGAAAGGCCCAGAACAGCAGCATGAGCGCCATGGAGAGGGTGGGGAAGAAGTAGGGAGAGAGGGTGATCAGCCAGTTGCCTTCCCCGCGGTAGCGCATGACGCCGTGGCCCTTCCACGAGGCCTTGATGGCGGTGACCGGGTGGAAGGTGGCCAGGGCGAACAGGGCGTGGGTCACCTCGTGCTCGAGGGTGGAGAAGTAGGAGCCCAGCTCGGGGCGCGCCAGCAGAAAGCGCCAGGTCAGGTAGTAGGCCGCCACGCCGATGAGAAAGTAGATCACCGGCTGCGGGTTGTGGCCGACGGCCCAGCAGAGCTTGCCGACGCTGACCAGGCTCCCGGGCAGCAGGAGAAAGACCACGACAGCGATGGGCCACTTCAGCGCGTTGAAGATCCGGTCGATGGCCTCTGAGACGTATCGGAGCTTGAGTCCGGACATGGCTCGGCTCGCTTCATCGCTTGCGGTCGCGGGAATTTCGGCAGCACAGGTCCCGGGGCGGCACGAGCGTGAGCTCCAGCTCGTCCCGGCCGCGCAGCAGGCGCATGCGGGCGCCTCCCAGGAGCTCGAAGAACTCGATCTTGAGCGGGTACCAGCCCCGGTGCACCCGCACCGACGCGCACTTTTTTCGCGGCGGGTGTTGGCTCCAGTCGTCGAGCAGCTTGCGATGGTTGAAAAAGAGCCGGACGCCGTCGTCGCTCTCGGTGCACAGGTAGTACTTCCCACGCTCCGGGAAGCGGAGGTAGCCCTGCCAGCGTACGGTGAACCGGTCCGGATTCACGCCGGGGGCCGGGGAGTGTCGAGCGAAGAGGTTGAGGGTCGGGAAGGTCCGCTGGTAGACCTTCTTGCCGAAGCGCAGGTCGTTGTAGAACGTGCCGACGATGCCGCCGGGGTGGGTGATCGCGGCGGGATCCGCCTTGGAGCGCTCGGGCCAGGTGAAGATCTGGTGCGCGGAGACGGCCAGGATCGCGAGCGCCGTGGCCCCGATTCCCGCCAGGACGCGGCTGCGTCGGCGCAGCGCGCGTTCGGGCCCGGTGGTGAGCAGGGCGCCCTGGCGCTTGGCCAGGCGGCGCAGGAGATCGCGCGTCCGGAGGACGACGGGTTTCCACGCGGGCGGGGCACCTCCCTTCTCGGCGAGCAGCTGCTGGTGGCGGGCCTGGATCGCCAGGCCGGCGAGCTGGAAGTAGAGCAGGACATCGTCCCCGGGCAGCGCGTCGTCGGCCAGCTCCTCCCGGAAGAACCGGATCGCGGCTGCGTCAGCGGTAAAGGCGCGCCCCCGGGTGGCGAACAGCAGTGCAAAGGCTTCGGCGAGCAGCACGCGGCACAGCCCCAGCGCGACGTGGGGCGGCCTCAGGGTGCCGTTCAGGATCGTGTCCAGCAGCGCGATGTATTCGGCAACAGTCTGCTGCGTGAGCCGCCGAAAGGCCGCCGGATGCTCGCGGTGCTTGCCGTAGTAGTCAAACAGCCCGGTGCAATCCCCGGTCGGTTCGTAGCAGTCAAGCCAACGCCGCTCCAAGGGGCCGTCCCCAAGGGCTTGCCACTGCCGGGCGCTGTACAGCGCGGGCAGCAGGGTCACCCCTTGCTCGGCCGCGTAGGCCACGAGGCGGCGGGACAGCGCGTCTGAATCGCCCGCGTCGTCGCCGGGGACGACCGCGGCCAGCACAACGGTCTGTTCCCCGTCGGGCGTCAGCTCGACCAGCTCCAGCCGTTCCAGGGTGGGGAATTCGGCCCGAAGGGACTGGCGAAGCTCGGACAGCGATTCGGTGGTCATGTTTCCGCCCGCATAGTAGCAGAAGCGTGTCGGGGACGACAACGAGCCGCGTCCAGGGAGCTGCCTGGGTTTTCCGATGCCGGACCCCAGATCGCTATGGACGATCTGTCGCCGCTGCGCTCGATCGCGGCGGGGCCTGGGACTGGGGGCGGTGGATTCGTGACGGTGCGGGTGATATATTGTGAGCTCATGGAAGTACAAACACGCGGACCTCTGGAGGTGTTGTGAGAGCCGAGCACAGAGGCGATGGGTTGCGAGCGGATGTGGCAGTCTGTGTTCTGGCGCTGCTGAGCGTCGTCTTGGCCCTGGGGGGGTGCGTGGTCGACTTCAGCACGCAGGGTGTGGAGGGGTGCGGCAACGGCCGGATCGACAGCGCTGAGGCCTGCGACGACGGAAACGTGCTGGCTGGGGACGGCTGTGACGAAAACTGTCTCGAGGAGGCGGGCTGGCAGTGCTTCGGCCAGCCTTCCGCGTGCTCCACCGTCTGCGGGGACGGCGTCACGGCGGGGCTCGAGTCCTGCGACGACGCCAACAGCCTGGACGGGGACGGCTGCACTCCGGTCTGCGCCGTGGCGGAGGGCTGGACCTGCCTGGGCACCCCGAGCGATTGCGCGCCCCTGTGCGGCGACGAGCGGATCGTGGGAGACGAGGAGTGCGACGGTGCGGCGCTGTCGCTGACCCACTGCATCGACGTCAACCTCGGCGGCGGCTCCCTGAGCTGTCTGCCCGACTGCACCCTGGACGTGTCGGGCTGCGATCTGGTGGCAGAGTGCGGAAACGCGATCGTGGAGTACCCCGAGGTGTGCGACGGCAGCACCCTGGCCGGGAAGGACTGCCAGAGCCTGGGCTTCCAGCAGGGGCAGCTCGCCTGTCTGGTGGGGTGTGACGGCTTTGACACCAGCGGCTGCAGCGGCAGCTGCGGTGACGACACGGTCAACGGCGCCGAGGTGTGCGACGGCGCGGACCTGGACGGCGAAACCTGCCAGACCCTGGGCTTTGACACGGGCACCCTGAGCTGTCTGCCGGACTGCAGCGATTTCAATGTTTCGAGCTGCGTGGGTGGCACCTGCGGCGACGGGCTGGTGGGCGCGGGGGAGGTCTGTGACGGAGCGGCCTTGGCAGGTCTCACCTGCCTGAGCTTCGGCTACTACGGCGGCCCCTTGGCCTGTGCCGCCGACTGCCTGGACTACGATCTGAGCGGCTGCACGGGGAACTGCGGTGACGGCACCGTCAACGGCCCCGAGGTGTGTGACGGCAACGCGCTGAACGGGCAAACGTGCCAGCTGCTGGGCTTTGACTCGGGCAGCCTGGCGTGCGCCGTGGGCTGCCAGTCCTTCAACACCAGCGGCTGCGACTACTCCTGCTCGGTCAACTGCTCTTCCGCCTGCGAAGACGAGCCCTGCGGGCCCAACGGCAGGGTCTGCTCCAGTGGCGCGTGCGTTTGCTCGGGCAACGGCGGCACGGCCCAGAGCACCGAGTCCACCTGCAATGACGGCCACGACAACGACTGCGACGGGCAAACCGACTGCGCCGACACCAACTGCAACGGCGACCCCTGCGGGGCCAACGGACGGATCTGCTCGGGCGGGAGCTGCGTCTGCCCGGGGGGCTCCACTGAGTCCAACTGCGGCGACGGCATCGATAACGACTGCGACGGGCAAACCGACTGCAGCGACGCCAACTGCAACGGTGACCCCTGCGGGGCCAACGGACGGATCTGCTCGGGTGGGAGCTGCGTCTGCCCGGGAGGCTCGCCCGAGTCCAACTGCGGCGACGGCCTCGACAACGACTGCGACGGGCAGACCGACTGCAGCGACGCGGACTGCACGGGCGACCCCTGCGGGGCCTACGGGCGCATCTGCTCGGGTGGCTCGTGTATTTGCCCCGGGGGATCCGAATCGACTGTACCGACCTGCACCGACGGCCTCGACAACGACTGTGACGGGCTTACGGACGCGGCGGACGTCGACTGCTGCGGTCTGCACGCGCTCCCGGCCTGTGCCGCGGGCTGCGACGCGGGCCTCCAGGAGTGCGGTGACGGCGCCTGCTGGTACTGCTGTGGGGACGGGACCACAAACGGGATCTGTGGCACCTGGTCGGACCTCACCCCATGCAGCCCGAACCCGGTCCACCCGCGCTACGACGCAGACTGCTAGATCTTCGCACTTTGTTTAGGTGTGAACGGCCGAAATCGCGTCTGTCGGCGCTGCTCGTGAATGCGGAGAAATCCGGGGGATCGTCGCCTGGACTCCGAAGGATGCGCGACCGGTGTGAACTTTTTGCGTGGTCGGCCTGACACGTGCGCCGTGATCCCAGTGGTTGGGCCTCGGTTGCGCCTACTGTTCGGATCGGTGATCGCCGAATGATCCCGTGGGGATCCAAACAGTTTTGCCCAATTGGTACATCCTTCGCATTATTAAGGTGTTGCAATGCAAAGGGGCGCTGGGTCGCTCTTCGGAGGTGCAAGATGAACAGACTGCTGACGATCGTGTTGTTCCTGATCATCTGCGCTCTGCCGTTCAGCCTGTTTTTCTTCGCCTGACCGGCCTCCCCCCCCCGTCTCAATCTGAGCCACGGTCTTTCTTGGCGGTCCCCTCTTCCATGCGGCGCATGAGTCGGTGCTCCAGCTCCCCGAGAGACTCGAGTCAACGCGGCGAACCCTGCGCCCCGGCTTGTGTCCCCGTGTCGTTTCCAGGATACTGGAGCGGGGAGCCGTTTCCCAGGACCCGATCATGTTGTCACGTGGCAGACCGGTCGTCGTGTTGCTCGTGAGCGCGGCGTTGATTCTCGGTGGGTGCGAGGAGAGCCCGTCGCTCGAGGTCGCGTTCTGCGACGGCCCGACGCGACTGCTGCACGCGCCGGAGCGCGGGAGCCTCACCACGTTCCCGGACGATTTCTTCACGGTGGAGGACCCCTCCACGCCCACGGGTCTCCGGGTTTCGATGTGGCCCGGGGAGGACGTGCAGGTGAGCGGGGCGCTGGAGAAGCACGCGGGCCTGTTGGAGCAGCTCTCGACCCTGGACGGGTTCGGCATCAACGCCGACCTGACCCTGGTCTTCAGCGGT
This sequence comes from bacterium, assembly GCA_043825095.1. Classification (GTDB taxonomy): domain Bacteria; phylum Myxococcota_A; class Polyangia; order HGW-17; family JAJRWW01; genus JBDRSE01. The sequence continues at coordinate 57,020 of JBDRSE010000163.1, forward strand.
CCCCTCGATTCGGCAACGCTGCCGGCGGGTGGGGCCGGCTCCGGCCGCGTCGATGCGTCCGTGGTCCTGGTGGATCTCGACGCCGCCGTGCCTGGGTTTGTGGACTTTGACTGGCGTCTGGTGGAGGAGGGGGACGGCTCGGGCACCCACACGTTGGTTGTCTCACCCACCGGCCCCCTGCGGCCCCAGACCCGGTACGGGCTGGCAGTCACCACGCGGGTCCGGGACACGGACGGTGGGTGCGTCGCGCCGTCGGAGTCGATGCGGCAGCTCCTGTCTGGTACGTCGACTGAGCCGCGACTCACGCGCGTGCACGGACGGATCTCGGAGCTGGTCTCGGCGCTCGAGGGGACCGGGACCATTACCGGCCCGGACGAGCTCACCGCAGCGGTGGTGTTCACCACCCAGTCCATCTGGCAGACCTCGGCCGGCATCGCAGAGCAGATTCGCCAGCGCACCTACCCGTACTCGGCGGTGGGCGGCTGCGTGGACCACGGCGACTATCGGGAGTGCGCGGGGAGCTTCGAGGCCGACGACTTCCGGGTCGACTCCCACCACGTGGACGACGACGCGCCCGCTTCGCAGACCACGCACCACATCCCCATCGTCACCTACCTTCCGGCGACCCCGGCGGGCTCCGGCCCCTTTACCACGATCCTGTACGCCCACAGCCTGACCCAGGATCGGCACCAGGCCGAGCTGGTGGCGGCCTTTGCCTGCCCGCTCGGCTTCGCGGTGGTGGCCATCGACGCGGTGCTCCACGGGGACCATCCCGAGCAGCCCACGGACCAGAGCGACTTCGGCCGCATGATGGCGTTCCTCGGTATCGAGTCCAACCCGGCGCTGCCCTGGGACGGGCTGCGACTGCGCGGTAACCTGCGGCAGTCGGCCTACGAGAAGCTCCAGCTCCTGGAGCTCCTGCGCCCCGGCGTGGACGTCGACGGGGACACCGTAGCCGACGTGGGCATCGATCCCATCGGCTTCGTGGGCGCGAGCCTGGGGGGAATCATGGGCCCCGAATTCCTCACCTTTGCCCCGGAGATGGGCTTCGCCGTCCTGGTGGTGCCGGGGGCCCGGATGAGCTGGGTCATCCAGCACGCCCCGTCCTTCGAGATCTTCGTGGTGATCCTGCAGGACGGTGAGCTGGACGGTGAGATGGCCCGGGTCTTTCCGCTCCTGCAAGCGGTCATGGATCGCGGAGACGCGGGCTCCTACACGCGCCACGTGCTGCGGGAGCGGCTGCCGGGCTTTGACGCCGCCGTGCCCCACGTGCTCATGCAGATCGCCATCGACGACGCGGTGGTTCCCAATCGCACCAGCCAGGCCTACGCCGCAGGGCTGGGGATCCCACTGCTCGGCGATCCGCTGCTGGCCATGGCCGGCGTCTCGGCCGGCCCCGACCTGCCCACCGCCGGGAACCTCACGTTTGACGGGGGCGGCGCGTATCCCCCGGTCACCGCGGGGCTGTACCAGTACGACGTCGTGTGGCTGGGCAGCGGCCCCGACCTGGAGCCGGCAGGCCACCGGAACGTGGCCGACAACCCCATCACCGTTCACCAGTCCACCCACTTCCTCCACACCTACGCCCAGGGCGGCGTCTGCGAGGTCGTGGACCCCTACTACGAGCTGGGAGTGAAGTAGGTCCCGCGCACCAGGGTTCGGCGAAATGGGCTTGTTTAGTCGTTGAGCCTGCGCGCCAGGGTTTCGGCCACGGCGTCGAGGTACTGCTCGGTCGTGAGGTGCGTGTCTGCCTCCGCGGCCAGGGCCAGATCCTTCGTCATCTGCCCACGCTCCACGGTTTCGATGCAGGCCTGCTCCAGGGTTTCGGAAAACCGGAGCAGGTCGCCGTGCTCGTCGAGGCGGGCGCGGTGGGCGAGTCCCCGGGTCCAGGCGAAGATGGAGGCGATGGGATTCGTGGAGGTCGCCTCCCCGGCCTGGTGCCGGCGGAAGTGCGCGGTGACCGTGCCGTGAGCCGCCTCGGACTCCAGGGTTTCGCCGTCGGGGCAGAGCAGCACCGAGGTCATCAGGCCGAGAGAGCCGAAGCCCTGGGCCACGGAGTCACTCTGCACGTCGCCGTCGTAGTTCTTGCAGGCCCAGACGAAGCCGCCTTCCGACTTGAGGGCCTGGGCGACCATGTCGTCGATGAGCCGGTGCTGGTAGGTGATCCCAGCCGCGGCGAAGCGCTCTTCGTATCCAGCAGCGAAGCACTCGGCGAACAGGTCCTGGAAGCGGCCGTCGTAGGTCTTCAGGATGGTCGTCTTGGTGGACAGATACAGCGGCAGGCGGTGCTGCAGCGCGTACGCGAAGCAGGCGCCGGCGAACTCCCGGATGGAGCGGTCGGTGTTGAACATCCCCAGCGCGACCCCGGGCCCCTCGAAATCCTGCACCAGCCACTCCCGCCGCTTTCCGTCCGGGTCCTCGTAGGCCAGCGTCACCCGGCCCGGCCCGGGGATCCGCACGTCCTTGGCCAGGTACTGATCGCCGTAGGCGTGGCGCGCGATCACGATGGGTCGCTTCCACGTGCGGACCAGCCGCGGGACGTTCCGGATCACGATGGGGGCGCGGAAGATGGTGCCCCCCACGATGGCCCGGATGGTGGCGTTGGGGGAGAGCCAGAGCTTCTTCAGGCCGAACTCACGCTGGCGATTGTCGTCGGCCGTAATGGTCGCGCACTTCACACCGACCCGCTGGCGAACGATCGCGTGTGCCGCCTCCCGGGTGATTGCGTCCTCGGTGGCGTCCCGGTTCTGAATGGAGAGATCGTAGGTCTCAAGGTTCAGATCCAGGTGCGGTTTCAGCAGCCGCTCCCGGATCCAGGACCACATCACCCGGGCCATCTCGTCCCCCAAGATCTCGACCACTGGCTTGGAAACCTTGATTCGCACGTCTGCTTCCTCCGCTGGAGCGCCTGGCGCTCGGCATGGGCGGGAAGTATCTGGCGGAAAGAGCGCTCAAGTCAAGGAGCGCGTCTGACAGGAGCGCGTCTGACAGGCAGTGGACGAAGGGAGTGGACGAAGGGAGTGGTTACTTCAAGCGGATGCGCGCGTCGGCAGCGCCGGAGCGGCGGCCGGGCGCGGCGGCGAAGAAGGGGTTGATCTCCATTTCGGCGATTTCGGGGAGGTCGCCGGCGAGCTGGGAGAGGCGGGCGATGTTCTGGGTGAGCTCGTCGAGATCCACCGGGTCGTCACCGCGCGCGCCGGTGAGCAAGGGGTAGGCGCCGATACGGGCGATCATGTTGCGGGCCTCGTCGATGCTCACGGGGTGAAGCCGGAAGGCGATGTCCTTGATCACTTCGACGTAGATGCCGCCGTACCCGAACAGGAGGAGGGGGCCGAGGGTGGGGTCGGTGGTCATGCCGATGATGGTTTCGTGGCCCTTGGCCATGGACTGGAGCACGACGTGCACGGGTGCGTCCGCGTCGGCACCGCCGTTGCGATGGGTGGCGGCGATTTCGCGGAGGGATTGGATGGCGCGGACCAATGCGCCTTCGTCTCGCAGGTCGGGGATGACGCCGCCGGACTCGGTCTTGTGGGTGAGGCCGGGCTCGTCCAGCTTGGCGACCATCGGGAAGCCGAGGCGCTCCGCCGCGGCGAGGGCGTCCTCCACTCCGGTGACCGGCTCCCACGGCAGGACGTTGACGCCGTAAGCCTGCATGAGCTCCAGGGACTCTTCCAGGGTAAGCACGGTGCGGCCGGCGCGGCGGACGAGGGTGACGATTGCTCGGGCGGCCTCCGCGTCGGCCGCGAGGCGCTCGAGCGGGGGCTCCGGGGGACGGTGGATGTGCTGTCCTACCCGCCACAGGGCGCGCATCGCGAGGGCGGCGGCCTCGGGGAACAGGTAGGTGGGCAGGCCGGCGTCCGCCAGGATGTTGCGGCCCTTGAGGGCCATTTTGGACAGGCCCATGAGGCAGACGAGCATGGGCTTGGGGCGCTCGTACTCGTCGTAGATACGCACGATGGTGCGCGCGACCTCCTCGCCGTCGATCATGACGGGCGGGACCAGGATGGTGAGCACGGCGTCGACACCCGGGTCCTGGAGCACGGCGCGGAGCGAGATCTCGTAGTCGGCCGGGCCGGCGCCGGCCACCATGTCCACGGGGTTGGACACGGCGGCGGCGGGGTTGAGCTTTTCGCGCAGGGTTTCCGTTGTGGCGCCGCTGAACTGTGCCATCTGCAGGCCGTGGGCCACCAGGGCATCGGTGGCGAGGATCGCGGGTCCGCCGGCGTTGGTGAGCACGGCGACCCGGTCCCCCTCGGGGGGGCTCATGTGGGAGACGGCGCGGCCGAGGTCGAAGAGCTCCTCCACGGTGGAGACGCGCACGATGCCGCACTCCTCGAAGAGGGCGTCGTAGGAGACGTCCATGCCGGCCAGGGCGCCGGTGTGGGAGAACGCCGCGTGGGCGCCGGCCGCGGTGCGCCCGGCCTTGACCACGAGCACGGGCTTTTCGCGGGTGATGCGCTTGGCCACGGAGACGAACTCCTGGGAGCGGCGAAAGGACTCCACGTACATGAGCACGACCTCGGTCTGCTCGTCCCGGCGCAGGTAGTCGAGCAGGTGGCAGCTATCCACGCTCATCTGGTTTCCCAGGCTGGCGAAGATCGAGAAGCGCAAGTCCTGGTACTGGGCGAAGTCCATGATCGTCTCGCCGATGGAGCCGGACTGGGAGAGCAGCGCCACATTTCCCGACTTGGGGATCGTGGTGATGAAGGAGGCGTTCAGTCGAACGCGCGGGTCGGCGTTCATGATGCCCACCGAGTTGGGGCCGATGGCGAGCATGTCGTAGCCCTCGATGACCTTGGCCAGCTCTTCTTCGCGTTCGGCCCCGGCGCCGCCCACCTCCCGGAACCCGGCGGTGATGATCACCAACCCCTTCACGCCTGCTTTGCCGCACTCGTGCACCACCTCGAGCACCTGGGGCCCGGGGACCACGATGACCGCCAGGTCCACCGGGTCGGGGATCTCCAGCACCGACGGGTACGCCTTCATGGACAGCACCACGTCTCGCTTGGGGTTCACCAGGAACACCTTGCCCTGGAATTCGAAATTGATGAGGTTTTTGACCACCTCCCGCCCAATCGCTCCGGGCCGGGAGCTGGCGCCCAGCACGGCCACGGAGGTGGGCCTGAAGATGCAGCTCAGATCTTTGTGGTTCGTGGACATGGTGCGTTCATGCCACTCCGGAAGGGCGGTGGCAAGGGGCTGGTGAGGAGCTCAGTCGCAGTGGCCCTCACCGTCGATGTGACCGAGAGTGGTCACCTGGGCGGCGAGGTAGTCCCAGAGGTTGTCGATCTCCGAGCCGGCTGGCACGTCGTAGTGATCCAGGGCCAGGAACGGGATGCCGGAGAGGGCGCGCAGCTCGGCCTCGGTGACCGCGCCGTCGGCGTCGGCGTCGGCGTCGGCATAGGCCTGAAAACGCAGCGCGGCGCCGTGATCCACCAGGCTGTCGTAGAATAGATGGTCTCCGTGGATGGTGAGCTGCGTGGTGCCGGTGCCGCCGTCGGGCACGGAATCGGCGGCGAGGCAGTCGTGGTAGGTGACACTCACGTCGAAGCTCCAGGTGAATTGCACGGTGGAGCCGTCCCTGGTGGCCGCGCCGGCGACGTAGACCGAAGTGCCGGCCGCGCGCATGGCGTCGAAGATCGCCGGATCCACGTTGACGTTCTGCGCAGTGTCATCCACGGGCTCCAAGGCGAATGATACGGGCCGGATGGCGCCCTCAGCCGCGGCGACGGAGCCGACCTCCAAGGGCCCGGCCAGGGTCAGGTCGAACGTCCGGAGCTCCGGCAGCGAGGCGCCCGCGGCGGTGATGGCGCCGACGTTCACCACGAAGGTGTCGAAGGTCACGGCCCAGCCGTCGGCGAGCTCCGCGGCGGGGATGCCCTGCTCGATGAAGTCCTCGCCCCAGATCGTCACCGCCACCGTGCCTTGGCCGGCGTTGTCACTGCAGCCGGTTGTCGGCACTGACACGAGCAGAGCAATCGCCACGATCGTCGCGGCGCTGGATGCGCTCGGGAAGGTCATTCGGGCACCTCCTCGGCTTCTTCGTGCAGGTAGAGCGCGGGATCCTGGAGCCGCGCCTTGAGCAGATCGTATGTTTCTCCGGCCGTGGACGGACCCAGGATCACCGCGCCGTCCTGGCCGGCCAGTCCCTCGAAGTCCAAGTCCGCCAGCAGGGCCGCGAGATCCAGCCGGGTGGTGATCGTGGTGGCGCCCTGCTCCCACACGGTGCCGCCGTACACGATTCCGGCCACCATGGCCTCGGCGTCCACGGTGATCTGAAAGGGGATCGGCGTGGCGTCGCCCCGGGCGGCGGTGCCCGAGAGCGCCAGGGTGTGCCCCCAGAGCTCGTGGTCGTCGGTGACCAGAGTCTGGTCCTCGGGGTGCACCGGCGCGTACAGCTCGGTGCAGGGCCGGAGGCGCAGCGAGCCGTCGAAGTAGTGGCCTTCGGTGAGGTCTCGGGTGGCCACCACGGCCGGCACTCCGACGAGACTCACGGCAAAGGTGCCCTCTATATTGGTCTCCATTGCGGCGTCGCCGTGGCTGTGCCCGGCGTGCTTGTGCAGGCTGGGCGGCACCAGGTGCGCGAAACCCGCGGCGGCGCGATCCATGCCATAGAGCCACCAGTCACCGAGCACGACCCATCCCTGCTCAAGGGTCACGGTGTACTCGCCGATCTGGCCGTCCGGCGGCAGCGCCCCCCCCAGGCGGAGCGTCACCGGGTAGGTGGGCAGCTCCTCGGCCTCCTGGCCGCACCCCGTGGCCGCACCCGCTGCGAGCAGCAGGGCGAGATTGGCGACGAAAATCCTTGCACGAAAAGTCATCTCTCTCCTCCTCGGGCGTGGCCGCTGCCCGGTCAAGGCAGGAACACCCGGAGCGTTGCGCGGACTGCAAAGGGAGTTCCCGCGGTGAAGTGCTGCCCGCTCACTCCCGTGTCCGGCTCGGACAGGCTGGCGCGGGAGGTGTAGTGATATTGGGCGTCCCGCCAGCGGGCGTTGGTCAGGTTGTCCATGGCCACCTCCACGCCGAACCAGCGCAGCTCGTAGCCCACGAGCAGGTCCACCAGGGTGGCGTCCTCGGAGCGGTATCCGTCGGCCAGGTCCCGCTTGCCGATGTACCGCACGCGCGCACCCGCGGTGAGCAGTGAGCGGTGGAAGAACTTGTTGCGGGAACGGAACCGCTTGCGCACCGTGACCCCGCCCCGGAACAGCAGGCTCGGCGAGTTGGGCACCGGGTCGCCGGAGTCCACCAGCCGGGCGTCGGTGTAGGAGGCGTCCAGGTGCAGGTGCAGCCAGCGAAACACTTTCAGCCGCGCCTCCAGCTCCCCCCCGAGGCGTCGGCTACGTCCGGTGTCCACCGACCGACCGAGGGTGGGATCGAAGAAGATCTCCTGCTCCAGGTAGGTGGCCCAGAAGGCTCCGGCCACGTCCAGCCGCTTCCAGAGCTTCGCCCGAAAACCGAGCTCACCGGCGTAGGCGAGGGGGATGCGCTGGTCCGGGTTCAACACGGCGTCGCGCACGTCCAGCGGATGAAAGCCCGTGCCGAAGTTCAGAAACAGGTCGAGCTGCTTGACCGGTGAGAAGATCAGGGACGCCTTGGGTGCCACCACGTTGCGGCCGGCGCTGCCCTCCACGGGCTGGTCGTGGTCGATGGCGCCCGAGGGTCGCACGAGGTCCTGCACACCCTCGGCCCGGTATTCGAGGTGGTCGTAGCGCACCCCAGCGAGGGCGCGGAACCAACGGCAGGGCGCGAGCTCGGCCCGGAGGTAGGCGCCCACGTCCAGCAGGTGCGCGGTCACCTCGGCGCCGCGATCCCAGCGCGTGCGGCGCTCGGTGCGGTGCAGCGCGATCTCCACCCAGTCCGACCGCAGCACCGCGCCCACCAGGGTGGTGAGCCGCACCCGCCTGATCTTGCGCTCGTGCTCCCACTCCGCCCGGCCGCCCAGGATCCAGCGTTGGTCACTCTGCTCGGTCTGGTCGCCGTGGTCGGGGTGGTCGAGCAGGTAGGTGTAGTTGGTGAAGATGCGCGTGCGGCGCCGCACCAGGTAGAGCACCGCGCTCCCGGTATTGCCGCCGGCAGAGCGTCGGTAGGACAGCGCCGCGTGCTCCCGCTGGCTGAGCCCGCCGTCGGTGCCGTCGAGCCCGCCGTAGAAGTCAACATCGCCGGCGGTCACCAGCCGGGCCGGGATGGCGTCCGCGGCGTGCCAGAGGCTGGAGTAGATCGCCACCGTCAGGGCCAGCCGTCCGCCGGCCACGGCCTTGGACAACCGCGCCAGGGAGCGTATCCCCTGCCACTGGCCAAAGGCGGTGAAGCCCTTGGTGGTGAAGCCTTGCACCGCCACCAGTGCGTCCAGCCACCGGGTGGGAGGCGAGAAGGCCAGGGTCGCCTTCAGGGTGTCGAAGGAGCCGCCGCCAAAGTCCACATAGGAGCGATCGAGGCTGTCCTTGAGCACGAAGTTCACCGCACCCGCGGTGGAGAAGGCACCGAAGCGCACGTCGTAGGGCCCCTTCAGAATCTCGATCCGCCGCACCGTGTTGGGCAGGATGAAGTGCAGGTCGGTGTAGCCGATGCCGTGGATGTGGCTCGGCTCGTTCACCGGCACCCCATCGAAGCCGATGTACAGGTCCTGTCCGTGCTCGGCGTCGAATCCCCGCAGAAAGATCTGGTGTCCCTTGCCCGAGCCGGAGTGCTGGGAGATGTGGAGCTGAGGCACCATCAGCAGCAGGTCCGAGGCGGTCTGCCGGGGAAAGAGCTGGAAGTCCCGGTTGCGCACCGTCCGATCCGAGGCCGCGCTGAGCGGCCGCTCGCCGACCACCGTAGTGGTGTACTCCTCGGGCTCGGGTTCCTGAGGCTCTTGGCCCCTTTCCTGCGCCGGGCGAGGCTGGGATCGCGCTATATCGATGCCGGTCAGGAGGTGCGCTCCGGCTAGGAGTAGGAGAAGCAAGCTGCTGTGATTTGAGCCTGGAATCATCGTAACACGAGTACAGATCTCGTATGCACATGTCTATAACATGTCAATACCAAAAGAAATTTTATGTTGGGCAGAGGTGAAAGTCCCCGAGATCAGTGGGATAATGGCATACGAAAACGACGAAGGTGTTACGCCACGGCAGCCTTACCGGCTGCCCGCTGCTGGACCCGCCGGGGATGAGTGATATTGTGCGACCGCAACCTGTCCAAGGAGGCGATGGATGCTCAACGGCCTGCTCCAGAGAATCGTCGGGCGGATCAACGTGAACCTGCGGGAGCTGGGTCACGACGTCGGCCCCTGGCTGGTCGACGCGATCCCTCTCGACCGGCTGACCCGGTACTACGCCTGGTACGGCATTGGTCCGGACCATCCGCCGCACTTTCGATCCCGGGAGTCGGCCCTGGCGGGCAGCTACTTCCTGGGTCGTTGCGAGGTGGATCACTCCCTGGTGTACAAGAGCGACGTGCGCGGGGACGAGCTGAAGAACGCCGGGGACGAGCTCGTCCATGCTCGTTCAACATCCTCCAGCCCCACCGGGCAGGTCGCCGGGCGGGCTTTTGCCCCACCATGGAGATCTCAGAGTAGCAGGCTGCTCGCCGCTACTCGAACCGCGTGATCGAATCGATGGCGAAGTAGGCGGGGGTGTTCATGCCCCAGGCGCCGTTGTCCGTGGAGGAGAGGGTGAAGCGCAGACCCACGATGTCGCCGAGGCCGGTGAGATCCACCCAGGTCCACTCGTCGAGGATGTAGTCGCCGGAGGCGTCGGTGGACGTGTAGTCGGCGAGGTAGAGCTCCACCGGTCCGGTGGTGGCGTCGGTGGAGTCCACGCCGGTGATGGTGAGCTTGAACCAGTCGGGGTCCGTGCCCGTGGGGCCGCCGAACGGCTTCGCAAAGGCGTCGCCGTCCCGGAGCGTGAAGAAGGCGTAGGTGGTGTTGGTGACGTACAGACCGGCCACGGTATAGCCGGCGGTGGTGTTGGTGAAGCGCACCTCGGGAACGGTGCCCATGAAGCCCAGGTAGCCCACCGCGTAGTTGGGCGAGCCCGTCGCGCCGCCGCCGGTGATGGCGCTGTACTGGTTGCTGAAGTCCGGCGTGGTCACGTCGGTGGTGTTGGAGTAGGCGAACCCCTCCCAGTAGGGCCCGTACTCGTCGTCGTAGTAGTTCGCGAAGGTGGCGTCTCCGCTGGCGAAGTCGTGCACCCCCGTGGCGTCACCGGACCAGGAGGACTCGCTGGCGAGGGTCAGGTCGTCGAAGTCGGCGATCACGTTGTCCACGCAGGCGCCGTCGGGCTCGAGGCAGGTTTGATCCGTGTCGCACTGCACGCCGAAGCCCTGCTGGCACAGGCCGTTGGCGGCGCAGGACTCCTCTCCGGTGCAGGCCAACCCGTCGTCGCAGTCCGTGGAGTCGGCGCACTCGACGGCTACGCACACGGTGCCCACGAGCACGTAGTCCGTGTCGCACTCGTCGCACTGGGTGCCGGTGTACCCGGTGTCGCAGTCACACTCCACGGTGGCCGAGTTGCAGGTGCCGTGATCGCCGCAGTCGAGGGCGGCGCAGGGATCGGTGTTGTTGTTCCCGCCACCGTCGTCGTCCCCGCAGCCGAGGGCGGCCAGGGCCAGGAACGTTGACAGCGCCAGGGCGGGCAGAACGAAACGTCGGGTCGTGCGCATGGAAAAAGCTCCTTTTCGATCGTCTATTGCTCGGCTGCCGGGATGAGCAGCAGCGGGTTCGTGAATCCCGGGCCGAAGCCGGTCGGGATGGGTGCGGTGGTTTCTTCGGCACAGGTGTCGGCGTCGAAGACGCGGACGCCCGGGTTGTCGGCGGTGGCGTCGGTCACCAGCAGTCGGCCGTCGTCGGTCTCCTTCAGGTCGGTCATCTTGAACTCGCCTGCGTCCACGCACGTGGCGATCCCCGTGCCGTCCAGGCAGTAGGTGATCAGCGCGGTGTCGTAGGTCTGCACCTGCATCACGATGGCGTGGCCGCAGCCGTCGTCGCGCAGGGTGAAGGCCGCGAGGATGCCGCCCAGCTCGCTCTGGTTGAGCAGGGCCGCAGAGGTGCGATTCACGGTGTCGATGCGCTCCAGGCCGGAGTGGGCGCCGGTCCAATCGCCGCCCATGGTCACCACGAGGTCCCGGGTGCCCGGAATGGGTTGCAGGGGCCCCACGGGATTCCAAAGCTCGAGGGCAATGTGATCCACCAGGCTGTCGGTGCTCGGGTCGAGCACCGCGAGGTAGGACGGGGCCACCGGCACCCAGGCGCCGCGATCCATGCGATCGATGGCGGCATAGACCAGGCCGTCCACCTCGATCATGTGGCTGACCTCGGGGATCCCGTCGTCGTCGGCCAGGGAGGAGAGGTCGATGGTGCCGACGAGCTCCTCTCCCTGCGGGGCCCAGGGGTCGATGACTTGCAGCCCGGGCTGCTCGAAGCAGCTCAGGTACGCCCGGCAGCTCCCCAGAAACAGCAGGTCGTGGGGGTTGCAGTGCTGGTCGGTGCCGGGACGCACGGAGAACTGCTTGAGCAGCCGGTAGTCGTTGCCGTCGAGGATCATCACGTTGTCGGCGCCGAAGCGGTTCAGCACCCAGATCCGGTGGTCGAACCAGCGCACGGTGACGTCGTCGTGGGTCAGCGCCACGTTGATCTCCGGCTCTTGGGTGTCGAGGTCGATGGCGGTGATGCCGCCTCCGGACCCGTAGAGCTCCGTGGCCACGATCACCCGCCCGTGGGGCGTGGCGGTGGGATCGCCCGGGCCGCAGGACACGTCCGCCGCCGCGGCGTCCCCGCTGCCGGCGAAATCGTCGCCGCAGCCGGGCAGGGCCAGCAAGGCGAGCAGGCAGAGCGCCTGGTGCTGGTGAAGTTGGCTCATGTCGCGTCCTTTTTGCGTGGCCCGCCCAGGGACCACACCACGGTGACGTAGAAGCTCCAGCCGGGCAGGGGATAGCCGGCAAAGTCGGACAGGGCGCGGGGGATCGCGCCCGCGGCACCGAAGGGAGTGCCGTCCACCTGCTCCACGCGCACGTTGGTGATGTTTTTGAACGTGGCGGTGATCGTTAGGTCCCGCACCCAGGGCAGCACGGCAATGCCCACGTCGTGCAGGGTGCGTTGGGGCACCGGCGCGAACCGGTTGGCCTCGTCGAGGAAGCTGTCGGAGATGTGGGTGACGGCGTAGTGCACGCCGATCCCGAAACGCTTCCAGCGCCAGACGAGGTCGGCGCGCCCGTTGAGCTCGTGGAGCGGGCGGCCCGGGAGCTGGTTGCCGTCGACGAGGGGCTGGCCCGACCGGTTCTGGGTCCACAGCAGGGTGTAGTTCGCGGTGAGTCGGCCCTGGAGCTGGCGGTGCAGCCGGAGCCAGGCGCCGAGGGAGAATTCGCCGCCGAGCACCCGGGCCTGAGAGATGTTCACTGCCTGGGCGCTGCGCAGGTTGCGCTGCCACTGGATGAGGTCCTCGGCGTGGCGGCCGAAGAAGGCGGCCTCGGCCACCAGCAGCGGCAGCCACTTCGCCTTGCGGTGGAGCCTGACGCTCAGGCCGAAGTCGCCGGACACGCCGCTCTCGGGCTTCAGGTTCGGGTTCTCCACCGTGGTGCCGCGGTCGCCGTAGAGCTCGTACATGGAAGGCGGCCGGAAATAACGCCCCACGTTGCCGCGCAGGTCGACCCCGCGCACCAGGCGCAGGCGTACGCCAAGCCGCGGACTGAAGAACCAGTGGCTCGAGTTGGTCAGAGGAATGCCGTCCCGCAGGTCGCCGTCCACGTCGTTGTAAAGCGCGTCGAAGCGGAGCACGGGGGTCAGGCTCAGCCGATCGTTCCAGAGCACGATGCGATCCCGGAGCGCAACGCCGAATCGGTAGCGCTGGCTGCGCGGCATCTCGCCGTGGGCTACCACGTTGCGCAGGGGATCCCGACCGCGGTAGGACTCGTAGCGCCACTCCGGGATGAGGCTCCAGAGCTGGGGGTCGTGGGGCGCCCAGGAAAGCCGACCGATGGCGCCGACGGTGAGGCTGTCGTCCACCCGGTCGCGGCTGGTGAGGCTGAGGGAGTGCTCCTCGTCCAGCAGGTGCTCCTGTGTGTAGCGCACGTTGGCGCGCAGCATGGCCGATAGCGACGGAACCAGGAACTTCCGCTTGTCGATCTTCAGGTCGAAGATCTGGTGGATCGTGCGCAGCCGGGAGTTTTCAGCCTGGACCGTGCCGAATCCGGCGAGGCCGCGATCCTTGTGGGCGAAGCTCTCCAGCAGCGAGATGCGCAGGTCGCGGCTCACCCGCCACTGGGTCCAGGCCATCACCGAGAACAGGCGCGAGTCGTTGTTCTGCCGGGTGCGCCACGCGTCGTCCGACGGTTCGTATATCGTGTCGTTGTCCGAATAATATGGGAAGTCGCCTTGGGAGGACTGGAAGCCGATGTTGACCGCGTACAGGAAGGCGCCGTGCCGGGCCGACCGCGCCAGTCCGAGCTGAGTGAATCCAAAGGCGCCGAGCCCGGCGGTGAGCCTCGTGAGTGGGTGTTTGCCCGCGCGCGCCGGGATCAGGTTGATGGCGCCGCCGATGCCCTCGGAGCCGAACTCGGCGGGCACATACCCACGAAAGATCTCCACGCGGGCCAGCGTCAGCAGGGGATACAGCGACAGGTCTACCAGCGACCCCCGGCCCTGGGAGAGCGGGATGCCGTCGAGGAACACCCCCACCTGGTTGGGCGAGGAGCCGCGGATGAGCACCGAGGAGAAGTCCCCGTGGCTGCCGGTGCGCCGGACTTGCACCCCCACGGAGCGGGCCAGGTGCTCCGTCAGATCACCTCCTTCGCTGGCCGCCTTGGCCGCGTCGAGGGTGGTGGAGAAGGCGGTGTCTTCGGCCTGGGCCGAGCCGGGCTCGATCCGGCTGTCCTTCACCTGGATCGGTCGTAGGTCCAGGGGGTCTGCGTGACCGGGCGCGGGCGCGAGGCAGACCACCGCCGCGACTGCGGTGGCGCGAAAGACGAATATGACGGCGGTCCGGTGCATCCTCAGCTTCCCGTGCTGGGGTCCCGGTTCCGAAGGGGGGGAGTGGATCTTTGAAGGTAGCCCGCATGCCGGTGCGGCGTTGTCGGGCGTCTCCTGCTCCTCCACCCCGGAGGACGGGACCGACGCCCGAGCCGGTCTACTGGCTCCCGGATCAACCTCTGGCGGCGCCTTCCCAGCGAGACGACCGGAATCCCGATCCACCTTCTCGCCAGTGGCTACGAGGCCGCCGTTGTACCCGGTTACAGTGGCGGGGGCCGCGCCGGCTTCTCACCGGCTTCCCAAGGACAATCACCGCAGGTGACGCCCGCCCGGACGTACTGAATCGACCAGTCTGCCCAATAGCCCACCCACCCCGATCCTGTCAAGCGGTTGTAAATGCCGTGATGGGGTCAGACCCCATCACGGCAGTCCTTTGACAAAGTGTTCTGGTTGACATCACCGGGGCGGGCGTTACAGTTCGGCGAGCAATCAAGCGAGGAGCGACACCATGGCGGACGGCATCAACAAGGCAATTCTTGTGGGGAACCTGGGCGGCGACCCGGAGCTGCGGTACACCTCCGGCGGACAGGCGGTGTGTGACATGCGGATTGCCACCTCGGAGAAGTGGACCGGCAAGGACGGCCAATTGCAGGAGCGCACCGAGTGGCACCGGATCGTGGTGTGGGGCCGCACGGCCGAAACCTGCAACGAATACCTGAAGAAGGGCAGCCAGATCTATCTCGAGGGCCGCATCCAGACCCGGAAGTGGGAGGATCGCGACGGCAACCAGCGTTACACCACCGAGATCGTCGCCAACAAGGTGCTGTTTCTCTCGGGCGGTGGACGCCGTGATGATCGCACCTTCGACGGTCCACCCCCGCCCTCGGATCAGGACGCCCCCCCCGAGCCCGGCGACGACGAGATCCCGTTCTAGGCATCGTCAGCTGGAAGCCACGCGGATTCTCACAATTCCTGCGATCCCCCTTTACAGCTCCACCCGTTCCGCGGTACAGGACCGGTGTTGGTTGCGGTTAGGGAAGTCGGTGCAAAGCCGACGCGGTCCCGCCGCCGTAAGCGAGTACGAACCCGGCAACGCAGCCACTGGGCGCGGTCACGACCTTCGGGGTCGCCCGGCCTGGGAAGGCGCCGGAAGTAGGTTCATTCGCGAGCCGGAAGACCTGCCACAACCTCCGCAGCGGTGATTTCTTCGCGGAAAGGAAATCCCGGACCTCCCCCGGAGCTCCCCCACGCGAAGAAGAACAGCGGGCCGATCACCGAGCAGGTGTTGGGTCCGATGCTGGCGCTTCGTGGAGGGCGCCGGAAGGAGCGCGACGATGGTGAGATGGTTGAGCCCGCTGGTGCTCGCGTTGCACGGGTTGGTGCTGGCCGGATGTCCCGGCGGCGCGTCGCCCGTGCGGTGTGGCGATGGCCTGGTGGATCCGGGCGAGCAGTGTGACGACGGCAACACCGTGGGTGGGGACGGCTGCAGCGCGGCGTGCACACGCGAGCCGCGGTGCGGGGACGGCGTGGTGGATCCCGGGGAGCTCTGTGACGACGGCAACGTGCTGGGCGGTGACGGGTGCAGCGCGCTGTGCGAGGTGGAGCCCTGCTGCGGGGACGGCGTGGTGGATCCCGGCGAAGGCTGCGACGACGGCAACAAGCTCGACGGGGACGGCTGCGACGCCCGGTGCGAGGCCGAGCCCGTGTGTGGCGACGGCTGGCTGGACTTCACGGAGGCCTGCGAGGACGGCAACGCGGCGGCCGGGGACGGCTGCGACGCCAAGTGCGACCTGGAACGGCGCTGCGGCGACGGTCGGCTCGACCTCGGCGAGGAGTGCGACGACGGCAATGCGGTGGAGGGCGACGGCTGCGACGCCTCCTGTCTCCGCGAGGCGGTGTGCGGCGACGGGGTCCGCGACCCGGGCGAGCACTGCGACGACGGCAACGTGGCCGGAGACGACGGCTGCAGCGCGCTTTGCTTCAGCGAAGCCTCGGGCCCGGCGGACGGCGTGGTGGATGCCCCCGGGGACACCGGCGAGGGTGTGACCGACGCCGAGAACGCGGTGAACGGCGTGCGCGGCTGTGGCCTCGGCTGCGGCGGCGACGACGGATTCTCCCTCGGATACGTCGACGGAGAGGACAACTACCTGGTGCTCGACTGGGGCGAGAAACGGGTGCAGAACGGCCCGGGCACCGACCTCGTGGTGTTCGAGAACTGCTTCCTGATCTCCGGCGGTCCGGCGGTATTCATGGATCCGCTCATCGTGCAGGTGTCCCGGGACGGCGACACCTGGGTCAGCTTCCCGCACGACTACATCCATGACGACGAAACCGTCTATTCGAATAACCCGGCGCACTGGCGCGGCTTTGCCGGGGTGCGCCCCGTACTCTATCACGCCGAGGAGAACCCCGTGGATCCCTTCGATCCCCTCGCCGCCGGCGGCGACCACTTCGATCTGTCCGACCTGCCCGACGACGGCGGCGAGGCCGAAGAGATCAAGCGCGAGGGCTTCCGCTACCTGCGACTGGTGACCGCGCCCTCCCAGACGAACCCCGACACCGGCGTGCCCTATCCCAAGGAAGCCATCTCCAACGGCGCCGACATCGACGGCGTGCTCGCGCGGTATCTGATCGGCGGAAGCTGATCGACTGACCGGCTACAGGCCGAGGAAGGAGTCGATCCGGGCGAAGACCTTGGCCTGCTCTTTCTCGTTGAGGATCTCGTGGAGCATGCCGGGGAAGGCCTCGAAGGCCTTGCTCTCCAGAGACAGGGCGTTGTACAGCCGCTCCGTGTCGTCGGCCCAGCAGATGGGATCGTCGCCGCCGTGCAGGAGCAGGAGCTTGAGGTCCCCCGGAAAGGCCTCGGGTGTGGCGAGGATGCGGCGGCCGGCAGCGGCCATGCCGCCAAAGAGCCGAGACGAGATCCGGCGGTGCACCAGCGGGTCGGCCACGTACTGCCCCACCACCTCGGGATCGGTGCACAGCTCGTCGGGCTTGAGCGTGTTGTCCAGGGTGACGAACGGCAGCAGCACCTTGAGCATCGTGGACAACCCGCGCAGCACCGGGTTCACCCCCCGGGTGACGTTGATCGCCGGCGCGCTGGCGATCACCTCGCCAAAGGCGCCCGGGTGATCGTGCGCCAGGGTGAGCGCGATCAGCCCCCCCATGGAGTGGCCCAGCAGCACCTTGCGGCAGCCCGGACCCACGTCCGCGTCGATCTGCTTCCGCAGGGCCAGCAGATCGCCCACCAGCACCCCGAAGCTCGGGATGTCTCCCCGACGCCCGCCGGACTTGCCGAAGCCATGGTGATCCTGGCCGTAGACCGCGAGCCCCTTCGCGGTGAAGTGCTCGGCCACGTGGCCGTACCGGCCGCAGTGCTCCCCGAGCCCGTGAGAGATCACCACCGCGCCCTCGGCCTTGCCCTCCGGTTCCCAGATCCGGCAGTGCAGCGTCACGCCTCCCAGGCTGCTTTGGCTGCTCGCGCGTTCCTTCATGTCTCTGTCCTCTCCTGTCTTCCGCAGTGGCTCACATGATGCCGCCATTCCACCGCCTGCACAATCGCAAACGCGGAGGTAGATCTCTCCCGTGGAAAGAGCTACGTATGTGTTCACGGGGGGGGCTATTTGCAGCACCTCCCGAGCGCAGCGAGGTTCCCCCGGACGGGGAGAGCTGAGCCGCGAAGCGGCGGATCGATTTCCGGCAGGTGCCAGCATTCGCACCGCGCCGAAACCAGCCCGACAGATCCGCGGCTCCGCGGCGGAAGACTCCCCTCCCGTCCCCTCCAGGGGAAGCCCGCGCGGCGCGGGGGGCGCGGTGCCGTCTCCCACGAGAACGGTTACAGAGCTACTTCGTGAGTGGTAGATGGCTGCTGAACCCATCATCGAGTTCGACCGCGTGTCGTTCGCGTTTTCCGAGGAGGCGCCCCTGTTCGAGGGGGTCTGTCTCGCCTTGCTGCCGGGCACCTTCTATCTGGTCACCGGCCCTTCCGGCGCGGGCAAGTCCACCCTGCTGCGGCTGATCAATCGGCTCGAGGAGCCCACCGCCGGACAGGTGCGCTTCCTGGGTCGGCCCCTGGCCGACCATGAACCACCGGTGCTGCGCCGCTCCATCCTGTCGGTGCAGCAGACCCCAACGGCCCTGGACGCCTCGGTCCGGGACAACCTGCTGCTGCCCTTTTCTTTTGCCGCCAACCGCGCGCTGGAGCGGCCGGACGACGACGCGCTCCGGCACAAGCTCGGCCGCGTGCTGCTCCCGGACGTGCAGCTCGACGACCACGCCCAGACCTTGTCGGTGGGGCAGCTCCAGCGGCTCTGCTTCGTGCGCGGCCTGCTGCTCCAGCCGCAGGTCATGCTGTTGGACGAGCCCACCAGCGCCCTGGACCAGGAGTCCAGCGCCGCCGTGCTGGAGCTGGTGCGGAGGATCTTTGCCGAGACCGGGATGACCACCGTGATGGTGAGCCACCAAAACCGCACGCCGCCCGGAATCGACCCCGTGGTGCTGGAGGTGCGGGACCGCACCGTGCGCGAGGCAGCCTCGGCGGCGACCCCGGCGGCGCCCTCATGAGCGAGATCGTCGACATCAGCCTCTGGCGTCTGTCCCTCGGCTTGGTGTTCGTCCTCGCCGTGGGGGTCATGTCCCTCGTCCACCACCTCCAGCTGGAGCGGGACCTGCTCGTGGGCACCCTGCGCACCGTCGTTCAACTCTTCGCCCTGGGCTACGTGCTGAAGTTCGTCTTCCGGCTCGACAACGCCTGGCTCGTGCTCGCCGTGTTCTGCGTCATGACCCTGTTCGCGGCACAGATCGCCCGCGGCCGCATTGCCGAGCGACAGGTGTCCCTCTTCTGGCCCATGTTCCTGTCGATGATCATCAGCTACTCCATTACCTCGGTGCTCGTCACCGGCGTGGTCATCGGCGCCGAGCCGTGGTGGAAGCCGCAGTACTTCATCCCCCTGGCCGGCATGGTCATCGGCAACTCCATGAACGCCATCGCCGTGGCCCTCGACCGGCTCCTCGGCGACCTGCGCAAGCAGCGCGCGGAGGTGGAGCTCAAACTCTGCCTGGGCGCTGACTACCGCGAGGCCAGCGCCGACGTCCTGCGTAGCGCCATGCGCGCCGGCATGATCCCCTCCATCAACTCCATGATGGCCGTCGGTGTGGTCTTCATTCCCGGCATGATGACCGGCCAGATCCTCGCCGGCCTCGACCCCCTCGTGGCCATCCGCTACCAGATCGTCGTCATGCTCATGCTCGTCGGCTCCACCGGCCTCGGCGCCCTCCTGGCGGTGCTCCTCGTCCGCCGACGCTGCTTCGGACCCGGCCAACAGCTCCTCATCCGCCCCCAGTCCCCAAAGAGGAAATAGGGAGCCGCTTCTACTGGCAACCCCGGGGGACCTGAGCATAATGGGCGGATGGCGGAGTCGATGCAGCGGAAGCAGGACATGAGCCCGGTGGGGTTTACGGCGCTGTATACGTCGCAGGCGTGGATCTGGGGAGGGCTGCCCGAGGCCGAGCTGTTCGACTCGCGACTCGCCCGGGCGATCTTTCTCTGGATCTCGTCGGTCTATCGCCTGGCGCGGTGGCTGCGGCCGGGGATGTCGCCCATTCTACAAGCGCTGCTCCACCGACACGTGATGATCGACCGGCTGCTGGAGCGGGCGGACGTGGATCAGGTGCTCGAGCTGGCGGCCGGGCTGTCACCGCGGGGCGCCAACGTCTCGGCCCGCGCCGAGGTGGTCTACACCGAGGTGGACCTACCGCAGATGATCGCGGCCAAACGAGGGCTGTTGGCCCGGTCCGCCCGCGGGCGCCGGATCGCCGCCCGACCAAACCTGCGTTTCGTGGCCGGGGACGCCACCCGGATGGCCTTCGAGACGCTCCTCGATGCTTCGCGGCGTGCCGTCGTGATCGCCGAAGGGCTGCACATGTACCTGGACGTGGAGAGCCAGCGCCGGCTGTGGGCGAACGTGGCGTCGGCCCTCGGCCGGGGCTCGGGCGGCACGTTCGTGTTCGATCACTTCCGACGGGCGGCGAGCACACGGCCGGACTTCCTGAGCGGCGCGGTGCTCCGGGCCATGCGGGGCTGGCAGGCTCGGATCGGTTTCGTGCCGGACCGGCGGACCCGGGAGGAGGTCGTCGGGGAGCTGCGCGAGGCCGGGTTCGACGAGGTCGAGGTGGTCACCTCCCGTGATGTGACGCAGGCGTGGGCGCTGCCGCATGCGGACGCGGACACAGATGTGGCGATCCTGGTTGCAGGCATCCACAGGCGGGACTCACCATGAACGCCGGCAAGGACGGGCCCTTCCTGCATCGGATCGCCAAGGTCCGCCTGCGGCCGGTGTTCATTCTGGGGCTGCATCGCTCGGGCACCACGATCCTGTACAAGCTGCTCAGCGAGGCAGTGCCCTCCAATGTCGTTACGGTGTATCATCTGGCTTGCTACGACGAGCTGCTCCACAACCGCGAGCGGAAGCGGGAGGTCGAGGCCCGGGCCGCGCTCACCCGACGCCTCGGCGGGGGGGGCGAGAACCGGGGCATCGATCACGTCAAGATCAGCGCCGACGCGGCGGAAGAGTACGCTTTTGTGCTGCTGCGGAAGAGCGGCCGGCGACACGTGACCCCCGACAACCTCCCGGTGCTTTAGGAGCTCGCCCGAAAGGTTCAATATCTCGCCGGAAACGACCGTCCGCTCCTGCTCAAGAACCCCCACGACCTGGCCACCTTTCGGCTGCTGGTGGAGGCGTTTCCCGAGGCACGTTTCGTCTTCATCCATCGTCACCCGCTGCGGACGCTCACCTCGTCACTCAACGCGCTTCGCTCCCTGCTGGCGGCCCGCAACGCCTACACGGCCGAGCTGAGCGCGCCCTATAAGGAGCTGTTCACCAAGCCCATCGCGCTGGGGATTTCCCGGCTGATGACGCACCGCCGAAATCCGCTGAGCCCCCTCCCGCTGGCCCTGGGCGCGGCGCACCAGGTCAAGTACTACCTCGAACACGTGGGCCGGTTACCTCGGGGCCGGGTCGCGGAGCTGACCTACGAACGGCTCTGCCGGGATCCCGCCGGGAGTGTTGCCGCGGCGCTGAGGTCGATCGACATGGAGCCCGGCGTGGGGCCCCTGACGCACTTCCTGGAGCCTCGGGAGTTGCCACTGGATGCCGGTGTGGCCAGGCTCGGGGGGCTGATCTACCAGCTCCTGAAACCCTACTACCATCGCTTCGGGTATGGTCGTTATCCGGGGTAGGTAACATTGATTGCCCGGCTGTCTCGACCGAGCTACTCTGTGTTCGTTTCGCCGGTGCTGAGCCGGCTGGGGTTGTGGTCGCGGCCGGGCGGATCAGTGCGGCGGGTGCGTCACCCCCTGGAGGTGCTCGATGTCTTTTCCTGGATCGCGCCGATTCCTGGCGACCGCTGTCGCTGCTGCGCTCCTGGTTTCCGCTCGCCCCGGCGCTGCGACGCCCCTCAAGGAGCAACGCCATCTGTTCGAGCTGGGGGTCTACCTGGGCGCGTATTTCCCGCCCAAGATGCATGAGCTGTACGACTGGGAGCGGGGGACCCATCAGCCGCTCCGCACCGTGGCCGTGGATGTCGGCCTGCGCATCGGCTACCTGCCGCTGCCGTATTTGGGCGCCGAGCTGGAGATGGGCTTCATGCCCACGGCGACGCGCGCTGGCGACGGCGCGCTCGTGTACACCATCCGCGCGCACGTCATCGGCCAGCTCGCGCTCGGCCGCTGGGCCCCGTTTCTCGTGGTGGGCGGGGGGGGGCTCATGGTCTACTCCGACCTGCGGGAGTCCCTCGGCAGCGACACGGACGGCGCCTTCCACTGGGGGCTCGGCGTCAAGTACTACGCGGCGAGCTGGTTTGCGCTGCGGCTCGACGTCCGGCATATCGTGTCCCATCGCTACACCACCGACGGCTTTTCGTCGCACGTCGAGGCGCTGCTCGGCGCCACCTTCGTGCTGAATTGGCAGAAGCCGCCGCCGGACACCGACAAGGACGGGGTCCCGGACGCGACGGACAAGTGTCCCAAAGTGCCGGCCAAGACCAAGGACGGCTGCCCGCCGGACCGTGACGGGGACGGCGTCATTGACGCCAAGGACAAGTGCCCGGACGTGGCGGCCAAGACCGAGGACGGCTGTCCGCCGGACCGCGCCGGGGACGGGGTGATTGACGCCAAGGACAAGTGTCCGGACGTGGCGGCCAGGACCGCGGACGGCTGCCCGCTCGATACGGACGGGGACGGGGTGATCGATGCCAGGGACAAGTGCCCCAAGGTCGCGGCCAGGACCGCGGACGGCTGCCCCATCGCCGCACCCGATCAGGACGGTGACGGCGTGCCGGATTCCGCAGACAAGTGCCCCACGGTGGCGGCCAAGACCGCGGACGGCTGCCCGCCGGACAGGGACGGTGATGGCATCCTCGACAACGCCGACGAGTGTCCCGACCAGCCGGAGACCTTCAACGGCTTCGAGGACAAGGACGGCTGCCCGGATGTGATCCCGATCATCGTCAGGAAGTTCACCGGCGCCATTCGCGGCATCAAGTTTGCTTACAACCGAGCCAAGATCCGGCGCCGCTCCTACCGCACCTTGCGCGCGGCGGTGAAGGTGCTCAAGAAGTACGCGGGGCTGCGGCTCAACATCCGCGGCCACACCGACAACCGCGGCGGGAAGCAGAAGAATCTGAAGCTCTCCAAAGCGCGCGCCGAGGCCGTGAAGGCCTACCTCGTCAACAACGGCATCGCGGCCTCCCGGTTGGAGGTAGAAGGAGTCGGGGAGGCCGAGCCCATCGCCAGCAACAACTCCCGACGCGGCCGAGGCAAGAACCGCCGCATCGAGTTCGTCCTGCTGAAGTAAATGCCGTCGGGGGGTCTGACCCCATCACGGCATTTACAGGATTGCGGAGATGATCTGCTCGCGGGCTTCGTTTGTCCGCCGGGCGGCGATGGGGAGCAGCAGGATGTAGGCCAGGGCGCCGAGGAGCGGGAGCAGGGCCAGGGGCAATCGTAGTGGGAGCCCGGAACGATCGGCGAGCCAGAGCGCGGTGACGGTGAGGGTGACGCAGGCGCCGAGGGTGGCGAGCACGGCCGCGAAGGCGGCCCCCACGGGCCGGTCCCGGCGGGCCAGGCTGAGGTGGTAGCGTTGCGGATAGCGGGCCGAGAGCAGGTTGCCCACGGCCAGTAGCACGAGCAGGCCGGCGGGAAAGGCGCAGATCGGGAGCGCGAGCCCTGTGGTGGCGGCCCGTGGCAGCAGCAGATACAGCATCAACCCGAGCCCCACGACCTGGGTGGTCGCGAACAGGCCCTGGGCGAGGTTGCGGCCCCGCAGCCACGTGTCCGTCGGTGCCGGGGCGAGGAACACCGCGCGGATGGCCGGTCCGTCATAGCCGAAGCCGTTGACGAAGAACTGCCCGGCGAGCACGGCCAGGACGTACAGGGCGAGGAGGCTGAGCAGCATCGCGGCCCAGGGCTCCCCCCACAGGTAGCCGAGGAACTGGGGGGCACCCACGACGCGGAGCAGGAGGAGCAGGAAGAACGGGACCGCGAAGAGCATGCGTCCCTTGGGATTGCCGGTCATGGTGCGCCACTCCTTGGCGAAGACCGCCGCGGTTTCGTCGCGGAGGCCGGGGAGCTGCCAGATTCGCGCGGCACGGGGGGGGCGCTTGCGTGCCCGCCTGCGGATCAGCTCCCGCCCCCCCCGGTAGAACCGTTTGAGGAGGAGCAGCCCCAGCAGCCAGGCGCCGGCACCGACGGTGAGCATTCCGAGGGCAGTCGCCCAAGCCGTGGCGAGACGGCCCATGGCGGCGGCGCGCAGGCCGTAGGCGAGCCAGCCCGGGGGCGTGTCCGACAACGCCCCGGTGGCCCGCACCAGCTCGGTGAGATCGTCCGCCCCGGTCATGGACTCCAGCTGCGCGAAGAGCCAGGAGGCGTCCACCGGGGGCATGAGGGCGGCCGCGGCCAGGGCCGCCAGGAACGCCGCGAAGAGGAGCTCCGCGGAGCGGCGGGAGGTCATCACGTTCAACAAGAAGTTGAGCAGGCAGCGACCGAGGGCGACGTTCATCAACGCGAAGCACGCCATCAGACCCACGGTGGCCGCGACGCCCGGCGCAAGGGTTTTGTGCAGGCCCAGCCCGGCGCCGATCAGGGCGGGATAGAAGAACACCACCGCCGGCTCCAGCAGACCCACCGCCGTGTGGATGAGGTAGAGCCGGGCCGGGCGCACCGGGTAGTGCAGGTAGCGCCCGAGCTCGTAGGCCTCGTCCACCTGAGCGGCCACCAGCGGCCAGAGCACCCAGAACACGCCGAGCAGGAAGGTGAAGAGGCCGAGGAAGAAGGCCATCCAGACGCGGCTCGTAGCCACGGCCGGCACGGCGGAGAACAGCAGGTAGCTTCCCACGCCGAGCCCCACCGCCAGACTCCCCACGGCGGCCACGGCCACCACGCCTCCCAGCCGACCGCCGGCGGTAAGCCGCCGCGACAGGAGCTGGAAGCGCAGCCGGACGATGAGGCCGACGGTGGTCCAGAAGCCGGGGCCGGTCACAGCCACTCCGGCAGGGCAGGGGGCGCGGCGTCGGCGCCCACCACCCTGCGAAACACATCGGTCAGGGTCGTGCCTTCGCCGGCCAGGGACGCGGGATCGAGCTCACAGACCAGCTTGCCCTGGTGAATGATGCCCACCCGGTCGCAGATGCGCTCGGCCACCTCGAGGATGTGCGTGGTGAGCAGCACGGTGGACCCGCGAGACGTCAGGCTCTCGAGCACGCGCTGGATCGTCACGGCGCTCACGGCGTCCACCCCTTCGAAGGGCTCGTCGAAGAACAGCAGGCGCGGCGCGTGGATCAGCGCGCAGCCGATGGCCAGCTTCTTGCGCATGCCGCGGGAGTAGTCCACCACGAGGGTGTGCCCTTGTGATGACAGGCCGAGCAGCTCCAGCAGGTCTGTCGCCCGGCGACTCGCCTCCGGCGCCCCCAGCCCGTACATGCGGCCGGTGAACACGAGCTGCTCGTCCCCTCGCAGGCGTTCGAACAGCGGCGGCTCTTCCGGCACCACGCCGATGGCGGCCTTGAAGGCGGGATCGTCCGGGTCCAGCGGTTTGCCTTCGATGTGGATCGTGCCGCGCGTCGGCCGGCGCGTCCCGGTGAGCATCGAGACCGTGGTGGACTTGCCCGCGCCGTTGGGCCCGAGCAGCCCGTAGAACAGCCCCCGGGGGATCTCCAGGTCGAGCCCGTCCACCGCCGCCGTTTCACCGAACCGTTTCTCGAGTCCGCTGGTCAGAATCGCGGGGGGGGCGGTCATTGAAAAATCGACCCGGGCAGCAGGGGGTCCGGCGCGGGGGTCGGGTCCATGGTCGTCCAAGTGGGCTCGTCCTCGAGGTTGCCGACGAACACGTTGTCCTCCGAAACCACCACCGTCGAGCCCGGGTTCATCACCACGCTGAAGGAGCTGCCCCACACCTTGGAGCGGTCGATCGAGCCACCGGCGCTGGAGAACAGCACGCCGGCGAGCTCGGCGTCGCGGACCTCGGTGTTCAGAACGGTGAGCGTCGCCGGGGGAGCGCCCGGCTCGGCTTGGGCCAGGATTCCATAGCCGTGCGCTCCGTCACCGGGCTGGCTCGCCACACCGGTGATGAGACAGCCCTCGATGACCCCTGTCGAGCCGTAGGTGGAGACACCAACGCTGACCGACGAGCGGATCACGGAGGAGGTCAGCTCGAGGCGGGAGCAGGTGGCCAGGCCGGCATCGCACGTGGCGACGATACCGACCGCATAGGTGCCGGCCGGGTCGTCCTTCAGTCGCGGAAGCGTGTCGGTGACCAAGATGTTGTCCAGCCAGGCCTCGCTGCCGATCAGGGAGATGCCGCGCTCGGCGTTCCCGACCACCAGGGACTCGGACATGGTCAATGATCCGCAGAAGCGGCTGTGCCACTCACACTGGGCGGACACACCCAGCCCCCGAGAGCCGTCTGGGCGGCGCTGGGTATCGCGCACAATGGTGCCGGTGATCTCCATGGGCAGCCCGAGTCCCAGGATGCCGATGTAACTGCTGCGGGTGATCACGCTCCGACGCACGGTGAGGCTGCCGCAGAGCATGAGCCCCGGATCGCACGTTCCCCCGATGCCGAGGCCGCTCTGCTCATCCACCGAGCGCGCGAAGGTGTCCTGGACGACGGTGTCCTCCACCAGGAGGTCGACCCCTCCCACGGAAATTCCGGAGCCGACGCACTCCCGGAACACGCAGCCCTGGACCGCCGGCCGGGGGCAGGTGAACTGGTCGTGGCACTGCACGAGCAGGCCGTGACCGGCCCGGTGGCCGTTGTCGTTGACGTGCTCCCGGGTGCGCTCCACCAGCGAAGCCGTGACCGTGACGTCGCCGCCAGAGACGACGATTCCGGAGTAGTGATTGTCTGAAATCACGCTCCCGGAGATGTGGAGGGGCGCGCAGTCACCCGCGCTCGGGTCACAGATCGCCTCGATTCCATACCCTGCAATATCGTCGCTCACCCGGGGCTGGGTACCTCGCACCGTGGTCCCGGTGAAGACACCCGGCGGCCCGGACAGGGCGACGCCCGCGGAGCGGTTGTTCTGGACGAGGGAGCGCTCGAAGGTGAGGCTGCCGCAGTCCGGAACGTACAGGCTGCACACAGCGTTGACGCCCAGGCCGAAGGTGTCCGCCTCTGCCGCGGGGAGCGTGGCCTCGATGATCGTGGACTCCAGGCGCGTTTCATAGCCGGCCGTGCTCACGCCGAGCTCGGTGTTTCCCGCGATGCGGCTGTTGCCGACGTGCAGCGCGCCGCACTGGCCGCTGAGCTGGTGGCACTCGGTGCCGATGCCCCAGCCCATGGCCTGCGCAGCCGAGGACCAGGTGTCGCGGATCGTGGTCTGGGTGATGTCTACGTCGGTGCCGTTGATGGCGACGCCCAGCTCTCCGTTGTTCGCGATCACGCTTCCGGACACCGTGAGCGGGCCGCACTCGCCGTCGTTGTTACAGCTGCTGTGAATGCCCCGGGCGCTGCGATTGTTCCAGGGGCTGAGCTGGGTGTCGCGGATCACGCTGTCGGCCACGGTCAGCTCCACGCCGGAGGAGTAGATCGACGACTCGGTGTTCTCAGTGAGCACGCTCCCGGTGATCGAGAAAGAGCCGCAGGCGCCCGTGACCGACGAGCACTCCACGCTCACCCCGCGACCAAAGGAGGAGTCGTCGTCGGTCTGGGTCCGGCGGATGTCCGCCTGCTCGAAAGCAAGGGAGGCTCCGGTCTGATAGACGCCGCAGCGCTTCGCGCCGGAGATCACGACCCGGCGGAGCAACCCCTCGGCTTCATAGTCGGCGCGAACCCCGTAGCGGACCGGTTCGACGATCTGCACCTCCTCCACCAGCACGCCCGTGGCAGCGCGCAGCACGAGGCCCTCCGCGTCGCCGGTGAGGGTCACACCCGAGAGCACGCTCCCGTCGGCGCCGTCCACGATGGACACCGGCGGCACGTCGTTGCCCAGAAAGCGCACGCCCCGGAGCGTGACCAGGGAGGAGCACCGGCCCCGGAGTCGGACCGGCCGAGAGAGCGTGAGCCGTTCGGCATAGTCCCCCGCGGCCACGGCGATCTGCCCGTCGTCCGCCACCAACACTAGCGCTTGGCTGACGGTCGCCAGGGGGGAGGCGTCGGTGCCGGGCCAGGCGTCGTTGCCTGTGGCGCCGTCTACGTAGAGGGTGGAGCCGTCGGGCTGGATGTTCCCCCAGATCCCGGTGCCGCAGGTGTCGATGGGTTGGCAGGTCGCCTCGCCCAGCACTGCCAGGGTGTCCGGCGGGCAGACCCCTTCGGGTAGAATCGGCGCGCAGCCGCCCGCGCCGTCGGACGCGAAGCCCGGGCTGCACTGTTCGACCCCCACGGGCTGGCAAGCGGTTTCGCCAAGGATGGCCAGGGTGCCCGGCGGACACTCGGCGGCAGGCAGGATGGGCGCGCAGCCGCCCGCGCCGTCGGACTCGAACCCTGTGGCGCACTGGGTCACGCCCACCTGCAGGCAGCCCCCGCCGCGCACCGGGATCTCGTTCGGCGCTGGGCAGTCGTCGAAGATGGGCAGGCACGCCTGCTCCTCAGAGCGGTAACCCTCGGCGCAAGGGCTGTTGTTCCCGCTGTGTGTCTCACTCCCACTGCAAGCGACGAAGGAGAGCAGGAGCGTGGTGAACGCGCCGATGCGACACATTGCTCGAGTATCCCCCATGGCTCAGCGCAGATCCAGCCCGGCGCGGCGGTTACGACGCCGCCAGTAGCGCCGCACAAACCAGGGGCGCTTGTCGGCCACCGGGGAGGAGGTCATGCCCGCGAGCCAGCCTTCGAGCAGGCGATCCCCTTCGGCCCACGCCGCAGCCGGCGGGGGCGGGTCGGCCAGCCAGCGCGCCTCCACCTCGTCGCGCTCCCGGGCGATGGGCGGCAGCAGGATCAACGGGTTGCGCGCCACCCGGCGGTGAAGCTCCTCGTGTCGCCACCAGACCGAGGCCGGGTCCACCGTCTGCGTGGGCGCCGGGCCGAGGTCGAGGGGCGCACGCACGTCCACGGGCTTGAACAGCCCAGTGCACGGCGCGGCCGTGCCCGTGACCCAGTGCTGCACGCCATCGGGCCGGAGCTCGGCCACCCAGGAGCCGGTGGTCTGGGACGCGGCCGCCACGCCGCCCGCGTGCATGCAAAGCGTGTCCATGCAGCCGTTCCACAGGGTGTAGGTCGGTTCGCGCCGACCCGGGCCGTGGTCCCGCAGGAGCCGCATGAGGTCCCCGGGCGCGTGAACCATGGCCGCGAGGGTCTGGCTGCGCGACCGCCGCTCCCGGGCGCGGGCCACCCACGACTTGAAGCCGGCTCCGTGGCGCTCGGCAAAGGCCGAGATGGTCAGCGCGTTGGAGATCGCGCGAGCGCCGGTGACCTCCTCCACCGCCCAGTGACGGTCGGCGGTCTCCAGCACGAAGGCGCCGGACGGATCCGCCACCAGGAAGCTGTTGTGGTACCGGAACCGCTGGTTCTCGAGGCCGGCGCCTCCTCCCTGGCCCACGGTTTCGATCAGCTCGCAGATCACCTCCACCGCGCCCGCGGCAGTGGAGGCCCGCTCCAGGGCGAGCCGCAGCAGGTCCAGCCCGGTCAGCCCGAAGGGACGCATCTGCCGGCGGGTGAATACCGCCTCGTTGCCGATGGTGACCCCGTGCTCGTTGGTGCCCATCTCGGCGCCCCAGCACCAGAAGGGGCGGCTGAGCAGCACGGCGTGGGTTTCGGCCACCTGCGGAACAGACACCCAGGTGCAGCGGAGCTCGGCTCCCGCAGGGTGTGTCTGCCTGGGCTGCCAGTAAAGCAGCTGCGCCTCGTTCGGATCGCGGTCGGAGTTTTTGGCGAAGAGCACCCGGCCCGGACGGACCACCACCACGGTGTCACACATTGCGGGCGATCTTCCCGGGCAGCAGGAACTGGTAGGGCCGCCTCCGCACCCTTACCTGCCAGGCGCGGTCGGCCCGTCGCAGGAGCTGCAGCAGGCCCCACAGCCGCGCGTCGCCGGCGTAGTACCGCTCCACCTCGCGGACGGTCAGGGGGTCGCCGTGCTCCGGGCGGAGGCGTCGATTCGTGGCTGCCACGAAGGAGGGGATCCAGCGGCTCAGCCCCTCCTTGATCAGGTTCCCCAGCAGGTCCAGCACCGCCCCGCGCGGGTGGTACCACTTCTCCAGGATCGCACCCACGGCCAAGGCCAGGACGGGCTTGCGCAGCGCCCAGGGCAGCGACGCAACGAAGATCTCGGTGTCGAGCAGGTCCCGGCCCCGCGCGTCCCGGAGGAACGGCGTGGTCACGTCCATGTACACCAGCCGTCCGTCCGCTAGCGCCCAGTTCTGGAGCTGCGCGTCGATGCCGGAGCCGTCCCGGCAGATGTCGAAGACACCGTCCAGGATCTGTTCGAAGAGCTTGCTCCCCTCGGCAACCGACAGGCGCTCCAGAACCCGGGGCGCGAGGCCGTCGGCATCCAGGACCGGCTGCACGCAGTAGACCGTAAGCTGTCCGTCCGGCCGCGGGAGCTCGTACAGGGTGGACCGGACCGGCTCCACGCCGGCGGCGCGGAGGCGGTCCAGGTAGACCCGGAACAGCGCGCTGTACGCCGCGACGCGATCGGCGCCGTCGAACAGCGGCAGGCGCTTGCAGGCCATCCGGCCGGCCGGAGTGTCACAGGCCAGGACCGACGAGATCTCGCCGTAGCCCAGGATGTCGATGTCGCCCTCGTCTCCGGTGGAGAGCGCCCGGTCGACCCGCTCCTCGAGCGCGACCAGGGCGGCGGTGATCCCCTCGTCCGTCACTCGAACATCCTCCTGACCCGGGCGATGATCTCCTCCGCCTCGTCGTCCGAGAGGATCAGCGGCGGCAGGAGCTGCAGCACCGACGTGTCGTTGTTGGCGTACACGCAGAACAGCCCCTCGTCGTAGGCGCGCTTCGTCATCAGCATGCCTCCGCCCACCATGGGGAGCTTCAGCCCCATCATCAGGCCGCGCTGTCGCAGCTCGCAGGGGAGCCCCTGCAGCGCCGTCCCAAAGCGGTCAGCCAGCCTGTTCACGCGGTCGAGGAAGCCCGGCTCCTCCACGATGTCCAGCACGGTCAGCGCGGCCCGGCACCCGAGCTCAGCGCCGCCGAAGGTGGAGATGTGCACAAAGGGGTGGTCGTCGAAAAAGGCGTGCAACTCGGCGGTCATCAGCGTGGCCGCGATGGGGTAGACGCCGCCGCTGAGCCCCTTGCCCGTGACAACCACGTCGGGCGCAAGCCCGTCGCGCTGATAGCACCACATCCGACCCGTGCGCCCGAGGCCGGTCTGCACCTCGTCGAGGATCAGCTTTACGCCCCGCTGGCGGCAGAGGTCCTGCACTCCCTGCAGATAGCCGTCCCGCGCGATGGGCATGCCGAGGGTGGCCGGGATCGGCTCGAGGAGCACCGCGGCGGTGGTGTCGTCCACCCAGCGGTCCATGGCGTACAGGTCGTCGAAGGGAACCTGGCGAAAGCCGGGCGCGTTGGGCCCGAAGGAGTCGCGGTACTTGGCGTCCCCGGCGGCCATGGACAGCCCGGTGTGGCCGTGATAGCCGCCGTTGGCCGACACGATCCCCTGGCGGCCGGTCACCCCGCGACACACCTTGATCGCCAGGTCGACGGCCTCCCCGCCCCCCACGGCGAACACCACGCCCGGCAGCGCTCCCCCGGTGGTGGCGCCCAGCCGCTCCGCCAGGCGCGCGCGGTGCCCGGACACGAGGTGGTGATTCCCGATGTCCAGCGTGTCGAGCCCCTGCCGCACGGCTTCGATGACCCGGGCGTTGCGGTGTCCGAGGTTGAACACGCCGCCGTTGCAGTGACAATTGAACCAGCGCCGCTCCGGCTCGAAGGCGTCGGCAAAGGTTGCCCCGTCCCGCGCTCCCATGACGACGTCGAGGCCCGCGCTGCGAAAGGTCTCCGCCTTGCCGCCGTTGACCAGGCGGGCAAAGGCGTCGAAGGTGGCGTCGCGATCCGGGTAGGGCTGCGAGGTCATTTTCGTGTCTCCAAACGGAACCGCCTGAGCTCGAGATCAGCGACGCGCTGCGCGCGCTCGAGCAGCGTCTGCGGATCTTGCCGCCAGAGCGTCGGCTCGAAGGGATAGATGTGAATGGGGACCCCGATGGCGACGGCGTACCCCTTGTGATCCGGCCGCATGGCCGTGCCCAATGGGAGCATGTCGTAGCGTGTAGACTGGACCGCTGTACCCGTGCGCAGGTCCCAGATGATGACGCGGTTGTCTCGCCCGGCCGACAGGAGGTACCGGCGATCCGGGGTGATGTCGATCCGGACCGCCTCGCTCGTGTGACCGATGAGCTGCTTCACCAGGCGGCCGGTCCGGGTGTCCCAAACGCTGAGGTGGTTCTCGTCCCCGGCGCCGATCACCCAGCGGTCCCGGTTGGCAAACACCGCCACGCTCCGGCCTCGTCGACACTGGATCGTGCGCACGAGCGTTCGCCCCTCGACGCGCCAAATCCGGATCGTCTTGTCATTACTGGCCGAGGCCAGGAGCTTGCCGTCCTGGGAGAAGGTCACGCCCTCGACCCACCCGGTGTGACCCTCCAGCACGCCCCTGGGTGCGCCGTCCGGGACGCTCCAAAGGCGGATCCGGTTGTCGAACCCACCGGTCGCCAATAGCTTGCCGTCCGGGGAGAAGTCCACGCTGTTCACGCGCTTGCCGTGGCCCTTCAGCGTGACGCGGCTCTGGTGTGTGGCGAGGTCCCAGATCCGCGCCGTGCGGTCCTGGCTGGCAGTGGCGGCCCAGCGACCGTCCGGGGAGACGGCCGTCTGCTCCACCGAGTCGGTGTGTCCCCGGAGTCGGCCCACCAGGGTGCCCAGCAGGGGCGCGTAGAGCTTCACGTCGTTGCCGGCATTGGCCAGCAGGAGCTGCCCGCGGGGCCCGTAGCGCAAACGAAAGATCGGCTCCCCCAGGGAGAAGAGCATCTTCACCCGTCCCTTGGGACGCAGCTCCCACAGCCGCACCTCTCCGTCCCAGCTCCCGGTGGCTACGTGGAAGCCGTTCGGCGCGACGGCCACGGACCAGATGTGGTTTCTGTGTGCCCGGTGGCTCGAGACCACCGCCTCGGCCGGGCGCAGCCAGAGGGCCACGCTGCGATCCACGCTGACCGAGATCAGATACGGGCCCTTGGGCGCGTAGACCACCTGGGTCACGTCCCCGGTGTGATGCACCATCCGGCTGAGCTGTCTCCGCTCCGCCACCGACCACACCCGCACCGTCTTGTCGAACCCACCGGTGGCCAGCTCCTTGCCGTCCGGGGAGAAGGCCACCGACCACGCGGGTCCCAGGTGCCCGGTCATCTTGGCAACGGCGCGACGGGTCTTCACGTCCCAGAGCGTCACCTGGCCCGGCGCACCCTTCCAGGACGTGGTGGCCAAGAGCTTGCCGTCGGGAGAGAAGGCGATCGACCAGACCTGGCTCGCCGCGTGCCGGAGCGCGGCGAGCTCTTTGTGGGTCTCCACATCCCAGAGGCGGGCGTGGTGGTCAACGCCGCTGGTGGCGAGGGTTCTGCCGTCCGGGGAGAAGGCCACGCCGATGGACAGGCCGCGGTGACCGGGCAGGGTGGCCAGGAGCTTCCGGGACTGTACGTCCCAGAGTCGCGCCTTGCCGTCCGCCCCCACACCGGCCACCAGTCGTCCGTCCGGCGAGATCGCGAGGTTGAAAAGGGGTGGACCGCCGATGAGCGCTCCGAGCGGCTTGCCGTCCGGCACGGACCAGAGCTGGACCTTGCCGGCCTTGGACGCCGCGGCGAGGCGCTTGCCGTCGGGGAAGAACGCGACCTTCCAGACGTCGCCTCCGGCGCCTGCGAGGCGCCGCCGGAAGAGAAAGGATTGGTACATGCGCGCCGTGAACAGCGCGGACTGCGCCGCCACGATGCCTTTTTTCCCGGCCTTGGGGTCCGCGAGGGGACGCCCCGGCGCATGGTATGGGCTGAAGGGGTTCCCGGGGTTGTGCAGCAGGGCCGCCGCCGCGAAGATCCGCGCGGCGGTGTAGTTGTTGTCCTTGAGCAACCGGTCCGCCTTCTCCTGGAACGCCACCGCCAAATTGAGGTGCGCGTTCCGTGCGTGGTCCTGGGCCAGCACCCGCGCGTCGCGCTCCGCCTTGCCGGCCCGCACCGCTTTGATCTTCTCCGCGGCCTCTCCCTCCCGCGCCTGTTCCGCCCCACGGTAGGCCCGGAAGATCAGCGCCGCGGCCACAGCCAGCACCAGCATCAGCACCGCCGTGGCCGTGGAGAGCGCCTTGTTGCGCGTCACGAACCGCTTGAGCAGCTCCCAGGAGCTGTACTCGTAGGAGCTCACCCGGGCCCCTGATTGGAACGCCTCGATCTCCCGCGCCAGCTCCCGCGCCGATGCATACCGCTCCCCGCGACTTCGGCGCAGCGCTTTTTCCGCCACGGCGGCCAGCTCGGGCGGCACCTGGGGTGCCCGCTCCCGCACCGGTCGCACCGGCTCGTCGGTCACCTTGTGGAGCACCTCGAACACGGTCTTGCCGGTGTGGGGCGGCCGTCCGGTCAGCAGCTCATAGAGCACCGCCCCCAGGGACCAGACGTCCGACTGCTCGTCGATGTCCTCCAGCTCACCCCGCGCCTGCTCCGGGCTCATGTAGGCCGGGGTGCCCATGGCCGCCCCGGCCACGGTCTTGCCCGCCTCGGCCTCGTGGTAGAGCTTGATCTCACGCTCCAGATCCCGCTCCCGCAGATCCTCCTGCCCCTTCACCTTCGCCAGCCCCCAGTCGAGGACCACGGTTTCGCCGAACTCACCGAGCATCACGTTCTCGGTCTTGATGTCCCGGTGGATGACTCCCCGGCTGTGCGCATAGGCAATCGCCTGACACAGATCCACGTACCGCGGCAGCAGGTCCAGCCGCTCCTCCAGCGACCCACACCGGTCCAGCGCCTTGGACAACGTCTGCCCCCGCACCAGCTTCATCGCGTAGTACAAGGTCCCATCTGCCCGCTGCCCCAGCTCGTAGACCGGCACGATGTTCGGGTGCTCGAGCTGCCCCGTGACCCGCGCCTCCCGCAGAAACCGCGCCGTGGTGGGCGAGGTCACCCGGCCTGACGACCGACTGCTCCGGCTCCCCGTGAATCCCTCCTCCCCGCTTGGCAGCAGCTCCTTGACCGCGATCTCCCGACCCAGATGTCGGTCCATCACGATCAGCACCCGCCCGATCCCGCCCCGGCCGATCTCCAGCGTGCCCCTGCCAGGCGGCGCCGTGTACCGGCCCTCCGTCTCCAGGGTCACCGCGTCGTCGTCCCTGTCCCCGTCGCTCGCCGCCGCGCCCGGCGCGGCAATGGTCTCGTCGATGGAGCCGCTCCGGCTGCCTGGCGCAGTAATCGTGGCCTCGACGGAACCGTCACTCTCCGCGGGCGCGGCGATGGTCGCGGCGATGGACAGGTCCCCATCGTCTCGAGCGCTCGGCTCGGGCAGGGTGCGGCTCGTCTCCACGTCGGCCGTGGCGGCGGCCAGGGTGTCGCCCGTGGTGTCGTCGCCCTCGCCCTCGCCCTCGCCCTCGCCCTTGCGCTCCTCGCCCCCGGTCGGCGCCGGCAGGGTCTCCGAGCGCAGGGTGGCCGCCTCCGAATCCTTCCCCTTGGACTGTCGTCCCTGCTCTTCGCTCACCCTCGGCTCCTCCGCGATCGGCTCAACGAACGAGTATCGACGCGGACGAAAGGGGAGTCAAGACGCCCCCGCCCGACCCATCTGCTCACGGGCGTTCCCCACTCTCCGGATGGCGAATCGGCGGCGGACGCGTTGAAAGACGCCAGAATAGCGCTGGAGGCCCAGCAGCGCAAGTTTCGAGCATCGATCCGCCACTTCGTGGCTCACTTCGCCCCCTCCG
>JBDRSE010000164.1:0-22098 GCA_043825095.1 bacterium
ACAGACCTCGACCTCGCTGTCGACTCGGACGTGTTCCTGCACGAGTTCACACACTACGTGAACCACAACGCCGTGGGCTTCAACATGGGCCAGATGGGGAGCAATTCCTACGGGTTCTCGCCCTTCTCCGGCGGTGTGGGCGAGGGTGTGTCCGACTACTTCGCCTGCACGGTCAACGGGGACCCTGTCCTGGGCGAGACCGCCTTCCAGACCTCTGGAGGCGGGCGGGACCTCACCGTCACGTCGGGGGTCTGCCCGGACAACATCTACGGTCAGGTGCACATGGACGGTGCGCTCATCGGCAGCGTCTCCTGGACCCTGCGGGAGACCTTTGGCCAGACCGTCACGGACCAGCTCGTCTGGGGCGCGGTCACACTGCTTCAGCCCCTTGCCACCCACGGTGACTTCGCGGCGGGCCTGGTCCAGACCGCCAACGACCTGGTGATCGCGGGCACGCTCACCGCCGCCGACGTCACCACCGTGCAGAACGCCCTGGACGCCCGGGGGCTGAGCGACTGCTTCCAGGAGCTGCTCATCGCCCCGGGCGCGGACCGGACCACCCAGATGTTCGGCCTCGAGATCTTCGCCTACATGTTCGGCGGCACCTGTCAGGACATCCGGAACTACGGCTTCACCGGGCAGTCGCTGTTCCATTTCCGGGCCACTCCCGCGCCGGGCGATGTGGGCGTTCGGCTGTCGGTGACGCTGGCTGCCCAGGAGCCGAACCCGGATCTCAGCTGGGACATCTACGGCCGCCAGGGTCAGCACGTGGACTTCATGTCGGGCGGCATGGGCATGCCCCAGGTCAGCGCCTACGACTACCGAGTGCAGGGGATTACCGCGGCCACGGGGGAGCTCGTCATCGACGAGAGCTCCGACCCGCCCTTCGATCCCAGCGAAACCTATCACTTCGTGATCGTGCACACGAACTGCCCGTCCACCGAGGCCGTCGTTTCGGTGGAGCCCTACGAGCCGCCCCAGTACCAGGACGCCGGGGTGGACGCCGAGACGGCGGACGCGTCCGTCACCGCGGACGCCTCCACGTCCGGCCCGGACCCCAAGGATGGCTGTTCCTGCGGGACGATCCCCGCCGCGGGTGACGCGCTCCCCTTGCTGCTGGTCGGTTTGTTCCTGCTCGGATGTCGGCGCCGACGGCGCCGGCCTACTCACATCTGAAAGAAGTTCTTGATGCGGGACATCAGGGTCTTCTGCTCCTGAGCGTCCTTGGCCGCGTCCTCCTCCACCGCCTCGGCCCGGGCCTGTTCGAGCTCCTTCTGGCGCGCGAGGAGCCGGGCGCTGATGGACTCCACCAGGGCGTCGTTGCCGGAGATGATGTCCCCAAAGGCGACCTTGTCGATGACGGCCAGCTCTGAGTCCCGGGTGGCCACCACCGTGGCGGCGCGCTCGGCGCCGGTCATCAGCGACATCTCCCCGAAGAAGTTGTGGTCTCCGAGCAGCGAAACCCGCCGTTGTTTCGCGCCCTCGCGCTCCCGCACCAGCACCTCCACCTCGCCGTCAGTGATGATGTAGAAGGAGGATCCGGCGCCGCCCTGCCGGATGACAGGCTCACCGCGCGCGTAGAACTCGGTGCGCAGCCGACTCGCCAGGGTATTGAGCTCGTCGGGAGAGAGCACCTCCAGGAAGGGCACACTCCGGAGCAGGGCCACGTTCCCCTCGATTTTACGCTTCCGTTCCAGCTCGTTGTCCTCTGGCTTGACCTCGCGGACGTTGAGGTCGCGGATGGGGAACGGGATCGACAGGCCGTCCCGCCGGAGCTGGTACCACAGGCGAGTCATCACGCGGTTCTCGATGCGCTCGCGGTTGAGAAAGTCCGTGATGAAGAAGAAGAGCTTGTAGTTGATCGAGAAGTCCGCGTACTCCTTGAGCACCACGTAGGGCTCCGGCTCGGTCAGCACGCCCTCGCAGCCACGGCACGCGGTGAGGAGCGACTCTCGAACCCGGTTCGGCGCCGCCTCGTAGCGCAGCCCCACGGCGATCTTGCGCCGGTGGATGCGGGTCGGAGCGCTAAAGTTGATGATCGGCGAGCGGGTCGCCACGTTGTTGGGGATGATCACCGTGTCCCGGTGGAGCGTCTCGATCTTGGTGGAGCGCCAGTTGATCTCCAGGACCTTGCCCTCTTGATCGTTGAACTTCACGAAGTCGCCGACCTTGAAGGGGCGCTCGATCTCGATGGCGAGGCCACTGATGATGTTGGACAGCAGATCCTGCAGCGCGAAGCCGATGACCGCCGTGAGCACCGCGGACGTGGTGATGATCGAGGTGACATCCACGCCCGCCTGGCCCACAACGATGATGATCACCACCGCGTAGATCACTAGCATCACCACGTCGCGCACGATGGCCGGCACGGTGATCCGGCGGACCCGCCCCAGGAAGTAGTCGAAGAACGCCACCGACACGGCCAGCAGCACGGCCAGCACCAGCACGAACAGCGACACCAGGTAGACGAAGCGATAGCCCGGCAGCCAGTACAGCTTGGCCAGCACGGTGATCCCGAAGAGCATCACGTAGACGTAGAAGATGATCGACGGCCGTTTCAGCCGCTCGGCGATGGGATCCCCGCGGAACTTGATGCGCATGGCGATGCTGCCCACGATGAAGATCGCGGCCACCACGAGCCCCGGCAGAAGCGGCCCTATCGCTTGTTCCAGCTCAGCAAACAATAATCGTCGCCTCCCAACGCACGTACTTTGCAGCGATCACAGCGGATTGTAAAGACCACTCCCCTAGGAGCTCCTGAGGCGCGCGGATGATCTCCACCTCCACGCCCAGGTCGATCAGCAGCTCCAGGTGCTCCCGCGCCGTTTCCCGCGCGCGGCCTCGTACAGGGCCGGGATTAGGCTCACACGCCCCCTGCACCGCCGATCTGTGTTTCTGGGTACGTCCCGGCGAGGGAGGTGCTCGGAGGCGATCCGAAATTACTACAATAAAGGTCGGGGATCAGTATAATTATGGGATGCTGGAGTCTCCTGTCCCGACAACGACTCGGCGTCGGTATCGGGAGCGAGGGCGGCGCAGTGGCGGAGATGGCGTCGCGCGCGGGTTCAAGGCAGATTCGCTGCGGGAGGAGATCCGACCGGCGAACGGGGGCGAGGGCACGATTCATGCGAGACTTGATTGAACCACACGGGGGCCGGCTCGTGGATCGGGTGGTGCCACCCGACCAGCGGACCGAGCTGCGGGAAACCGCTCGGGAGCTTCCTCAGGTGGCCCTGGACGCTGTCGCCGAGTCGGATCTCGCGCTGTTGGCCAGCGGGGCCTGCTCGCCCCTCACCGGCTTCCTGGGGCGCGCGGACTTCGCGGCCGTGCAGGTCGACTTGCGTTTGGCGTCCGGGTTGCCGTGGCCCCTGCCCATCGTCCTGGGGTGCACGCCGAGCGAGGCGGAGGCTCTCGGCGGCGCCGAGCGCGTGGCCTTGCGTCGGGCCAACGGCAGCCTGGCCGGTGTGTTGGAGCTGGAAGAGCTCTATCCCCACGACGCGGAAGCACATGCGCGGGCGGTCTACGGCACTGCAGACCCACACCACCCGGGCGTCGCCTGGGTGCAGCGCCTGGGCGACCGGTTGCTGGCCGGCCCGGTCAGCTACCTGCCACCTGACTCGCCGCCCCCCTTTGCGGAGAACCACTACCCGCCTCGCGAGTTGCGGGCCGAGCTCACCCGCCGGGGGTGGCAGCAGGTGGTTGCCTTCCAGACGCGCAATCCCATCCACCGCGCCCACGAGTACCTGATGAAGTGTGCGGCGGAGTCTGTCGACGGACTACTGCTCCACCCCCTGGTGGGCCCCACCCGCTCCGAGGATCTGTCTGCCGAAGTGCGCATGAGGAGCTATGAGGTGCTCCTCGCCAACTACTTCAACCCGGAGCGTTCGCTGCTCGCGGTCTTTCCGGCGGCCATGCGCTACGCCGGGCCGCGGGAGGCCCTGTTCCACGCCCTGGTGCGCCAAAACTACGGCTGCACCCACTTCATCGTGGGACGCGATCACGCCGGCGCCAGCGACGCCGAGGGCCGCCCCTACTACGAACCCCTGGCGGCGCAGGAGATCTTCGCGCGCTTTGCGCCCGGAGAGATCCGGATCCAGCCGCTCCCCTATGAGCACGCATTTTTCTGTCGTCGGTGCGACGCGGTGGTCACCGGCAAGACCGCACCCGCCAACCCCGAAACCCGCTACCACCTCTCGGGCACCAAGGTCCGCGAGCTGCTGCGTGCCGGGCTGCGCCCGCCCCCCGAGATCATGCGACCGGAAGTGGCCGACGTGCTGATGGCGTCCCTACGCGACGCTGAGCTGGAGCGAGAAGCCTCCCTCGGCCGGGGTCTGTAGGCATCACGGTAGAACGGTGACCCGGGCGGCGGTGATGTGCCAGCCGAACCCCAGGAGCTCCGCGTCGCCGTCGTGGTCAGAGTCGACGTCGAAACGCAGCGCGGAGTGGAGCAGGGCGTTACAGCGCAGCTCGGTGGCGGTGATGACCGGCGGCCAGGCGGTGTCGTCGCACGCGCCCTGCCCGGGCACGACGTTCCGGCAGAGCTCCACGTCCTGGAGCGCAGCGCAGTTGCCGTCCAGGAAGTCGCCGGTTGAGTTGGTGAATGCGGAGTCGGGATCGCGGGCCATCTTGTCGGTCAGGTGCGTCGCGATCTCGGCGTAGAACACCCGCTCGATGTCGCTGCCGGTGATCGCGCCGGCAATGGTGACGTCGTTCAGCTCCGCGCTGTTCACGGGCCCGCGGATCCGAAGGTTATGGAAGCCGAGCCAGGCGTTCTCGGCGATCCCGATGGGGCTGGGCAACACCTGGAGCTTTTTCGCAGCGAGCGTGACGAGCAAGCCGTCGGTGATGGCTCCGCAGGTGAATCGGCCCCGGTCCAGGCCGGGTGTGAGCCGTACTTCGTCCTGGCCGTCGAAGACGGGGGTCGCGTCGGTCAGCTCTGCCGGCTGAAGCTGGACCAGCACGTCGGGATCGTTCTGCAGGTCATCGGCGTAGATGCGCAGCACCAGGAGCAGCTCGCCCGCGTCGACGCGACGGTCGATGTGCTCGCTGATGAGCGCGCCGTTGCGCTCGAACAGGTGGATGATTCGTCCGCCCTGGTTGTCCACGAGCTGATCGCCATCCAGGTCGAGGCCCAACTCTTCGGCCTCCTCGAAGGAGCGCGGCCAGATCATCGCGCTCACCAGGAAGTCGTGGGACGGCTTGGCGGTGAGGATCGTCGGATCGCAAGCTTGTGGCGCGGTGCCGTCGGGATCGTCTCCGGGCGGCGCCGGGCAGCCGCTCAGGCCGAGCACCAGGATGAGCAGGGCAGAGATCGTCAATGCGCCGAGTGTGAGATATCGAATGCGAGCTTGTATTTTCATGGTTGCGCTCCTCTGGATCGCGTTGCAGTTGAACCGAGCAAGATCCGGACCAGACAGGCGTCGCAGTTGGTTCGGCGCTACAACGGTCTGAAATTGCGCGAGATCAAGAATGGATCCAGCCTCGACCTGGAAAGGTGCCTCCGGAACCGGGCTGTATCAGAATTGCGACATGGGTTTCCGCGCGTTCACGATCGCCGGCCTACTGACCGAGAGGCCTCAGAAGGTGTTCAGCGCGACTTTTCGGCGAGGGCCAGGAGTCGCGGGACGATGCTTCGCTGGTGGGCCTTGGTGAGGTACTCCACCCAGTCGGCGCCGCGGGAGTTGACGAGCGGGCAGGTGTCGACCATGGCCCGCAGGATCGCCTGCACCGGCGTGCCGCCGACTTGCGCGCGCCGCCAGACCAGGGCGCGGAGCGCCGCGACCCGCACCCGGCAGACCGGATCCTGCACTGCCATTCGGCGCAACTCTGGAGCGAGCGTCTTCACCACCGACGCCTCGCTGCGGATGGACGACTGGAGTGTCGTGACCGCCTTGGTGCGTACTCCAATGTCCGGACTTTTGAGCTTCCTTCGCAGGTCCGGGACGTCTCGGAGTCCCGCCTTGGCGGGCCGGGGGAGCGCAACCTGTGGAAACGCAATGGCCAACAACCCGATCCCCAACCCGATTCCCACAGCGCTACAGGTCCCGCGGTGCATGGCCCATCCTCCCTGGTGTGGTCGACCCTGCGGCATACGATCATTCTTTGCGCCGATGAAAAATGTGGGGGGCGGACCCTGCACATTTGGTATACCCGTTGGGTCATGCCAGTTTCGGAGATGCAGCCGGCAGGAATGCCGAGGGCCCCAGCGCTGGAGCCTCCGTCGGGGCCGATGTCGCCGGACGGGGAGTTTCCGCGGGATTCCGGCATGGGGACCATGCTCGTGCCGAGCAAGAAGCCGGTGTGGGACGGGAAGATCCCGGACCTCCCCACCGAGGTGTTCGTGCTCTCCCTCGTGGCGGTGGGGGTGGTGCTCTTCGTCATTTTCCTGATGTACCGGACGCTGCGCCTTTTCCTGATCAAGCGCGCGGAGGTCAAGCAGGGTCGGGGCGGAGCTGACGGCCGGCGCGTCGCGCAGCTCGAGCAGGAGCGCGATCACCTCCGCGGCCGGGTGCAGAACCTGGAGCGGGTGCTGTCCAACCTGAGCCTGGAGCTGAACGGCCGGATTGAGCGATTGGCTGACAAGCAGAGTCAGCTCGCCTTCGATGCCACGGTGACGCCGGCCGGCCTGGTCCGCGCCGGCGCGAAGCCGCTCGGTTCGGGGGGGATCGCGGAGGACCTGTCCAACGCCGCGACCATGGCGCTCCAGGCGCCGCGGGGCGAGCTGCCCTCGGGGAGCCAGCTCATGGACCGGTTCGAAGTGGAGCGCCCCCTGGGCCGGGGCGGCATGGGCGCGGTGTACCTGGCCAACGACAAACGCATTGGTGAGCGCGTGGCGCTCAAGGTCATCAGCCGCGAGCTGGCCGAGGATCCCGCCGCGGTAGAGCGATTCCGCCGGGAGGCGGGCGCGGCGCGCAAGATCACCCACCCCAACGTGATCCGGATCCACGACCTGGGTGAGGACGGCGGGATGCTGTTTCTGTCGATGGAGTACTTTGCCGGGCAGAGCCTTTCCGAGTTGCTCGCCCAGCGTCACGTGTTGGGGCTGGACGAGGCGCGGGAGATCCTGCGACAGGTGTGTGACGCGCTTACGGCTGCCCATGCGGCAGGGGTCGTTCACCGGGACCTGAAGCCCCAGAACGTGCTGGTGAACGAGCGCGGTGAAACCCGGGTCATCGACTTCGGCCTGGCCAAGATGGCGTACCTGAACACCATGACGGCCACCGGCTTGATGATGGGCACGCCGGAGTACATGTCACCGGAGCAGGTGCGAGGCCGCGCCGTGGATCACCGGGCCGACATCTACTCTCTCGGTGCCATGGCCTACCACATGCTCTGTGGCCGGCCGCCCTTCACCGCCGACACCCCCATTGCCGTGGGCTTCATGCACGTGTCCGAGTCGCCCAGCAGCCCCCGGCTCCTCCAGCCTGAGCTGCCCGAGTCAGTGGATGGCGCCATCCTCAAGGCCCTCTCCAAGGATCCCGACGACCGCTTCGACGCCGTCGCCGACTTCAAAGCCGCACTCTAAATGCCGTGTGGGGGTCTGACCCCATCACGGCATTTATTTTACCTGGAAGTGGAAGGTGCCGGAGTGTCCTTGCACGGTGGTGCTGTACATGAGCTCTACGCGGGCGGGCGGCACCACGAAGTCCCCGGCGAGCTCGGCGTGCAGCACGCTGCGATCGACGAGCTTTGCCGGGGTGTGCTCGTGATGGTAGGCCACTTTTTCGGTGCGGTCTTCCCGGAGGAGGTGCGGCGTGGAGGTCTGGTCGTAGCGCTTGTCCGTGGCGGGGAGGATCTCGGCGCCGGAGGGCTTGGGATTCTCCACCAGGACGAACCGCATGGGGCTTTGATCCATCGCCTCGGCGGTGACCTCGCTCAGCAGGTAGGCACCCCTGGGGATGCGATCCCCGCGGTTGAGCGGGGTCTTTCCGCCGTGATCGTCGAGCAGGTAGAAGCGGCGTGTGACCGCGATGCCTCGGGCCATGGGCGCAATGTTCCGGCCGGTCTGACGGTAGCGGAACACCGCTCGGAAGAGGGTGGAGCGGGAGCCCTTGAGAAAGGTGAGCGTGTTGCGCCCGCCCCGGACGCTAGTGCCGGGGAGGGTCACCTTTTGGGTCAGGCCGCCGGAGAAGGTCACGCGTCGGCTGGGGCCGCCGTTGACCCGGAACACCACTTCGCGGTCCGCGGCGAGGCGGGTCTGGCGGGCGAGGTAGTCGGACATTGCGAACAGAACCATGGCGGTGTCCTTGGTGGAGTTCCAACGGCGCCCCCGCTTGGTGGCGGCGAAGAACGCGAGGGTCGGTGCGATGAGCGGGTCTCGGACGTCGTAGGCCACGAGCGCCTTGAGGGCTGCCGCCGTGATTTCGTACCGGTCGTTGCCCCACCGCGAGAAGCCGGCGGTCCGCCAGTGCGCCTGGCCGTTGCTGTGCGTGGCGCGCTTGCGCAGGGCCGCGACGAGCCGGCCGGACAGCTGTCGCTTGTTGTGCTGCACGGCGAGCTCCAGCGCCAGGGCCAGGGCGTAGTCCGAGAGCCGTTCTTGCGCGAGCTGCTCGCGGATGAACGTCCACCAGCGGCCCGTCATGGGCCGTTTGTGGGCATAGACGTACATGGAGTAGATGCGATCCGCTGCCTGGTGCGCCCCCATGCCTGAGATGAAGCGCTGCAGCCGATCCAGCCCGCGCCGAATGGCCTCGTCGTCGCCGAGGCGATACCCCGCCTTCTCGGCCTGCAGCAGGCCGTAGAGCGCGTAGGGCGTGATCATCTCGTGTGCGCTCCCCCGTCGATACCAGCCCCAGCCGCCACCGGGCTTCTGGAGCTGCAGGAGCCGCTTGATTCCGGCGGGCACCACCTGGGGCAGCTTGGCCTCGAGCCCGGGATGGCGGATGTCGAAGCGCTTCAGGATCTGGGCGACCTTGATGGCGGGCAGGAAGCGGCTCATGGTCTGTTCCACACACCCGTAGGGGTACTCGACCAGGTACGCGAGGGAGTCGACCATGTCGGCGGCCAGGGACGGCGCGAGGTGCAGCTCCAGCTCGCTCCGCTCCAGGTTCGCGTCGGTGGGCACGGTGATGGATGCGTGCCCCTCCGTGAAGCCTGAGACGGTCACGTACTGCTCCGCTTCGGCCGGCACCACGGGCAGCCGTTTCAGCGACGCGTCGGAACCGGCGGCGGCCTCGGCCGACATCAGGAGCTGGGTGTGGCCCGGGGTGCCCGGCTCGAAGGTCCAGTACACGGCCCGGTTCGCCTTCGGCTCCACGGTGACGACCTTCTCCAGCGGAGTCAGTACGCGGCCGTTCTGCACAGCGAGACGAACCCGGATGGACTGCTTTTTGTCAGTGCGGTTGTGTACGCTGGCATAGAGCTCCACCCGATCGCCCGTGGTGAACACCCGGGGGATCATCGGCCAGACC
Organism: bacterium; assembly: GCA_043825095.1. Taxonomy (GTDB): domain Bacteria; phylum Myxococcota_A; class Polyangia; order HGW-17; family JAJRWW01; genus JBDRSE01. The sequence continues at coordinate 9,411 of JBDRSE010000164.1, forward strand.
ATGATCGGCTTGAAGGTCCGGAAGCTCGCGCTGTGCTGCCCGACGTGCATCATCGCCGAGACGGCGGTCACCACCACGCGCCAGTTGGTCAGGGAGTCGGGCAGCTTGAAGCGGGCCACGGCCCGGCCCCGGGCGTCGGTGCGCAGCCGGGCGCTCCAGAAGGCCGAGTCGGAGAAGTCCCGTCGGATCATCACGTCCGGGCTGAGCGACTCGGACGCGATGGGAGTCACCGCGGAGCCGGCCGGCAGGTGCGAGAGCAGCGCCTGGGCCGACGGAGAGAAGACCGCGTTGCCGCTGACCGAGTGGTGCGCGTCGCCCCGGGCGTTCCAGCGCTGCTGGCTGCGCTGTTGGGGCCAGAGCGCCCCGGTGTCGACCGGTTGGGTCTTGTGTCGCTCGCCGAGGACCAGGGTGTCACCATACAACCGCACGGCCAGGCGCCAGCCGTGCTGCCGGTGGTCGAGTAGGCTCGCCACGGGCTGCGCGTCGACGAGGTCCTTGAGCGGGTAGCTCCAGCGGTAGGACCCCACGAAAACCGCGTCGATGCCGACCAACCCGAGCAGCGCTGCCACGTGCTGGCCGGTGAGCGCTCCGTGGTGCTTGCCGTCGATCAGGGTCATGAGCATCCGGCCTTGTGTCGTTCCGGCGAGCTGCGGCTGCTCCTTGAGCACGAAGGTGGCGTGCTGCCGCAGGGTTTCGACAGTGAGCCCGCGCAGTTTCCGCTGCAGGATCTCGTGCGCCCGGGACGCGAGCACGCGCGCGTCGGCCAGATAGAAGTCGCGGATGTCCGTGGAGCGGTCCGGCGCTACGCCCAGCAGAGACTGGTCGTACACCGACAGGATCAGATCCACGGGCTCGCTCCGGTTCACCCGGATGGCGATCTCGGCCTCGTCCCCGGGCCGGACGACCTTTTTCATCTTCGTCTCGATCTTCAAGGTCCGGGCGTCTGGGCGCACTTGAAGGAACCGGTCCGCGACGTGGGTCTTTCCGGTGGAGTCGATGTACTGCACGTCCACCAGGGCGCCGTAGCGCAGCTCGGCGGGGAGGGGCTCGTCTAGGTGTGCGACGGCGCCTGTGAGTCGGATCCGCTTCCAGCTTCGAACTCCAAGGCTGTCTCGGAGGGTGAGCAGCACCACGGCCCAGCCGAAGCGGCTGTGGATCTGCCCGGTGAGCCGGTCTCCCGGCTTCAGGGTCGTCCGATCCAGCTGGAGCGACAGGCTGGGCAGGTCCTCGGCCCGCCGCACCACGCAGCCCAGCTCCTGTCGGGAGAGGGTGCCATCGGCGAATCGAGTGATGGCCACCAGCTTGTAGGCGCCGGGCTTGGCCAGCGTGACGGTCGCCGCGTTTTCTCGGAACGGGGTCGCCGTGACCATGGTGCGTTGCGTATCAGGGTCGGCCAGGACTCGCCAGGCGGCGCCATTGGCAGGGCCCCAGCGGCGGCCGAGACGGGGTTGCTGGATTCGGCTCGGTGTGTAGAGCTGCACGGTGGGCGTGATGTTGATGCCGCGGTTGTCCAGGGGGTTCCAGCTGCCGCCATAGGCGACGCGCCCTCCTTCGCGATGGGAGAGCCGCAGGGCGACCAAGGTCGCCGAGAGGGCCTTGTCTCCCTGGCGGACCTTGGCCTGGACGCGAATGGGCTCGCCGGTCACGAAGGTCCCCTTGGCCAGGGACAGCGAAACCCGCGGGTCCGGCTCCCCGAGGGGGATGGTCCTGGTGGCGCGCTGCTCGCGCCCGTTCCCATCCACCAGCACGCCCTCGACTCGGAGGGCGTGGCGGCGCCTCCGCCATTCAGGTTTCAGGTCCACGACATGCTCGGCACCGCCCTTGGCACGCATCTCCACGTCCCCGGTGAGCTGCGCCACCACCCGAGGACCGTGGGCGCGCAGGGCCGCGGTGTTCACCACTCCGGCGCGGATCAGCAACTGCTCGTCCTCGGGCAGTCGATTCATCGGCGTGAGCTCCCCGTCGCCCTGGCCGGCGAGGACGAAGTGGGCGCTTCGGCGCGGAGGTTTCGCCCGAGCAATGACGTCCCGCACGACCTGGGCGGTGAAGCTCACCTTGGCGCCGGGGACGGGCTTGTCGAGGAAGTCCAGCGCTCGGAACCGCAGTCGGAGGCGGTTGCCTTCGCGTGTTCCGGTGATGACGAGCTTCACCTTGGACTTGCGGAAGTTGGCGAGCGTCACCCGGGTCTTGCCGCGGTACCCTGGGATGGAAACCTCGTAGTCGTCCAGGGGATCGGCCCCGTCGAAGCGGTAGCTGCCCACGATGCGACCCAGCTCGTCCGAAACCACGGGCAGTCGGGCGGCCAGGGAGCGGCGATTCACGGAGCGGATTTCCACGTCCACGGGCACCCCCGGAATGGGCACGAACTCGCCGCGCGAGTCGGCCAACCGGAGAAAGCCGGTGAGCTGCAGCTGCTGGCGCGGTCGGTACACGGTACGGTCCGCGACGAAGAAGACCGTCTTCGACGGTGGGGCGGCGGGATGGACCGTGAGCTGGCGTTCATGGTGGTCCAGCCGGAAGCGCACCGACGACGGCTTGTCCAGCGCGTGCTTCCATACGAAGACGTTGTCCGGCCCCACACGGGTGTACTCGGTCCGTCCCTGCGCCGTCACCGTGACCGAACGGCCGGCGAAGCTCCGCTTCCCTGAAATCCAGCCCACCACCTTTTCTCCGTCGGCCTGCACGGTCAGGTGGGTGGGGTTCTCGGCCAGGGACGAGAAGGCGAACAGGCCGGGTTCGGCAACGGTGCCGTGCGCTCGCCCCTCCGAGGGCCGGTGCCGGCCGTGCCGGCGCTCTGCTCGTCCGAGCCCGAAGCACAGCGCGACCACGAGCGCCACGGTGCCCGCCGCTCCCAATCCAATCTTCCAGTTGCTCATGTTTCGTACCTCCTTGCATGGTTGACCTCTAGAGTACGTGCGAGCGGTGCTGCTGTTCGTAACCCCTTTGTAAAATCAGTCGCCCGCGCTAGGCTGCACCTCGGCGCAAACATGCGCGGTGAGTGAGGTCGACATGCCGCTATGGGACGGCCGCTTCGAGGGCGGCCCGGATCGCGAGATGCAGCTCTTCTCCGAGTCCCTCGGGGTGGATCTGCAGATGTTCGAGGAGGACATCGCCGCCTCCCTCGCGCACTGCGAGATGCTGGGCGAGGTGGGTCTGCTCAGCTCCGCAGAGGCCCGCACGCTGCGGGACGGGTTGCTGCGGGTCCGGCTGGAGCTGCGTGAGCAAACCTTCGTGCCCGACGTTTCCCTCGAGGACGTGCACATGGCCGTGGAGTCCCGGCTCACCGAGCTCGTGGGGGAGGTGGGCGGCAAGCTGCACACCGCTCGGTCGCGCAACGATCAGGTGGCCACGGATGTGCGGCTGTGGCTGAAGCCGCGGCTGGGGGAGCTGGACGAGCAGCTCGCGCGGCTCGTGGGGGTGCTGCTGGTTCGGGTGGAGCGGGACGGCCGGACCCTGCTTCCGGGCTTCACGCACCTGCAGTACGGCCAGCCCATCTGGCTGGGCCATCACCTGCTCGCCTACGCCTGGATGCTCGCGCGGGACCGGGAGCGGCTCGCCGAGGCGCTGCGCCGGCTCGATCGGTGCCCGCTCGGTGCGGGCGCCCTGGCCGGGACCCCGCATCCCATCGATCGGCACCGCACCGCGGAGCTGCTGGGCTTCGCGGGCCCGGTGGAGAACGCCATGGACGCCGTGGCCGCGCGGGATCACCTGCAGGAGGTCGTCGCGCTCTGCGCCATCGCCATGACGCACCTGAGCCGCATGGCCGAGGAGCTCGTGCTTTGGTCCAGTCCGGAGTTTGCGCTCGTGCAGCTGGCGGACGCGTTCACCACGGGCTCCAGCATCATGCCGCAGAAGCGCAATCCGGACGCCGCCGAGCTCGTTCGCGGAAAGACGGGGCGGGTCTACGGCGATCTCACCGCGCTCCTGAGCATGGTGAAAGGGTTGCCCTTGGCCTACAACCGCGACCTGCAGGAGGACAAGGAGGCCCTGTTCGACGCCGTGCGCACGACGCGCGCCTGCGTCTCCATCATGGCGGGGATGTGGCAGACGCTCAGCGTGGATCACGGCCGGTACGCCACCGCGCTCGAGGGGGACTTTCTGCTGGCCACCGAGCTCGCCGATCATCTCGTGGGCCGGGGGGTCCCCTTTCGCGAGGCGCACGAGGTGACCGGTCGCCTGGTGCGCTGGTGCGAGGGGCGCGGCACCGACTTCTCCGCGCTCACCTCGCAGGTGCTGGCCGAGCACCACCCGGCCTTCGGCCCCGACGCCCTGGACTGGCTCGATCCCACGGCCGCGGTGGAGCGTCGCACCTCGTACGGCGGCACCGCCTGGTCCGAAATCGAGCGCCAGGTGAGGCTGCTGCGGGGGCGCTGATCGCGGCTCCCCGCCGGGAGCCTGACCTTGACCGTCGGACCTTCCCGCCGTAGGATTCGGTATCGGATCATGCAGCAGACCAAAGCCCCATCCCTGCTCGGGACCACCATCGGGAACTACCGCGTCCTGAGCCTGCTTGGCGCCGGCGCCATGGGCGAGGTGTACCTCGGGGAGCACCCCCAGATCGGCCGTAAGGTGGCGATCAAGGTGCTCGTGGCGGCGCTGTCGGCGAATCCGGATATCTCGCAGCGCTTCCTCGCCGAGGCCAAGTCGGTCAACACAATCAATCACCCCAACATCATTCAGATTTACGACTTTGGTGAGCTCGACGACGGACGGCTCTATTTCACCATGGAGTGTCTGCAGGGGCGAGAGCTGACCGAGCACATCCAGGACCATGCTCCCCTGACCATCGGCGAGGTGTCCTCCCTGGCGGAGCAGCTCGCCGGCGCCCTGGATGCCGCACACGCAACCGGGATCGTGCACCGAGACCTCAAGCCGGACAATATCTTCATCGTCGATGGCCACAAGGGCCGCGTCGTGAAGATCCTCGATTTCGGGATCGCCAAGCTCACCGAGCCCGGGCTGAGCGACGCCGCCCGGACCTCCAGCGGCGTCATCATGGGGACACCGCTGTACATGTCCCCGGAGCAGGCCGCCGGGCGGACGCGCGAGATCTCTCCCCGCAGCGATATCTACGCCCTCGGAGTCATCCTGTACCAGATGCTCTCCGGGCAGCTTCCGATCCAGGCCGAGTCCACGGCGGAGCTGCTGTACAAGCACATCGCCGAGCCGCCGATTCCCCTGGAGCAGGTGGCGTCCGATCTGCCGCCGGCGGTGGCGACGGTCATTGCCCGCAGCCTGGCCAAGGATCCGGCCGAGCGGCAGCAGAGCGCGGGACAGCTCTTCCGGGAGCTCTCGCAGGCCTTCGCCGGCACCCCTGCCGGCGCCACGGCCACGGTCACCGCGGCCATGGCCGCCACGCAGCATCCCGAGTCCATCACGCGCTCGAAGCCCTCGGTAAGCACCCTGGGCGCGTCCGCGTCCCAGGCCATCTCGACCCCGGGCGACGCTCCACAGCCGGCCCGCGGCTCAGGCGCGTTGGTCAAGGCGCTCCTGGCCGTGGGCGTGCTGGCGGTGGCGGGAGTCGCGATTCTGTTCGCCACGGGCAAGCTCACCGGCTCTTCCAAGGAGAAGTCGCCCACTGCGCCGACGGCCGCGGCCATGGCTCCTCCGGACGCGACACCGCCGGCTGGGCCCGTGGCGATGGCGGAGATGCGCGCCGTCCCGGTGGATCCGCTCAAGATCCACAAGGTCACCGTGAAGGCGCGCTCCCCCCGGACCCTGGTCGAAGTTGCCATTGCGGGCCGGGTCGTGTACCGCAGGCGGAAGCCCCCCTTCCAGGTGGACGTCAAGCGTGGGGAGCGCGTCACGATCACGGCCCGTCGCCGGGGCTGCGACGATCAGGTGGAGTCCTGGGTCGCGGTCGAGGACCGGATCGTACAGCTCGCCTTGCAGCGGCGCCGACCCGGTCGCCCGCCCATGGCGCGAACGGTGGTGATCGCCCCGGTGCGTCCGCGCCCCATGGCCATCGTCGTCAGCGTGCGCCCCCGTCCTCGACCCCGTCCTCGCCCCACGGCAGGGATGGACAACATCGACGTCGGCACCCTGCGACCGATGTTCTGAGTTCACATCCCTGCGGGGAGCGCCTATTATCGAGATTTACAGCTCGCCCAGAGCTGATTCCCTGAGGAGCCGCGATGAGACGGTCTGCGGTGTGCGTATTGGTCGTCTGCCTCTGCTGCGCCGCGCCTCGCGGGGTGCAGGCGCAGAACCTGGTCGCCCTGGCGAAGAAGCACTATCTGCAGGGCGAGGGGCACTACCGGCAGGGGGAGTTTGCCAAGGCGCTGGAACAGTACCGAAAGGCGCTCTCGTACAAGCGCTATCCGGCGCTGCTGTTCAACATCGCGCAGTGCCACCGCCAGCTGGACCAGCACAAGAAGGCGATCTTCTTCTACAAGCTGTTCCTCGTGGAGGACCCGAACACGCCCAACAAGCAGCAGGTGCTGCAGATGATCCGCAAGGTAGAGCAGGAGCTGAGCGCCGCGGAGCGGCTGCGGCTCCAGGCGGAGCGGAACAAGGGGCAGCTGTCCATCGTGACCCAGCCCCCGGGGGCGCAGGTGCTCCTGGACAAGCTGTCCGGGAAGGGTCAGGCGGTCAGCCCCACGGTGCTGCGGGTCAAGGCCGGGCAGCACCTGGTGGTGCTGTCGCTGAAGGGCTATCGGACCGAGCACCGCACGGTGACGGTGCCGTCCCAAGGGGTGGCCCTGGTGAAGGTCACCCTGGAGTCTCTCACCAAGCCGCGCCGCGTCGAGGCGCGACCTCCCCCCCGAAAGGTCCGGCGCAGGCCGCCCGTGGCGCGGCGGCTCACCCGGCCTGCCCCGCGGGATTCGGGCACCCTGGTGGTCCGGTGGAAGATGAAGACGATCCGCACCAGCCCCTTCTTCAAGCGCTGGTGGTTCTGGACCGGGCTGATCATCGGGGGCGGGGCGATTGCCACGGGGGCTTACTTCGGCATGCGGGCGCTCCAGGACCGCGACAGCTGGGAGAAGACCTGGGACAGCAAGTACAAGGGGGACGGACAGCGGAACGCGGCCGTCGCGGACGTCATGTTCGTGACCGGGGGCAGCATCTTGCTGGGAGTGATCATCGGAATGGCGGTGGTGCGCATGGGGACCACGTACGAAAAGCCGGTGCGCGTCGAGCTGGCGCCGCGGTGCGGACCCCAGGGCTGCGGGCTCTGGGTCAAGGGGAGCTTTTGAAAGTGGCTCGAACCTGGACGAACCGGAGCTGGGAGCGCTTGGCCGCCGGCGCTCTCGTGACCGTGCTCGGCGGCCTGATCGTCGGCTGCTCGGCCCTGGTGCAGTGGAAGGACCCACCGAACCAGTGCGGGGACGGTGTGCGGGATCCCTGGGAGTCCTGTGACGGCACCGACCTGGGGGACCAGTCCTGCGAGGGCCAGGGGTTCAGCGGCGGAACCCTCTCCTGTAACAACGATTGTGAATTCGTGCTGGATCAATGCCACGACGGAACCTGCGGCAATGGGGTTTGGGAGCCGAATGGGGCCGAGGAATGTGACTACCCGGAGATGGGCCAGGGGAGCTGTGAGTCGCTGGGCTATCAGTCGGGGCAGCTGCAGTGCAATCTAAATTGCACCTACGACACCAGCGGCTGCACCAACGCCGTCTGCGGGGACGGCTACTGCGACCTGCAGGGTGGTGAGGACAACGGCTCGTGCCCCGAAGATTGCACCGCGAACTGCGGCGACGGTGTTTGCGAGGTCGGCCGGGGTGAGACGACCGTGGGCTGCGAGAGCGACTGCGCCTGGCAGACGGTCTCCGCGGGCTCGCAGTTCACCTGCGCCACGCGGAAGGACGCGAATGTCTGGTGCTGGGGCTCGAACGAGTTCGGCAAGCTGGGCGACAACACCGACGTCGATTCCAGCTGGCCGGTCCGGGCCGCGAATCTCGGGGACGTCGGACAGGTGTCTGCGGGTCGGGAGCACGTCTGCGCCATCGGCACCGGGGCCAGCGTCTCGTGCTGGGGGCAGGGCGGCCTCGGACAGCTGGGGTACGGCAACGTCGCGGACCGGAGCCAGCCGGAGCAGATCAGCAGCTTCGGCAGCGCTGACCGCATCGCAGCCGGCGGCGATTCGACCTGCGTGCTGCAGCTCGGTGGACAGTTCTTTTGCTGGGGCTCCAACGACGTGGGCCAGCTCGGCATCGGCAACGCGAATCCGGGAGACAATTGCGGCGGCAACCCCTGTTCCGACGAGCCCGTGCACGTGACGGTGCTCGACGCGGGTCAGAACATCTCCGTCAGCATGGCGGACCCCGGGTCGAGCCACGCCTGCGGCCTGCAGAACGGCAACGCCTGGTGCTGGGGGGAGAGCGGTCTCTATCAGACCGGGCACGCTCCGTCGGTGGACGATGCCACACCCTTCCAGGTCGCCGGTGTGGGGAACCTCGTCTGGATCACCGCGGGGCAGGGATTCACCTGCGCCTCCCAGAACGCCGCGGTCTTTTGCTGGGGAGACAACTACTACGGCCAGCTGGGCAACGGCTCCGGCATCGTCGACGCCACCTGGATTCCGCAGCCGGTGGTCGGTTTTGGTGAAAACGTGACCTCGCTGTCAGCCGGATATGCGCATGTCTGTGCCAGCGGTGCCAGCGGAAGCGCCTGGTGCTGGGGGCTGAATGACACCGGCCAGCTCGGCGACGGGACCTTCCACGCCCGCAACAGCGCCACCGTCGTGGGCGCCCTTCCCGGCCAAGTCTTGCAGATCTCTGCGGGCGCTACGCACACCTGCGCGGTGGTCTCCCTTCCGGGGGACATCCGCGAGCTCTACTGCTGGGGCGGCAACGATCGCGGCCAGCTCGGCGACGGAACGAACGTCCAAAGCAGTGCTCCGGTCCAGGTCATCGACCGCCCGCCGCCGAGTGGCCAATAGTCCGGGCGGTGGTCAGTTCGTGACCCGGGGCTCGTTCTCCTGCAGGCAGCGCGCAAAGGCGCCGCACTCCGGCAGGAAGGTGCACTGGTGCAGCTTCTCCATGGCGACCGCGTCCAGGGAGCGCCTGCGGCAGCGGCTGAGACAGCCGCGAAAAAGCTCCGGCTTCTTGGCGTCCAGCGCTTCCTCTCCGAGGGCGCCATAGTCTTGTCCGTGCCGGGTCTTGAGCACCGTCTCTGAGGGGCACTGGTAGACCTGCCGGTTACAGAGCTGCTCGCAGGAGAAGGACAGCACTCCGACGTACCTCAGGAACACCGGCACGTGGCACCGGGCCAGCGCCTTGCAGCTCGGCTTCCGGAAGCAGAGCGCCACCGCGGTGCCCCACTTTCGTTCGGCTTCGCCGTCGGCGCGACGCACCGCCCGGCAGCGGTGCGCGAGGGCGTTTTCGAACAGCAGCGCCTGTGCCTGCCGTACGGCCACGGTGGACTTGCTGGTGTCGATCCGCGCGGTGGCCGAGGCGGTGCCGTCTCTGACCATCTGCTCCAATTTCGCGATCCACTCGTCCTCGCACTCGTCGATTCGCTCCTGCAGGGCGGCGCAGGAGCCGGTGCGCGCGACGCGGGAGCCCGCCCGTGGCGCCGCACGGGAATGGCCGTCGCCATCGGCGACATGGTCTGTGGCGGGGACGCGGCGGGGTGGCGGTTTGGACCTGTCGCTCGACCGGAGGGCCAGGATCAGCACCAGGGTGAGCAACACGCCGCCCGCGACGATCCAGAGGGTCGTGGAACTGAAAAGGCGCTGCGTGGGGGTGCTGTCCACGGGAGGCGCGGGACGACGAACCAGCGCCTCCGGCCGGGGATGCGGCGCGACGGCCGCTTGGTCCGACGTTTGCGGACGCAGCTCGGCCGCGGCTGTGGTGGGTGGATCCGGCGTTTGTTCGTCGTCCAGCACGAGGTCATCCTCGGTCATTTCCACGGCGGGAGGCGTCTGCGCGCGCGCAGGACCGACGTGCGGTGCGGCTCCGAGCGCCGGCGCGGTCCCGGGTGCCGGCGCGGTCCCGGGTGCCGGCGCGACCCTGGGTGTCGGCGCCGGTGGCGGGCCCTGGAGCGTGTGGGCCGGGGCGATGGGGGGCGCGGCCTTGGGCTCTCGGGACCGCGGGTCTGGGCTGGGTGTGTGTCCGAGGCGTTGCTGCCACCAGTCCGAGCCGGAATCGGGAGGAGCACCGGCGGACGCGAGGGGCCGGGCGTCGGCAGACACGCGCACGAAATCCGGCCGAACCGCGCCGTTGAGGTCGTCCAGCTGCACCTCGCCGGGATCCCCGGGCGCCAGCAGGGTTTCGGCGTGGGCTGACGGCTTGCCGGGCGCCAGGTCACCCAGGGGACCGGTGGCCAGCTCGAGGGCGGGGCTCTCGATACCGAGCAGCCGGCGCTTCGCCGCGTCGTACTCCGCGTCGCTGAGGATCCCTCGATCCCTCAGCTCTGCCAGTCTGGCGAGCTCATCCACCTGGTCGTGGTTCGAATCGTCGTCGCGCATCGACTCCCAGAGTCCGCCATGGGCAGCTCCCCTATTATGTAGCTGACCCGCGGACATTCCCCAACTCTTGTTCTGCTCGCCGTGATCCCCGGGCGGCGCCAAGGGGCCGCCGACGGCTCTGAATTGCGGTATAGTCGCGCGCGGCGATCGAGTCGAGAAACTACATGGACTACTACGGGTACAGTCTCCTCTTCATGGGATTCGCCATCACTCTCGGAGTGGGGGTGATCGCGCTCGCGAGGCCGCCCGCGGCCCCCCTGGCCAGCGCGCTGGTCGCAGGGATCGTTACCGCCCTCGCGGATTTCGCGTGCGCGGCCGTGGGGCATCGGTACGATCTGTGGCACCTGCACGGCGCGCTCGAGGTGCTGAATGTGCCGCTCTCCCTGAGCGTGGCGTGGGTGGTCTTCACGGCGACGCTCCTGCTGCTGTTCGACCATTTCGAGCGCACCTGGGCCCGCGCGGCGCTCTTGCTCGTCGCGGCCGCGGCCGGGGCGCTGGTGGACGACATGGTGTTCCGTCCCGGGGGGATCCTCACCTGGGGCCGGTTGCCGGCGGTGGCCATCGCCCCCTACTGGCTGTCCATGGTGGCGCTGTCCGTGGTGGTCTACCGCACCGTGCTCCGCTCGATCACCCCGCCGGAGGCGTCCCAGGCCGGCGATGCGGTGCGTGACCTGGACGTGGAGTGGCAGCCCACCGGTCCCGTGTCGCTGCAGAGGTGTGAGTCTTACGACAAGGAGTTGGTGCTCGAGGCCATGAAGCGGCTGCTGGAGCCCCTGGGCGGCATGAGCGCCTTCGTGCCCCCGGGCGCTTCAGTGCTCCTCAAGCCGAACTATCTCTCCTACAAGGCGCCGGAGCGGGCCGTGTGCACCCACCCGGTGGTGATCTGGGCGGCGGCGCGGCTGTGCCTGGACGCCGGCGCTGGCCGGGTGCTCGTGGGCGACAGCCCGGCCATCGGACGCTCCCGGGGGATCTCGAAGAAGCTGGGGCTCACGGCCCTGCTCGAGGGCTTGGACGTGGAGGTCGTGGACTTCACCGAGCCCGTGGAGGTGAAGCTGGGCACACCGGGCTCGGTGTTCAAGTCCTATCAGGTCGCGCGGCAGATCCCCGAGGCGGACGTGATTGTCAATCTGGCCAAGGTGAAGACCCACGCGCAGATGTACCTGACCCTGGCGGTGAAGAACTGCTTCGGCGCGGTGGTCGGGCTGCGCAAGAGCCAGTGGCACCTCATGGCCGGCAAGGACTACGACTACTTCGGCCGGATGCTGGTGGACCTGTACCGGCTGGTGAACCCCACGCTGAACATCATCGACGGCGTCGTCGGCATGGAGGGCAACGGGCCGAGCGCCGGGGACCCCCGCGCGCTGGGCTTCCTGGGAGCGTCGGCGGACGGCATCGCCCTGGACCGCGTGGTCACCGAGATTGTCGGCGCTGATCCCACCGCGGTGCCCACGCTGCGGGTGGTGGGCGCCATTGTTCCACTGACGGCCATCGAGCTGCACGGCCCGGGGCCCGACTCCTTCGCGGTCCATGACTTCAAGCCCGCGCGGCAGGCCCGGGCGGACATGTCTTCCTGGCTCGGGCGGTTCGGCCGCAACGCCGTCTCGCCCAAGCCCGTCATCGACCACAGCCTGTGCACCCGCTGCAAACAGTGCGCCAAGCACTGCCCGCCGGACGTGATGAAGCTCGCGCCCCGGCCCGGCAGGGCCGCCTCAGGGCCGCAGGACTCAGCCGAGCTCATGACCATCGACCTCGAGGGCTGCATCCGCTGCTTCTGCTGCCAGGAGATCTGTCCCGAAGAGGCGATCACCGTGCAGGAGGGCTGGATGGCGCGCCTGGGGCTGGTGCGGTGAAATGCGAATGGTGGGGTCAGACCCCAAGCATTAGCATTCGGCCAACTGGGCCAGGCCTTCGAGGAGGGCGTGGTGCATGTTGGTGAGCTGGTCGTCGGTGAGCCAGCCCTCTCGGAATCCTACCACCAGGCTGACGCGGCCTTGGAAGCCGCTGCCGGTGATGATGGTCAGGGGCGCGGCCGGAAGCGGCGCGATCACCGTGGCGTGCGTGGCGCGCGCGCCGTCCCAGTCGTGCAGTTCGGCGCCCAGGGCGCCGATATTTGTGAAGCAGCGGTTGTAGCGCACCAGGCTTGAGGCGAGCCGCGCCGCGGCCCGGAAGTTGGGGCCGAACAGCCCCGGCGGAGTGAGCCGGCAAAGGAGATTGCCGAGGACGTGCCCACCCAGGCCGAGTCGCCCTGCCTTGCACTCGGCCATGGCCGAGTGC
>JBDRSE010000165.1:0-77898 GCA_043825095.1 bacterium
CTCATGATGCCGGCGCTGATCGCCCGCGCCTTCCGTTGGCCATGGCCCATGGGAGCCGGCACCGGCCCTGGATACGGCCCCGGTGCGCCTCCTCCCGCCCCGGCCGTGGCCATGGCGCGGTTCTGCGGCCACTGCGGCGGCGGGCTCCTGTTCGCCGCCCACTACTGCGGCCTTTGCGGACGCGCCATTCAACGCTAGCAGGCCGGACCTCCATGCCCTTTGCAACCGTTGGCGACTACCGCATCCGCTATCGACTCACCGGGGAGCCGTCGGCGCTCCCTCCCCTGGTCCTGATCCACGGGGCCGGGGGGGGACAGTATGTCTGGACGGAGCAGCGCCGCCTGGACGTCGGCCGGCAGCTCCTCACCCTGGATCTGCCCGGTCACGGTCAATCCACGCCCGAGCCGGCGGCAGTCACCATTGAGGAGTACGCGGAGGTCGTCACGCAGCTCGCGGAGATGCTGGCCGTGGACCGTTTCGTTCCGGTGGGTCACTCCATGGGAGGTGCCGTGGCGCAGATCCTGGCCCTCGATCACGCGGATCGCGTAGACGCCCTGGTGCTCGCGGCCACCGGGGCCAGGCTCCCCACGGCGGACTTCGTCTTCGAGGCGATCCGGTCGAGCTTTGGCAGCTTCGCCACGCTCCTGGCGGCCACGGCCTATGCACCCGGCACCCCCGCCGAGCTCGTTCGGCGACTCACCTCCGGCCCGCTCCAGGCGTCGCAGCGGATCGTGCTCGGGGATTTCACGGCGTGCAACCGCTTCGACGTCCGCGCGCGTCTCTCCGAGATCGCCGTGCCCACCCTGATTCTGGCCGCGGCCGAGGATCGGCTCATGGGGGCCGGGCGAGCGCGTCAGCTGGAGACGGGCATCGCCGACAGTCGCCTGATCGTGGTGGAGGGAGCGGGCCACATGCTCATGCAGGAGCAGCCCGAGGCGTTCGGCAACGCCGTCAAGGCCTTCTGCGAAGAGCTCCGGGAGCGCTGAACACAAACGCGCGCTGCAAACACACGGCGAACTTCTCGCAGGTGTCCAGGGTCAGGCAGCGCTGGAGCTCGGTCGCATTCTCCAGCCGCCCGGAGACCTGGTCGCACCGGTCTCCGAGGGTGCGTCCGTTTCTCCGGGCCCGGTCGAGCAGCTCGCTCTTTTGGCGTTTTTGATCCGGGCGGAGCATGGCGACGTCCACCTCCCGCCAGCGGAGGGGCTCGAGCTGGCGACCGAACGCCTCCCGGCAGCGGGCGAGGCGGGCCGCGAACGCAGAGCAAGAAAGCTCCGGTCCACGCAGCCCGGCCAGCAGCCGCACCAGGCCGCCGGTAATCCACTGCGCCAGAGGCGCGGGCAGCCGGAATCGCGTCAGCACGCCCGCGAGTCGCCCGGCAGACGTCGAGGGATGGCTCGACCGAATCCGCTGCAGCGTCGCGCGGTCGAAAAAACCTCCCCCCTGCCACTTGCTCCGCCACGCCTGCGCAAAGGCCCGGCGCGCCGCCTCCGGGCCCGCGGCCGGGCTCGCCAGCGCGATTCGCAGCAGGACCCCGTCCGGGATCCGCTCCACCGTCACGCCGGCCTCGCCCATCAAGGTCAACAGGGCACGAACCAGTCCGACAAAGGCGCGCTCACCCTCCGGCAGACCGGCCAGCGCCGCGATCAGCTGCGCCCGGGACGCCCCGGGGAGCAGCTCGAGGGGATCCACCAGCGGCAGCAGCAGCGCGGCCGCAGTCGGTCGCGAAAACAGCTGGCGAAACATCACCGGGGCCGGGTGTGGGGAGCCGGTGACCGCGCCCTGTACCGCCGCAACGCTGGAGCCGATCACGAGCCGACCGGGGGGCGCGAGAACCCAGAGGGACAACGTCGAGCCGACACGCGCCCGGGTCGGGACGGTCACAGTCTCGGACACACCGCGACGGCGCGCCAGCACGCTCCAGCCCTGGGGACCGATGGACAGGAGCACGTCACCGGTGCACCGCAGCGCGAGACGCTTGAGATCCACGCCGCCGCCGGTCCCCGGCCGGAGACCGCTTCGGGGCAGCGCGGCCAGCAGTGTCTGCAGGCGGGTTGCGCTCAGCTGCAGCCGGAGGGCCGCGGTGGCGTTGCCGCGCAGGCGCAGCGCCGCGGTCCGCGTGCCCAGCCACCCCCGCAGCCAATGCCCACGGGGGCCGCGCAGCTGGAGCCGAGCGCGCAGGCCCTGGGGTGTAAACCGCGCCGACAACAGGCTCGGTGGCTTTGCTGCGGAATCACGCAGTCCCCCGACGATGTCGGCCGTGGCCAGAGACGCAGACGGGAACAACCCGACCACTGACGGAGACGCACTGCGGGGTTGCCGCACCGGGGCCGCGAGCTGTTTGCGGGAGGCGCACACCACGGCCGCGGTACGCCGACCGCACCACCAGACGCTCCCATCGGACAGGGTCGCCCGCAGCCGAGACAGGTGCGTCGAAGACGCGCCCCGCGGCCGCTGCGGCGTCAGCCTTCGCAGCAGCTGCTCCGGTCGGCGCGCGAGCGCGACCACCAGGGTGCCGGACGGCCGCCCGGCCTCGCCCGGCACGTCCGCGACGACAATCCCGCCGTCTCCGTCGATGCCGAGGCGCTGCCAGATGGCCGGATCCGGAGGCCAGCGACCCACCGCCCGCGCCAGCGCCCTGGTGACGCTGGCCAAGGGCTGCTCCAGGGAGGGCACCGCGGACAGCAGGCGCCACAGCCGCGCCGCGCCGCGCGCCAGTCCCGCCGGATTGCCCAGCGCCAGGAACCACTGCGCCCGCCGGGGAACGTGCGCGAGCAGCGCTGCCATGGCGCCGGGGCGCCGGGCCCGCACCGGCGGCGCGGCCGCGTCCGCGCTGCCGATCGCTGCCCGAGCGTCCGGGATCGCGCTGGCGGACCGCTTGCGCTGTCCCTTGCAGCCACTCAGCGGGCCGCCCATCAGCAGCAGGGCCGTCAGCGGGCCCAGAAGTCGCAGACGAACGATTCTCACGCCCGCCATCGTACGACAACCCCGGGACGGGCGAAAGCGTTCGAATCACCCGTCAGGGTTGACTTGAAAAGCTCAGCCGCATCGCGTAGCCTCCGGGCCAACCTGGAGCCATCTCATGACGCGCATGACAATACGTTTAGAGCTGACTGCGGTATGGCCCGCAGTCCTCGCGATCCTTTGCTCGTTTCCCGCCGCAGGGTGCCGCAAGAAGAAGTCCACACCCAAGGCGGGAGGCCTGGCCCTCACGTGGAACACCCTGGCCGTGGGAATGACCCGGAAGGAGGTCGACAAGCGCCTGGGCGCGCTCGGTTGGGGCGCGGCCTGCAAGCCGTCGGATACCGCGACCTACCTCGCGGGAGCCGAGCTGTTCACCCGCTACGTGAAGCAGTCCGCGCGGTCGCGAACCCAGAGCTGCGGCGCGGCGGCGCGGAAGGGGACGAAGGTCTGGTCCCCACCGGTGCGGCTGATCAAGCTGTTCTACCTCGACGGCCGCCTGGCGCGCTTGAACGTGCTGGTCCCCGTGCCGGACTCAGAGCTCGGCCCCCTGCTCAGTGATCGATTCGGAAAGCTCCTGGGCAAGCAGGTGACGCGCCATGCCTATGGTGGAAAACGGTCCGGTCAATTCCGCGTCTGGACACTGGAGCGCAAGGGCGTGGCGCTCGTCTGGCTCCGATCTGCGAAGATGCAGGAGCTCGTGTTCTTCGCCGTGGACAAGCCCACGCTGAAGGCGCTCGAGGCTGTGACCACCACGAGCCGGGACGGCTGATCACTCCCCGCAGAATCAAATCAATCACGTCCGAGGTGGATTCGGCATCACCGCTGGGCGGCGATTGCCGGCTGGGAGCAGGCTCAGGCGCGGGTCAGGCCACCATCAAGGCGTACACGAGATAAATGGCCACGGCGAGACCGCCGAAGGCGTACAACGCTTCCTGGGTCAATGCGCTGAAACCCCGTCGATACCTGGCTTTATATGGCCCGTAGATATAGCTCCGCGAGTTCATATCACTATTTTGGATCGGGTGGCAATTCTAGGCAAATTTTCCGCTGGTCGCGTTCGGCTCAGGTCCACCTTTCCCGCTTGACATCCCGGGCCTGATTTTCAATATAAATGACAAATTATTTGATTACTGAATTCCCAAGACACGAAAAACACGCGTCCGGCGAGCGTAGGACAGGTGGCACAGGAACCGATGGGCAAAACGCTAATCCTTGAGATCAAAGGCAAAATACAGAGCAAGGTCGCCATCGCAGAGACTTTCCGATCAGCATATCGCGTGCTCGATCGGCTCAGCGACGCCAGGGTGAGCACCCTGAACGTGATCTATGGCGAGGACTTCGAGGTCCCGAGCGAGCTGATGGGCGAGTTCCAGCACGCTGCACGGGAAGCACTGGCGTACAAGGACGCCATCAGCTTCGGGCGGGGGGTGTCAACGACGGTCATCGGGCTCGACCAGATCGGCGATCCGCAGACAAAGGCCATGGCCATTCGTCTACATCGCTCCTAGTGGCGCAATAACCAGGGTCTCATGGACACTCGAGAACCACCAACCCTTCGGCCCAGGAATCAAAGAAACGCACGTTCTCCCCATCACCCAAACGGCGTCGGAGCGCGCGCTGCTGGGCCTTGCTCAGGGCGGTGACGAGCACGTTCCTGGCTTGCAGCTTGCGATGCTCGAGCAGCTCTTTGATCACCCCCAAGACCTCGTCGTCCAGCTCCCGTGCATTGCTGAAGTCCACTAGCAGGACGTCGGCACCAAACCGGGCCACCGCCAACAGCAGGCGACCCAGGAGCTGAGACAGCACCTGGCGACTGGGCGCGCCGACGACCAGGAGCGCGGGAACGCCCCCCGGCAGCCGCACGATGGGGGTGCACCGCTCCAGCATCTCGTGCAGCTGCTCGCGCTCCTGAGCCCGCAGACTCAGGCAGTAGGTTTCGGTCATCACTGCCGTGAACCCCAGCTCGAGAGTGCGCCACTGGCGGAGGTGCCACGGATCCTCCACGAGCCGTTGTGCGAGGGCCTCGCCGAGCGCTGTCGAATAGCGCGACACCAGCGATGGACTCGCACCCTGGCTGGCGAACCACCCACCGATGAAGGAGAACTCTCGCACCGCTGCCCGGAAGTGATCCGCGGCGAGCACGAGAGGTCCCCCCTCCAACCCCAGCGCGAGGGCCTCGAGCACCGACACCGTTCGGGGCTCCAGCTCGTCGAGCAGCGCCGCCGGGCGGCAGGTGGGATCGCTACGGAGTATGGCCATCCAGTCCCTGGCAACGGCCTCGGGCTCCCTTCGGATGGTCGCCGCTGCGTCGACACAGAAATTGTGTTGATTCATGATTTCCGGATTATAGCGACTCCCCTCGGCGCGGCTTGCAAAAAATCTTCCGCGTGCCATTATGGCTTTTCTGTGAAACGGATCACCCCATGAACGCTGGCTATGGGCTCACCGACGTCGGCCGACGACGCCAGCACAACGAGGACGCGTATCTGATCGATGATACGCGCGGGTTGTATGTCGTGGCCGACGGTGTGGGGGGGCATGCCAAAGGGGAGGTGGCCAGCGCCGAGGCGGTGGAGCAGATCCAGAACTGGGTCATCCGCCACGACGCACTGCTTTCCGAGTACCACCGGGATCACTCCGAAGACTGCTTTTATCGGCTGCGGCGGACGGTCGAGAGCGGCATCCAGAGCGCCTGCTACCTGATCCACTCCATGGCCCAGCTCGAGCCCGATCGCAAGGGCATGTCCACCACCATGTCCATGGCCCTCGTCGTCGACACGCTCGTGCTGATCGGCCAGGTGGGAGACAGCCGCGTCTACCTGATGCGGGACGGTGAGGCGACACAGATCACCGAAGACCACACCCTGATCAACTACAAGCTCAAGCACGGGCTCATCACCCCGGAGCAGGCCGCCAGGGCCCCGGGCAAGAACGTCATCACCCGGGCCGTCGGACACCTCGACTACGTGGAGGTGGATGTCACGGACCTCATCGCCCAGGACGGTGACCGCCTCATCCTCTGCTCGGACGGCCTGCACGGCTACCTGCTCGACGGCGAGATCGAAACCCACGGCTTCCACTCTGCCGACGTCTCCTGCCGCGCGCTCGTCGATCTCGCCAACTCCCGCGGCGGGCGGGACAACATCACCGTCCTGTGCGTGGACTTGACGCTCTGAGGGTCGGAATCAATCGCGGAAATCGGGTGGGCAGAGCGCGGCGAACCGACAGCCGCCCTGGATCAGCGATTGGCTCTGGGCAGGAGCCAGACTTCGTCGAGCTGCAGGTGGCCCCAGGGGCCGGAGGAGGCGTCGACGAGCTCGAGGACGGCGGAGCGGCCGATCCACTTCTCCACGTCCCAGCGGACCTGACGAAAACGCTCCGTGTTGTGTCCCGTCGCCTGGCGCGCAATCCGGCCGTCGACTTTCAGCCGAACGACGAGGCGCTCGGCATCCCGGCCGCCACCGACCCGCAAGCCAAGGACAGGACGGTCCAGCACGAAGGGCGGTGACACCAGCCGGCCCGTGGCCGCGTCACCGCCGTGGAACGAGCTGATCCAGCGCCGGCCCCCGGCGCCGGCCACCAGACCCTGGGCGCGCTGACGCTTGGGGTCCCAGAGCAGGCCGTCCACCGGTCCCCTCCCAAAGGCCGTCCCCTGGACTGTCCAGCGCGGAAGCTCGGTGTGCTCGAAGTCGAACACCACCCGCCCCCCCGCGGGCGGGCGCGCCCCCTGCGGGCGCTCCCACACGAACCTGGGAGCTGTCGGGTTACCGGAGAAGGTCCGCGGCGCCGCCCGCAGCCAGGCCAGATCCCAGGTCGGCCGGAAGCGCAGCCTGAGCCCCGGCAGCTGTGACGCGTACGCCCAGTTGACCCGCGGGACCGCCCGATCCCCGCGGCGAATCCAGCGGGACACCAGGGAACGGTCGTGGATCACCGCCACGAACCGATCCGACCCGAGCGCCCGACGGATGGATGCCAGCAGCTTGCGGCGCGCCGCCAGCACCCGCTTGCGGCGAGCTTCGGGCTGGCCGAACAGCCCGCCGGAGCGCTTCCGATCGCGCTTGCGGGTGTAGTTGACGTCGTTGACGTTCATGATGTGGCCGTGGCCCCGCCCCCCGGCCAGCACGCTGTAGTACGGATGGTAGGGGACCAGCACCTCCCCGCGCTGACCGAGCCGCTTCAGCTCGGCGAGGAACCGCCGGGCCTCCTGCCGTGACCGAGCATCGGGAACGTGCTTCCTCGGCTCCGGTGAACCGGTGGCGAGCACCTGGATCGCCGCCAGGACCACCGGCACCCAGGCCAGGGAGCGCAGGAGCAGCGGCCGGCCGAGCAGCGCCTGCCGCCAGCCGCCGAGCGCCGCATCGGCGTCCCGCGGGGCGAGCAGCCCGCGGGTTTCCGCCGCTGACACCGCGAGGAACGCCGCCGGAAACACGACCCCCGGGATGTAGGCGTTGTCATGGGACCACTGGGTGGCTCTCCCCACCACAGCGGCGGCCACCCCGGCCAGCCCACCGAGCAGCCACACGGGCCCGTGGGGCGCCAGCCGCCTGCGCAGCACCGCGGCCCCGCACCAGAGCACGGCCGACGCCACACACGCCAGGTAGAGCCAACCCAGCTTGTCCCACAGCAGCGCCGGCGCCTTGGACCACAGCACCGTGGGATCTGTCTGATGCGCCTGGTGGAGGTCGTAGACAAAGAACCAGAACCAGCCGTCGGTGACCTGATTCGCGAGCAGCGTGCCGAGCCCCGCCACTGCGCCCACCACGGCCACGAGCACCGGCAGCAAGCGCGCCCGCAAGAGCAGCTGCGCCAGCCCCGCCGCCACGATGAACAGCACGGCGGTCTGCTTCGCGTAGTAGGCCAGCCCGAGCAGCACGCCGGCGATCACGACCCCGCGCGCCCGGCGGTGGCCCACGGCCAGCGCGTACAGTCCGCCGCAGGCGAGCGCCAAGAACAGCCCGTCGATCCGCACGAGATCGTACCACGCGCCGGTCCAAGGAAAGGCCACCGCCACCGCGGCCATGGCCACCACGGCAAAGACCACCGCGTCGCCCGAGGGGCGCTCGCCAAGCTTCGTCTCCACGCCGCAGCGCTGAGGCGCCGCCTCGACTGCGCCGCGCACGGCGCCCCGGAGTATCAGCGCCAGGGTGGCCGTGAACGCGAGCACCGAGAGCGCGCGCCCCAGCGTGTAGGACAGGCCGAACACCTTGCCCAGCCAGCCCAGCAGGAGCGGATAGAGCGGGGGGTAGCAGAAGCTGGTGAAGTCCACGGACGGGGCGACGTACAGGCCGTTGCCGTCCAGCACCCGCTTGGCGTGCATCAGCATGCCGCTCTCCATCCACTCCAGGTCGAGAGGATAGGAAAGCCGCGCCCAGAAGATGTAATAGAGCAGGACCAGCGCCGGCATCGACACCGCCAGCAGGGCGAGGCGCGGCAGCCACGGAAGCAGGCCGATTCCCAGTCGCTGCCAGCGCTTCGGTGCTTCCATGGCTACGGGAGGATGCGGGCGTCAAAGGCGAAGTGTCGCCCGCCGATGTGGGTGGTGTGCACCTCGAACCGCACCGTGACACGCCTGCCGCGTCGCGCACCGGTGTCGATGCGAAGGGGTCGGGGGGCCCAGCCGGCGCGCCCACTGCGTCGGGGCCAGCTCACCTGGCCCACCTTCTCGCTACCGAGGAACACGTCGAGGGTCACGGGCGCGCCCGCGCCGCCGCTCTGCAGCACGCCGTAGTCGATCTCCAGCGCCTTGCCCAGCAGGCGTTTCGGAAAGGTGATCATCAGCGTACCTGCTTCGTCCGGGTGCGCCCAGAGACCGAAGCGATTCAGCAGGTTCCACTCCTCGGCCACCGGGCCGACCCAGCGCCGACCCTTGCCGCAGATCCAGCGCCCCAGCTGGAAGGTGCTGCACTCTCTCACCTTGCCGTTCCGGAGACGCACCGCCACGCGGGCGTCACTGATCTCGTGGGTCAGGGACCGCGGGCCGGCCTTGGGCTCGATCACGCCCGTGGCCTTGGCGAGCACGAACAGGACTGCCAGCACGCCCCCTGCCAGCAGCGACCAGCGCGCAGCGCCGGCGAGTCGATTGACCCAGGGCTCCAGGCGGCCGCCCACCCACTGGGCAAGCCCGGTCCGGCGCCGCGCCACGACGATGAAGATCACCAACACCACGGCCAACAGAGACAGGAGCCGACCGAGCCAGTCGACCCAGAGCGTCTCGTAGCGAAAGACCGTGACGCCGGAGCGGAGCGGCACCATCATGAGCCCTTTGACCTTGGGTGCCAGCTCGTTGTAGGGCCGGATGTGCAAAGGCGTGTCCCCGCGATAGGCCCGCCAGTTGGCGAAATGCGCCACGTGCAACACGAGGTAGTGGTCCGGCGGCACGTCCCGCGCCCGAACGCGAATCTCCTCGTCCGAAAACGTCACTCCCAGGCCGAGCTGTTCCGAGGGGACCCGCTCGAAGCGCGGGGTCCCCTCGCTCACCCGCCGCAGCACGGTGTAGCGCTCCGGCTGGTAGTCCGGAATTTCGTAGAGCGCGAGGCGGCCCCGTCGACGCAGCTGCCGGGCCCAGGAGGGCGCCGGACGGGAGCCGTTCACCAACAGGAACCGCACGTTGAGGGCCCGGTAGTCCTCCCTGGAGGAGGGCACCGCCGCCGGGCTCAGGTGCGCGCGGTACTTGAAGGTTTCAGACGGAATGAACGAGAGCTTGGCCTCGGGCACACCGCAATAGGTGGCCCCGTTGGCCAGCTCGTGGTCGTTGAAGGAGGTGACGTAGCCCAGCCGAAAGAACTTTGCCCCCGGCTGTCGGGACGCCTTGCACACCTCGGCCAGCAGCGCCCGGAAGTCGCGCAGAAAGGGCCCCTTCCCCCGCACCGTGGTGAGCTGACCCACCGGCAGGATCCGGTCCTCCACCAGCCGCCACGACAGCGGCAGCACGAAGGGGGCGATCACCAGACACGCCGTGACCAGCAGGCCGGCGCGACGAAGCGCCAGCCGCCCTCCGGCCGCGGCCCCCCCCCCGGATTCGGGCCGGGGCCACGGCGCGTCCCGCGGACCGGCGTCGTCCGCCGTGGGCGGCAACCCCACCAGCACGCGCTGAAGCAGGAACCCGGCCAACAGAAACCACGAGAGCTTGACGAAGATCACGAAGCGCTGGAACTGCACGAAGCGCGCCGAAGCGATCCAGTTGGCCAGGCGCAGCTCGTTGTACGCCGTGAGGGAGCCGGCCAAAAGCAGCACTCCGGACAGCGCGAACAGGTAGCCCCCCAGGGCGCGGCGCTCCCGCAGCGCCACCACGCCCCCCAGGGCGCCGAGCACCAGCGGCCATGACCAGGCGTTCCGCCAGAGCTGTCCGCTGATCACACCGCCGGCGATGTCCGAGATGGACTTCCACTGGTTGGTCACGTGGGCCGAGAAATCGGCCGCTTTGGCAAAAAACGGCAGCAGCCAGAACGCCGCGAGGGCGCACCCCAGGGCGACCCCCGCGAGGGCCCGGCCCAACACCCTTTCCTGGCCCGGCGCCCGACGCAGCCAGGCGAGCAGCCAGTACAGGGGAAGAGCCACGAGAAAAAAGATCAACGTCACCGGGTGCGCCAAGAGCGCAGCGGCCACGGCCAGGCCGCAGCGCAGCAGGTGCTGCCACCCCGGCGTGCGGAGCAGATCGTGGAACTTGAGCAGCGCCAGAAAGGCGAGCGTGATGCCGAGGTGCAGGGGCCAGACGCCGTACTGGACCGTGAAGATGAAGCCGCCCTCGCGGAAGCCACCCAGGTCCGTGAGCACGAAGAAGGCGGCCGCCAGCCCGGCCACCGGGCCGAAGAACCGTCGGCCGAGGTGGTAGAAGGTGAGCGTGCAGAAGGCCAGCACGCCGAAGAACCCAAGGGCGTACGTCGCCTCCCAGGAGAGCTGCTTCAACGTGCCGTAACGCACCACTGCCAGCCAGAGATCGCCCAGGGGCGGGTAGAGCACCTCGGCCGGGTACCCGGTGCCCGACTGGTGCGTCCAGCCCATCAGCCGACCGCTGGGGAGCAGCCGCTCCGACAGCAGCCACGCCTTCCACTGGTGCACCGTGTGGTCCGCCTGCCAAGGCATCTGCCCGCCCAGCAGGGGCCAGTAGAGCACGGCGAGGACCCCGAGGATGATCACGGGGCCGGCGGCCTCCCCAAGCAGCTGCTGCCAGGTCCAAGGCGGCGGATCCAGGAGGTCGCTGCGGGAGCGCCACGGGATTCGCACCGGCGTGTCTAGCAGCGGCCACAGCCAGCGCGCGAGCAACGTACACCCCACCAACCACAGCGCGGTGCCCAGGACCTGGACCACATAGCTCCGCGGGGTCACGGCCAACAGGGCGCCCGCGAGCACCGCTGCGAAGCCACCGAGCGGCAGGTATTTCTGCCAAGGTCTCACGCCGGGCCGTCCACCCTCTCCACGCCGGGACCGCCCGCGCGCACCCGGCGGCGCAGGGAGAAACGTCCCTCACGGTTGAGCCGCAGGAGCTCCTCCGCCGACAGATCGTAGCCGTCCACCTCGAGCTCCTGGGGCTGGTAGTACCGGCTCTGGGGCACATACCGCAGGGGCAGGTCGTCGCCGACCTTGAGCCGCGTCACCCGCGCCCCGGGCTGCAACCTGAGCTCGTCCACCACCTCCAGCCGATCGTCGTGAATGGACACCTGGCGGTCAAACCGCACCGCGGCCGGCCGGGCCTGGGTCATCAGCACCGCCCGAATCAGCCCCTTGAGCTCCTTGGCGAGCCGGGCGTTCCAGCCGGTGGTCAGCATCGCGGCCCGGAAGGCCATCATCTTGAGCGGAGTGAAGGTCTGGGTGGGCACTTTGTGGCACGGTCCGGTCACGCGCAGCGTGTCGCCGGACTGATCGATCTCGTAGGCCTTGTCGATCCACTGGGACGTGAAGATGGTCCCATCGGTCAGCTCGCCCACCACGCCGGAGTCGCACAGCAACGGGCGCCCGCTGGCCTCCTCAAACAGCTTGATCACGCCCCCCCGGGCGAGGTTGACCACGAGGTAGCCCCAGGGGAGCTTGCGGATGTGCACCCCGGCCTCCGGGAAGCGCTGCACAAAGGGCTCCCGCTGGTAGGGAAGTCGCTCCGGCACGGCGGGCCTGGGCCCATAGTCCAGATAGGCTTGGAGGAACTCGGGGATTCGGTACACGAAGTACCGCTCGGCCTGAAGTCCGGGCCACACCGACGCGCCCGCGGCGAAGCCGTCGAGCATCCGATCCGCCATGGCCGCTGCCAGGGGTACACGGTCGGCCCAGAGCTCCATGCCGTGGGGGTAGAAGTGCAGCGTCTGCCGACTGCCCAGGGTTCCGCCGTAGTGCCCGTCCGGGGTCACGAAGTAGGAGCAGAAAGGAATCGCCCGCCGGATGACCTGCTCGATGCGCTCCTCGGGGCGGACCCGGTAGAGCTTCGCCAGGAAGCTCACCGTGGCGGAGAGATAGCCCGGATCCGCGCCGTCGTATTCCAGGCACCAGCCCTCCACGTGACAGTGCCGGAGAAACTCGTCCATGCGCTCGTTGTACAGCGCCCAGAGCTCTCGGTCGTCCAGGAGGTCCGCCGCCTCGGCCACGGGCAGCGCCGCCATGGCGTGGTGGTTGGCCAGGACGCCGATCTCGTCGTTTCGCCCCAGGAAGCGCGCCGCCCGACGCATACACCCCAGAAAGCGGCTCCGGTCATCGGCCTTCATCCGATCCCCCACCAGGCGATAACAGCCGATCATGGCGTGCACGAGAAATCCCGTCGGGCCGGCCCAACCGCGCTCGTTGGGGTAGAACTCGTCGAAGGAGCCGTCGCCGTGCTGGATGGTGGTCAGGTAACGCATGCCGGCCAGGACCCACTGCAGCACCTTCGGCTGGTTGCGGAAGGGGTTGTCGGGCATATCATGGCCCCAGGCCAAGGCAAGGCCATGCACCCCGAACTGCGCGATGGCGGACGGGAAGTCCATGACCCGGGTCAGCCAGTACTCTCGGTTGGCGCAGCCGTAGGTCGGAGAGAACTCGAACCGGTCCATGGTGGAGATGAAGCGCGGGAGCTCCTCGATGCCCAGGTCAGCGTAGATTCGTCTTTTGTCGGATCGCATGTTGGCGAGAGGGTACGAGGCCGGCGCAGAATCTGTCAAGCGGCCGCTATTTCCGAGGCAGCGGCGCGATGATCCCGGCGAAGCTGCCGGCCGAGCGGGTGCGATCGCGGTGCGGGACGACCCCGATCAGTCGCACTGATTTCCGATTCCGTCGTTGTCAGCGTCCAGCTGCAGTGGGTTGGGGACGTAGACGCAGTTGTCCTCCCAGTCGAGCCAGCCGTCCAGATCGCTGTCCCGTGGACCTGGGTGCCAATCGGGTTGACCATCGTAGGCCGTGGAGCCGGCCGTGAGCACCACGCGGGACGATCCATCGAGCTGCACGATGGAGACGTTGTCATCCCCGGGGATGGACCGGTCGTGATAGACCACGTGCGTGTCACCCGCCCAGTCGACCCAGTCGTCGGCGCCGCTGTCGAGCACGGTCGCCTCTCCCGTGCCGTCGGCGTAGACCCAGAAGATCCCGCCGTCCCGGCGGAAGAGCACCATGGCGCCGTTGGAGGACCACCGCGGGCTCACCTGTCCGCAGCCGCTCTGGCACTGCAACGCGAGCTGCAACGGATCCGTGCCGTCGGGGTCAACGCTGAAGATGCCCGGGTAGGTGCCGCCGGTGAGGAACTGCGCGTAGACGATCCTGTCCAGGAACGGGTGGTAGTCGGGATCTCGCTCCTGGGTCGGGCCGTCAAACAGCGTCGCATCGCCGGTGCCGTCGACGGCGACGATCCAGAGCTTGCGATCGACACCCGCAGTATAGACGATGTGGCTGCCGTCCCGCGTCCACGCCAGGCCCCCGTTGAGCTCCGCCTGCCAGACGGGCGCGAGCGCCGATCCGTCGGCGGTGATCGTGTAGATCGTCGGGTCGGGATCGCAGGCCAGGGAACTGCCCAGCTGGAACGCCACCCGAGAGCCGTCCGGTGACCAGCGCGGGTTGTACGCCCCCTCGCAGTCGCCGGGGCCGGTGGCGACGGTGGTGAGCTGGGCCAGGTTGGTGCCGTCATCGGTCATGGTCCACAGCTCGTACGCCCCCGAGCGGTTGGACACGAATACGATCCGCCCCGCGCCCGAGAGGCAGTCGGCCGAGCAGCCGTCGCCGCTCACGGTGTTCCCATCGTCACACACCTCGAAGGGGTCGAGATAGCCGTTGCCACACACCGACAGGCAGGC
Source organism: bacterium (assembly GCA_043825095.1). Classification (GTDB taxonomy): domain Bacteria; phylum Myxococcota_A; class Polyangia; order HGW-17; family JAJRWW01; genus JBDRSE01. Next base: position 14,205 of record JBDRSE010000165.1, read on the forward strand.
CGACGTGTCGAAGGAGCAGTCGGGCAGGCAGCCGAGGGTCCCGCCGGTGTAGCCGAGGGACTGGCAGGTCGCCTGGTCCAGGTTCGAGCCGTCGCAGGACTCGCCGCCGGCGGGCTGCACCTGCTCATCGCCACAGAACCCCTGACAGCCGCTCACATCGAACTCACAGCTCGCGCTGCACGTCAGCGCGCCCGAGTAAAACCCCAAGCCCCAGCAGCTCGCGCTGCCGACGTTGGCGCCGTCGCACTGCTCCAGTCCGATGTCGATCAGGCTGTCGCCACAGCGGCCCAGACACTGCCCCGTGTTGAACGTGCAGCTCGAGGTGCACCTGAGCACGCCGCCGTAGTGGCCGAGGGTTTCACAGGTCTGCCCGCTGAGGTCAGAGCCGTCGCAGGACTCGGTCCCGCCGGCCAGGCCGTCCCCACAGCTCGTGTCGCAGCCCGTGGTGTCGTAGTAGTCGCAGCCGGCTCGACAGGCGAGCGCGCCTCCCTGCGCGCCGAGATCGATACAGGTGCGCCCCCGCAGGTCCTCGCCGTCGCACACCTCTCCCGCTTCGGCCACGCCGTTGCCGCAGGGCGTGCTTCCACCGTCGGGCTCGACGCCGCCGTCGGGGACCGGCACGCACTGGCTCCCCACCTGCACATGGTCCACGGCGCAGTCGCAGCGGGCGGTGCCGCCCACCACGACGCAGCTCCCGTTGTCGCCGCAGTCAATGCCGGCGCACAGATCCGGGGTCGGCTGGCCACAGCCGGCAACCAGCGCCACGATCAGCACCACGATCACTCGACCAGGCACTGCTCGCCTCCTTCCACGAATCGTCTGTCGTCGAAAATCTCGGACAGCGGAGACTCCAGCGGCAGTCCGGCCTGGCAGTGCTGACCGGCCCCCGTGCCCACGCCGATGCAGTCCGAGGTCAGCAGCACCTGGAGCGTCACGTCGCCCCCGGCCAGGGACACCATGCGCTCGGCCTTGAGCCGGATCGTGCCGTCGAATCGTCCCACCACCCGCACGTACAGCACCTTGTCGTAGACGTCCCCGGGCTCTACGGCGATCCGCAACGGCAGCGTGATCGGCTCCGGCTCCGTGGGATCCAGGTTGAATCGGCGCGTATAGGGTTCGCACAGCTGATCCCCCGTGGCTGTCCGGGACGCGGAGATCGTCACCTCGATCTCGTCCAGCTGCTGGGTCGGAATGAAGCCCGCCGAAGCGATCTCGATGACGACCCGGTGGACGCGGTCCTGACAGCCGACCCCGAGCAGCACAGCCCCCAGGAGCAGGCCCGAGAGCAGCCCAGACACGGAGGTTCGGGAACGCCCTTCGCTCATCGCAGCTGCCACGTGAAGTCCACGGCTTCGGTGCCGCGGCCTTTGTCCCACAGGAGCACCCCGGTGGTCACTCCGGCGGCCACCACGGCCACCGACAGAATCGTCCAGAACCACCACTTGCGAGCCACCGAGGTGGCCGGTGCCCGATCCGCGCCCAGGGGGATCAGCCCCACGTCGTGACGCACCGTCTCGCCGGGCCGCACCTGCACCTTGAGCTCCCGCGACGAGTATCCCGACGCGCTGACGCGCACCCGGTGCTCACCCGGGGGGAGATCCAGCACGACGGGCAGCGAGCCCGCGGGACGGCCATCCAACCGCGCGGTTGCCCCGCGCACCCGGGACGTGATCACCAGCTTGCCCGTGCTCTTGTGCGGCTGCAGTCGAACCCCCATGCTCACCGGCTGGCTCGCGACCACGGTCAGCTGCAGCACCACCGTGCGGTAGCCGCCCAGGGAGATCTCCACGACCCGGCGTCCCGGATCCACACCGAGGGGACCGGAGAGGGGCGCCCGGCCCACCACGCGGCCGTCCACGCGGATCGTGGCGCCCTCCGGATGCACCATCAGCTTGACCCTGCCGAGCTTGCGCTCCATCAGCTCGACGCTGCGCTCGATCTGCCGCCGCTTCCACAGCGGCAGCTTCTTGCTGCGCCGGCCCAGGTACTCGCGAAAGGCCGCGATGGCCTTGGTGTACTGAAACAGGGCCTTGTGACACATGGCGATGTTGTACAGCACGATGGACTTGGGCTTGATCTTGTAGGAGGCCGTGAAGTGCGCCAGCGCGTCGGGATAGTTGCCCTGCGCGAAGGCTTTCAACCCCTTGAAGAACAGGGACCGCGCGCGGTCCTTCCCCGGGGGCGCCGCCAGGGCGTCGCCGGCTCCCACCCAGGACAGTCCGCCACCGGTCAGCAGCAGCGCCGCCGCGAGCAGCGCCCACCTCCAACGTCCGACCGACCGACCTTTGATGGATGCTCCTGGGCTCATTTACCGCGCTCTGATTGAAGGCCATAGTAAACTATTTCGGGGCCGCAGGCGAAGCGGTTGTGGGAGGACTTGTTTGGGATCGATCAGTCCTCGGAGTCGTAGTTGGTCTTGACCTGGGTGCCGCCCCGGCCGCGGATGATGCTCCAGTTCATGGGCGGCGGCGCGACCGGCATTCCCATGGCGTCCATGGCCGGCAGGACCGCCATGCCCAAGGCCTCAGCGATGGGCTCGAAGGCCAGCTTCACGGTGTGATCCCGGTCCGGCGTGAGGACTCCGGTCACGGGCTTTTTCCCAACCACCTCCGCGCGATAGGCCACCTTGCCGAAGGAACGGCTGAGCTTCACCTCGGTGCCCCGGATCGGCTTGCCCGCCACGAGGATCTTCCCGGTGGGGGGCAGCCCCTCGAAGCGCAGCGTCACCTGCTTGGGCGGCAACGGACGCATGGGGTCCACCGCCGCCATCCGCGGTTGGACCGCGTGTCGCATCCCCGGGGGCGGCGCCGGCGCTGCCGGCTCCCGCGGCGTGGAAGAACGACGATTGGTGCTGAAAAAGACGATCGCCGCCAGCAGCGCGGCCGCGGCGATCCCTCCGGCGAGCCAGGCCCACCGCCTCCGCCCCTGCCGGGGGGCGTGCAGGTTCACCGTCGGCATCCGGTCGGTGACCTCGGCCGCCGCGCTGGCCAGCGTGCCCTTGCCCAGCGCTGCGGTGGACAGGTGCAGGGGCAGCGAAAGCCCGGCATCCTCCCCCGCCTTGACCAGGGACTGGCGGAAGTCGCGTGCGGAGTCGTAGCGCCGCTCCCGGTCCTTGGCCATGGCCTTGATGACCACCTTCTCGAGCTTCTTGGTGATGTCCGGGTTGTGCTCGCGAGGCCGCGGAACCGGCTCATTGACGATCTTGACGATCAGCTCGTTGTAGCTGTCCGCCATGTACGGAGGATGCCCCACGAGCAGCTCGAACAGCAGCACGCCCACGGCGTAGATGTCCACCCGCGTGTCCAGATCCTTGGCACCGGCGGCCTGCTCCGGCGCCATGTAGTAGGGCGTGCCGAGCACCATGCCCGTGGCGGTCAGCCGCTGCAGGTCCTTCGCCTTGGAGCCGACCACCTTCGAGATGCCGAAGTCGAGCACCTTCACGAAGTCGGCCCGGTCCCCCATCTTGATGAGGATGATGTTCTCCGGCTTGAGGTCCCGGTGCACGATGCCGGCCTCGTGCGCCTCCTGGAGCGCCGAGAGAACCTGCACGATGATGTCCACGGCCCGGCTGGCCGACAGCCCTTTCTCCGACTCCTCGATGGTTTCCGAAAGCGTCCGACCCTCGAGGAACGGCATCACCATGTAGGGCAGCCCCTCTTCGGTGGTGCCCACGTCCGTGACCTCGCAGATGTTGGCGTGCCCAAGGTTCCCGGCGATCTGCGCCTCCTGCATGAACCGCTGGGACGCCTGATCCACGTCTGAGAACTCCTCGTGGAGGATCTTCACCGCCACCTTGCGACCCAGGGCCGTGTGGCGTCCCTCGTACACCACCCCCATGCCCCCCTCCCCGATGATGTCGAGCAGCTCGTAGCGGTCGTCGATGAGCTTTCCGGCCAGGGGCGATGACATGGTTCAAGCGTATGAGGTAGGCCTGGTTCTGTCAACGACAGCGCCGGGGGTGCTCCCGCTCTCAGAGCAGGTCATGAGCTCACGGAGAGGGCCGCGCCGAGGGCGCCGACGAGCTGCGGCTCGGGCAGGACCTGGACCTTGCGGCCGAAGGCTGCGGACAGGGCATCGACCATGGCGCTTCCCAGGGCGACCCCGCCGCTCATGTAGATGGGCATGCTCTCGTCCAGGGTGCCCGCCAGGGCCACGACCCGGGACGCCAGGGACTGGTGCACGCCCTTGAGGATCCCGGGCAGCGGCTCGCCCTCGGCCATCAGCGAGATCACTTCGCTTTCTGCAAACACGGTGCAGGTGCTGGAGACCGGCACGGCTCGCTCCGCGTCGGCGATGAGCTCCACGACCTCCCCCCAGCTCACCTTGAGCCGGCCGAGCAGCACCTCGAGGAACCGGCCCGTGCCCGCAGCGCACTTGTCGTTCATGGCGAAGTCGGACACGCTGCCGCCCGGACCGATCCGAATCACCTTGGAGTCCTGGCCGCCCATGTCCACCAGCAGCCCCGCCTTCCCCGTGCGGTGGAACGCGCCCCGGGCGTGGCAGGTGATCTCGGTGATGGAGCGGTCCCCACCCACGCGCTTCCGGCCGTAGCCCGTGGCGCCCACCGGCACGTCCTCCGAGACCCCGGTGTGCCGACGGAGCTGATCGAGCTCGGCGCGGGTCTGCTCCTCCACCAGCGGCTCGGCCGGCACCACGGTGCTGTCCAGGATCCGTCCTTCGGCGTCGATCACCACCCCCTTCCAGGTGGTGGACCCGGCGTCCACGCCGATGGCGACGCCCACGCCACGCCTGCCGCTCGCTCCCCGGTCGTCCACTCCGCTCATTCGAAGCTCTCCATGAACGCCTGGATCCGGGTGTTGCCCTGCTCCGTGGAGTAGGCCCGGAGATCGTTGTGGTCCGCCTCGAGCAGCAGGGACTTGATCCCGGCCCGCTCGGCCAGCTTGTCCTTCAGATCCACCTGCCCGATGGAGTAGGGCTTGCACGATCGATCGCTGTGCAGCAGCGCCCCGTCCACGGAGTACTCCTCGGCCAGCCGCGACATCAGGTCCAGCCGGCTGTCCAGGTCTTCGTTGAGGATCACGTAGGTGTAGGAACGGGCCGCGGAGTTGATGGGATCCGTGGGGTCCATGCGCTTGCCCGCCTCGGCCCAGGCGTTGGTGTAGGTCGTCACCACGATGTTGAACCGCTGCTCCGCCAGCAGGGTGGACAGCTCCCGCACGTTGAACCAGATGGGCAGGTTGTCCCAGAGCAGCCGGTAGCGTTCCTCCTTGATCCCGCCGATGCCGCGCCGCACCCGGTGTCGCAGCTCGTCGAGCAGATGCCGGTAATACGCATTGCACTCCTCGCTGCCCCGCAGGGTCACGATGGGCGCGATGTGGAAGAAGCCGTCGAAGCCGGTCCAGGGCGCCGGCCGGGCCCGGGACTCGGCCAGGCACTCTCCCCAGAGCAGCGTGCCCTCGTAGGAGAGCCGGGCCACCTCGAGCAGCTTCTGCTCGGACACCTGCCTCCCGCTCACCCGCTCCGCCACGGCCACCAGCTCCTCGAGCTGGTCCTTCACGTACTGCTGGTGGTGCTCCTTCGATTTGCCGTACACGAAGGGCGTGTCGATCAGGACCAGGGGCACGTTGAAGTGCTCGGCCAGACACCGGTACCAGTAGAGCACCGTCTGGCAGATGTTGGTGCAGCAGGCCAGCAGGTCCGGCCTGGGCAGCCGCCCGGCGGGCGTCTTGTCCAGCAGCACCCCGCCGATGTCGGTCCGCGCGTAGCTGCACAGGGACCGCGAGTACCCCAGCTTCTCCGCCGCGTCCGAGTACTCCGGCGTGAGCCGCTGCACGCCGCACAGGGCGGCGTGGTTCTCCGGATACACCGAATGAAACCCGAGGGTCCGCAGCAGCTCCACCGGGAAGCCGCTCGTCACCCACGCCACGGGCACTGCGCCGTCGGCGTACCGCCCCTCGAGGTAGTGGCGCATCATCAGGTCCTTGAGCTTGCGCACCGACTCCAGGGGCGGCCCGAAAGGCGTGTCCGGAAGCGGCCCCCGGCGCCGGGCCTGCCGGACCTTCTTCTGCCAGCCCTGCAGCTCCATGAGCACCGGGCCCACCACGCGCCGCACCGCCTCGTACTGCAAGCGTCGCTTGATCATGACGCCCTCCGGGTCGAGTCGGACGCACCGGCCCGCGCGGCCTGCTCGCCGACCATCTCCACGAAGGCCTCGAGCCGCGTGATCGTCTGCCCTGCCAGCTCCGCCTCCAGCTCACTCTCCAAAAAGAGCACCGGCACACCGCGGGCGGTGAAGTGCTGCTTGATCCCGGCCACGTCGAACAGCTCGGGCTCGCAGAACTTCACCGTGTGAATCACCACCCCCTGCGCCCCGCTCGCCCGCTGCAGCCGCTCCAGATAGTCCAGCCGCAGGGGCAGCGACGACGTCCGCGTCGGACAGGGCGGCGCCGCGAACATCAGCCACCCCAGGGTCTCGAAGGGATCCGCGTGCTCCACCAGCGGCTTGCGCACCACCCGTCGCCCCACGGCCGCGTAGTCGTCCGCCGCCACGTAGGCGCCCATGCCGCTCAGCTCGTTCAAGATCTCCATGGGCTCCGGCACGATCCCCGACACCAGCAGCGGCACCCCCTTCTGTACCACCTTGTCCTTCACTTTCTTCCCCACCGCCTCCCGCAGCTCGGCCAGGTGCTCCTCCGGCCACAGCCACTCCCCGCGCCGCAGCAGCTCGTACAGCGACGGATCGTTCATGGACACCCGGGCCCGGTTCTCCAGCAGCTCCCGCCGCGCCCCGTCGATCTCCCGGTGCAGCCCGATCGCCCAGCGCAGCCGCTCCTCATCCAACCCCTTCCCGGTCACCGTCTCCAGCTTCTCGGCCAAAGACCGCAGCTCCGCCACCACGAACCGCCGCGCGCTCGGCCGCGCCTCGCCCTTGGGATTCAAATAATGAAACGCCGGCTTGTCCGACCCCCCGAAGTCCGGGATCTGCGTGGCCAGCCCCTGGAGCGAATCACAGGCGTGCGGGTACAGAAACCCGTCCACGACTTCCGCCCCGCCGGCCGCCACGAACGCCAGCGCGTTCCGCGCCACGGCGCACACGTAGGACTGCAGCCGTCCCACCGCCGGTCCCCGAGGCGCTCCCGGCGGCCCCCACAGCTCCACCGCCAACACGTCCATCGCCGTCAGCAGCTCCTTCGGATACTGGATCGGCAGCACCGCCAGCACCTTCCGCCCGTGCTTCTTTCTCTGCTCCTCGATATACGCTTTTCGCATCGCTTCAGGCCTCTGTTTCCTCGTCCCCGGCCCCACGAGCAACCCACCCGCGGACCGGCCAAACATCATAGCCGGGACCCCTGTGCTTGGCCAGGGGTGTGATATGATCGAAAGGATGAGTACGGCACTACACCGCCTCACCAAATTGACGGCCCTCCTGGTGATCCTCCCTGTGTTCACAGTGGGATGCGTGGACCGCCAGGGCGAAGACGGCCTGGTCCTCCCCAACGCCCGCGCCGAGCTGAGCGGTTCCCAAGAGGAGCTCTGGGAGATCTTCGACGACCCGGCCCAAGACACCGGGTACGTGCACTGCAGTACCTACTACAACGACGTCCTCACGGTCATAGCTCGCAAAGCGGGTGGTTCTACCGCGGACGAGGTCACCTTGTCTCTTCAGGACATGCCCCCGCTTGTGTCAGGCGAGGTCGTCTATACACCTGACGCCACAAATCTGCATCGCATCCGTGCAAAGATTGGCACGTCTTACCGTTACGAAGCCGGCTGCGTTCAAGTGTCCGGCTCCTCGGCTTGCTCGCACTGCACCCTCGACGCCACCGCCCTAGACGACGCTACCCCCGACGAGTGGATCTTCGTGCACGTCCAGTGTACCGACCTCTGGCCGATGTCCGGCTCGAACGACTACCCCACTGACGCCAACGGCCCCTGGCCTGCAGTTGACCTCGACTTCCGCGTCACCTGCATCCTGTCCACCGACTGGGGGTAGATCGATGTGGGTGTTGAAGAGGCTTATTTCAATGATCAGCAAGAAACAGAGGTTCCCACGCGTCGAGCTGCGTATCCGCGGTCGAAGCGGGCTGAACGAACGAGATAGCTCACCAAAATCATGACCCGCCAACGGGGGGCACCGCCATCCTCGGGAGTTTCTTCGCATTGGCCCCCCGATCTGGAGGGCGGCCAGTTCTTCCGGGGTTACACACCGGTAAACCTTGGATCGTATTTGTGGGCCTCGCGGGCGATGTAGAAACTGTTCCCCACGTGGAGATCCGTGCTGCTTCGGCTCGGAGGAGCGGGGGAGGATTACTTATCGTCTTCTGCAGCAGGCTCGGCGTCGTCTTCCGCCGGCGCTTCGACCTTGGCGCCGGAGGGGAGCTCGAGGCCGTAGCCCTGTTTTTTGTCGGCGGCCTTGAGCAGGAAGGCGAGCAGGATGGAGAGCGCGCCAAGGCCCACGAGGGTGAGGATGGGCACCTTGTACTCGAGGGGGATGTTCCAGCCGCTGAGCTTGCCGGCGGCTTCCTGGGCGGCGTGCCAGGCCGGGTCGAGCATGGCCTCGACACCCACGGCGGCGGACACGGCGAGCTCTTCGCCGGCCGGAAAGAGCTTGTCGCCCATGGCGTTCATGCCGGCGACCACGGAGCGGCCGTACTCGTCATTGACCATGTCGAGCACCTTGCCGATGCCGTAGAAGAACGCCATCAGGCCCCAGTTCTGGATGGTGAACATGGAGGCGTAGGCCGAGCCGAGGCGCCGCTCGGGCACGATCTTGGCCACCGAGGGCCACATGGCGGCGGGCACCAGGGAGAAGGCAATGCCCAGACAGAACAGGCCCGCGTACCCGAGGGTCACGCTGCTGAAGACCGACAGGGAGAGGTGGGCGAAGATGAGCAGCAGCCCGCCCAGGATCATGATCGAGGCGGCCTTGCCCTTCTTGTCCACGAAGGCCCCGAAGATGGGCGTGAACAGGATCGTGCCCAGGGGGATGAAGCTGGCCACCTTGGGGCCGCAGGTCAGGTAGGCCTTCACCTTGTCCATGAAGCCCATGCCGCTCAGGTCCGGGAGCGTGGCGGAGAAGCCAAACTTGTTGATCAGCAGGTCAGGGGCGTACTGGATGAAGGGGAACACCGCCGAATAGAACGCCACGCAGAGCAGGGCGATGTAGATGAAGGAGCGGTTGGTGGCCAGGAGCAGGAGATCGCTGAGCCGGAAGGGCTCCTCCTCCTCCGCGGTCGCCTGGAGCTGCTTGTCGATCTTCACGTCGAACATGAGATAGGCGAGCAGCATCAGGAACCCGCCCAGCACCAGCCCGGCGGCGAGGTTCACGGCCGGGGCGATGGAGGCGCCGGCCACACCCATGGAGACGTTGATGGCCATGAAGGAGCCCACCCGGCCGAAGCCCACGTTGATGGCCATGGCCAGGGCGAGCTCGTAGCCCTTGAACCACTTCACCACGGTGCGGGTGATCACCACGCAGGAGATCTCGATGCCCGAGCCGAACAGCAGCCGGCCGACGATCATCCACCACATCTTGCCCGACGACGTGCTCCCCAACACCCCCTCCGCCGCGAGGGCCACGATCACCGCGCCCACCGCGGTCAGCAGGCCGAACAGCGCCGCGGCCTTCCGGATGCCGTACCGGTCCAGGAACATCCCGCCGATGATGATCATGCCGAAGGCGTTGGCCCAGGTGGTGGCGGAGATGATCGTGCCGAAGTCGGCGTTGGTGATGCCGAGCTCCTTGATCATCAGCGGCTTCAGCGGCGAGAAGAAGTCGTAGAACCAGTAGGTGGCGAACATCATGCCGGAGATGAGCACCAGCATGGCCCACCGCATGGCGGCCGAATCTCTGAGGGTCTTCTTGACGTCGTTCATCGGAAGCTCTCTTCAGCGCTGTTGTCGGGCCGCGCCAGTATTGCGAAGTCCCCTCGATGGGTCAAGCGACGGCTTGGACGGGACAGGCAGGAGCCCCTGGCAGGAGGAGGCGGTGCCGCGGCGCTATTTCCGCCGGCGCCGCTTGTACTTCCGGATCAGGCGGGCGAGCTGGAGCTCGGCGGCGGCGCGGTCGCGCATGGCGCGCTCGCGCAGCTTGAGCCCCCGCCGGATGGCGTCGAAGTCGGCGCGGGGATAGGCCGCCATGAGCTGCTCGTAGGCCTGGGCGAGACGTTTGTAGGCGATGACCTTCTTGCGGTGGAGGGGGCGGAGCAGATCGGACCGGACCTGGATGGCGGCCAGCTTGTCGGCGTAGGCGTGGGTCGCGCGCACCAGCACCGCCTTGAGCAGATCCACGCCGGCCTTCTGGTTGGTGAAGATCTTGCCCTCGAGCTCGTCGATGCGCCCGCTCAGCTCCCGCTCCTGCTTCGCGAGCGGCCCACACTGCTCTTCGTAGTGCAGCACGTCGGCGCGGACCTTGTCCATCTGACACCGGGCCAGCTTAGCGCAGCTCGCCGCGCAGAGGCACGCCACCGCCATCACGGGAAACTGAAGGAGCTGTGAACGGCTGGTCATCGTCGTCGAAGGCGCTCCCCGGGATACGTTCCCCGGGAAGCGTCAGAACATCTTCGTGATGTCGCGGTAGGTCATGAGCACGAGCAAGCCGAGGAGGAGCAGGAGCCCCACCTGGTGGATACGCGCCTCGATCATGGGCCTGACCCGGCGCCGGGTGATGGCCTCGAAGGCCAAAAACACGAGCCGAGAGCCGTCCAGGGCGGGGAGCGGGAACAGGTTCAGAAACCCGAGCAGCGCGCTGAGCATGATCACCACGAGCAGCCCCTCGGCCCAACCGCTGGCGATGCGCTTCTTGATCTCCACCACGATGCCCACCGGGCCCGCCGCCGATTTGGCCACCTTCTTGTCGCCGCCGATGAGCTTGCGGAACCCCTCGATCTGCTTGCCCGTGAACCAGATGGGATACCCCAGTCCCTTCTGCAGGTCCTTGCCCACCGTGGTGCGCTCCCAGAGGATCCGCTGCTCGAACCGCACACCGATCAGCCCGGTGGCGGCGGCGGGACGCACCTCCCGCGTGATCCGGTCCCCGTCCCGCTTGACGGAGAGCACGATGGAGCCGCTGTCCTTGCCCGCCCAGCGGTACCCCTCCTGGGCGGCTGCGTTGTGGAGGCTCAGCTCCGAAACGAGCTTCACCGGGTGCTCCCCGGCGGCGGTCACCACGTCCCCCACCTGGAGCCCGCCCTGGGCTGTGGTGGACGGCGGCAGGGCCAGCTTGACGACCTTGAGGCCCGCGCCCTTGGGCAGCTCTTGGAACATCACGCCCATCTTGCCGGTCTTGGGATCCAGCGGCTGCCGGAGCGCGATCGAGCCAGGGCCGCGTTTCACCTGCAGCGCCACGGGCACCAGCCCCAGCCGCTTGGTCTTGTCCGGCTGGTAGCGGTAGCCGAGCTGCCGGAGCTGCAGCACTTCCTGGAGCTCTTTGAAGCTGTGCAGCTCCCGGCCGTCGGCGTGGGTGATCACGTCGCGCGCCTTCAGCCCCGCCTGGTCCGCGGGCTTTCCCTTGCTGACCTGATCGATGACCACGGTGCCCGGGCCTTCGGCCACCTTGGGCGAGCCCAGGGCGCCGAAGATCAGCGCGCCGAGCAGGAAGGCGAACAGGTAGTTGGTGGCCGGACCGGCGAACACGGCAGCCATGCGGGCCCAGACCGGGCGGTTGTCGAAGAGCTTCGGGTCCTCGGGGTTCTCGTGCTCCTCGCCCGGAATGATCTGGTCGAACACCACGTAGCCGCCGAAGGGGATCCAGCAGAGCTGATAGGTGGTGTCACCGCGCGTGGTGGACCAGATGGGCCGGCCGAAGCCGATGGAGTAGCGGAGCACCCGCATGCCGCACCACTTGCCCACCAGCATGTGCCCCGCCTCGTGGATCGCGATCAGGAAGCCGAGGGCGACAATGGCGAGGGGTAGACTGAGGGCGTTCATGTCGTGGTGTTCCTGTCTAGACCGGCAGGGCCGGATGCGCGTCCGGGCCCGCGGTCTGTCACCGGGGTATTAGCACATTCTGGCTACGCGTGCAGAATGGGCGGCTGGCCCGTGGATTCCAGGGTGGAGCGCCAGAGCTCGCCCTCGAGGCTGACGGTCTTGCGCCCCGCCGTGGCCGCGGCAAGGGGCACGTGGGTGAACTGATCGTGCCACAGGCCCACCACGATCCCCGTCTTCCCCGCCATGGCCGCGTGGGCGGCGTACTCGGCCAGGCTGCCGCAGAAAATGGCGTCCTTGGAGTTGGCAGGGGCCGCACGGATGATGTAGCTCGGGTCGATGTACTTGAGGTTGATCTCCCAGCCCAGCTCCTTGAAGTGCCGCTTGATCTCCGCCGAGAGGAACAAGCCGATGTCCTGGAGCTTGACGTTCCCCGAGGCGTCCCGCTCTCCCGAGGCCTCGAAGATCTCCTGTCCGGCGCCCTCGGCCACCACGATCACGGCGTGGCCCCGGCTCTTGAGCCGTTTCTCCAGGAAGCTCAGGATGCCCTTGCCGCCGTTGAGGTCGAACTTCTGCTCCGGCACCAGCACCAGGTTCACGTCCCGAATGGCCTGGGCCGCGCTGCAGGCGATGTAGCCCGAGTGCCGTCCCATGAGCTTCACCACACCCACGCCGTTGGGCGCGCCGAGGGCCTCCACGTGGGCCGAGCGGATGGCCAGGGTGGCCATGTCCACCGCGGTGTCGTAGCCAAAGGTGCGGCTGATGTACGGGATGTCGTTGTCAATGGTCTTGGGCACCCCCACCACGGCGATCTTGAGCCCGCGCCGGGTCACCTCCTCGTAGATCTGCTGCGCCCCGCGCAGGGTGCCGTCCCCCCCCGCCGTGAACAGGACGCGCACGTTGAGGCGCTCCAGCGAGTCCACGATCTCGTCGATGGGCTGGTTCCCCCGGGAGGAACCGAGCACCGTGCCGCCCACCCCGTGGATCTGCGAAACCGCCTTGGGAGTGAGCTCCTCGAGGGCGTGGTGATACTTGGCGATGAAGCCCTGGAACCCGTACTTGATGCCGAAGATGGAGCCCACGCCGTAGCGGTGGTGGAGCTGCATCACCAGCCCGCGGATCACGTTGTTCAGCCCGGGGCACAGCCCCCCGCAGGTGACGATGGCAGCCTTGACCTTGGCGGGGTCGAAGTAGATCTTCTGCCGCGGCCCGGCCAGCTCGAAGGAGAGCGGCTCCTCGCCGTCCCGGCAGCGCTCCCGGAACGCCCTCAGGCTCGCGTCCATCAGGAGCCGGTATTCGTCCGGAACGTAGTTGGCGATCTCGTCGCCGTCCGTGGTGTTCAGGCCCAGGGGCGAATCCACCTGGCACTCGCCCAGGTTGGGCACAGTCAGATCGACAGCGTCACTCATCGGCACTCCTTCGCTGAGAAAAACGAACCGAGCCACATATAGTAGAGGACCACTCGGGGGAAGTCCACGGGATTGGCGGCTCGGGCGTGATCGCACGACGACCCCGGCGGGCGCGGTTCCCGGCACTCGGGGCTGCGGGCAGCTCGCCCTCCGCGCGGAGCGCGGGTTCCCCCTGCGGGGGCGGAGGGGGCGAGCTGAGTCGCGACGCGACGGGCTGATCTCCGGGAAGTTGACGAAAGCCACCGTTCGGTGCCACGTGGCAGGCCCGGCGCTCTGGTCCGCTGCAACGGAGTGAATCGAGCCCGACGCGTGGGATCGGCGTTCCGCCCCGGGCTGACCCTGGTGCGGCGCTGCCCGAAATGATATGGATCTACGTTCCGGCAGTGGCGCTTGCCTGTCGGGCGGCACAAGTACGGAGGACCGAGTCCAGCATGGCGATCGGCGCACAGGTCGGCCAGCTCGTCGGGGGGCGGTTCGAGGTCCGGGAGCTCCTGGGCTCCGGGGGCATGGCTGAGGTGTACGTGGCCGTGCACGCCGAGGTGGGTCGCAAGTACGCGATCAAGTTCCTGCACGAGGACATCCAGTCCGACGCGGTGCTGGTGGAGCGGTTCCGGCGGGAGGCGCGCGCCATCAGCCGGCTCGACCACCCCAACATCGTGTCCATCGTCGACTTCGGGCGCACCGCCGGGAACAAGCTCTACCTGGTCATGGAGTACGTGGAGGGCCCGAGCCTGCAGGACGCCATCGAGCAGGTCCCCCCGCCCGGGCGACTGCCGGGGCTGCGAAGTCTCTCGATCCTGGTGCAGCTCTGCGACGCGGCGGGCGCCGCCCACGACTCCGGGGTGGTGCACCGGGACCTCAAGCCGGAGAACATCCTGCTGGCCTCCGACCACGCCGGGGGAGACGTGGTGAAGGTGCTCGACTTCGGCCTGGCCAAGATCATGGAGGGCGCCGAGATGACCCAGCTCACCACCAAGGGCGAGATCTTCGGCACTCCGGACTACATGTCCCCCGAGCAGGCCCGGGGCGACCCGGTCGACCACCGGACCGACATCTACGCCCTGGGCGCCATCGCCTACGAGCTGTTCGCCGGGCGACCGGTGTTCGTGGCCAACTCCCTGCCGCGGCTGCTGATCAAGCACCAGGAGCTGGAGCCGGAGCCGCCGTCGCGCTTGTTGCCCCCGGGCGCCGAGGGGATTCCCGAGGCCGTGGAAGAGCTCATCCTGCGCTGTTTGGAAAAGACACCGGAGCGCCGCCCGCAGACCACCGACGAGCTGCGGGAGGTGTTCCAGAGCCAGCGGGAAGCGAGACGTGAGTCGGCGTCCCGGATCCCTGTGCCCAACGTGGTGATGGGCGCGAGCGTCCGCGAGCAGCGCGACGACTGGCACGAGATCACCCTGGACGCCGACACCGGCGTGCACACCGATCCCGGCGTCGCGGGCTACCAGCTGCCGAGTTCCCGGGACGCTCCCGAGGACTCCGCCACCCGGCGGGAGTGGTACTGGACCCAGGCGGTGAAGAAGGCGCGAGAGCTGGCGCAGCGGCTGCGGGACCAGCGCCTCGGCAGCGTCCGCTTGATCCGGATGCTGGGCAATCTCTCCACGGCGGAGGAGCGCACCATGTCCGTCGAAACCGAGATCGCCCTGGCCGAGTCTCGGCTCAGCGACCTGGACAAGGTGGTGCGAGAGGCCGAGGCGCGCCTACGCTCCGCGGTGGTCGATCTGAGCGTGGAGCGGGGCCGGCTACAGGATGAGGGTGCCCACGATAACGTCTACGCCGACCTGGACTTCCAGATCAACGTGCTGGAGCAGCGGCTGGCCCACCTGTACCGCAAGACCGACGACAAGAAGCACGACCTGGTCCAGGCCCTCCGGGGCCGGCAGGAACGGCTCCAGCTCGACCGGCAGAAGCAGACCGCGATCGAGGTCCGCCTGATCAACCGCATCCTGAGCGTGCGCCCCTTCCCCTGCCCGCTCGACATCCAATCCACCTACGAGACGCTCGAAGACCTCCTCATCGCGTTGAAGCAGACCTAAACAGCATCACATTGACCACGATCCATCCCGCCAGGCTGCGTTGCTCGCTGCGGTGCGTGCTCACGTACCAAAAAGTACGCTGCGCGCGCTCCTCACTCGCGCCTTGCCTAGCGGGCGCCTCGCGGCCACTGTGACGCCGTTTGCCCCAGTGCCCAGGAGACCCTGGTTAGTCAGAACGAAGAGGGGGGAAAGAAGTCGCCCCCGCCGTCGCCCTCCCGCTCGGCGAAGTGCTCGAAGATGAGCAGGGGCACGAGGATGGACAGCCGGGTCAGGAAGTCGGCGAGGGGCAGCTCCGCCAGACAGGTCTCCCCCTGCAGCTCGCGCAGCCGGGACGGGATGGACTCCTGGGTGTCGTCGGGGAGCAGCCAAGCGCCGAGCTGCACCGTGGCGCCTTCGAGGCACGGGGTCACGAAGCAGCCGATGGCGTTGCCGACCTCGTACCGCTCCGCGAGCTCGGGCATGGTCAGGTTGAGCTCCTCTTCGGTGAGCAGATCCTTCATGCGCCCGGTGTCGGCCGCGGGCAGCTCCTCGATGGTGAGCAGCCGGTACCGGGTCGCGTGCAGACCGCGCAGGGCGGCCTGCTCGTCCGCGCTCAACGGCCGGGTGAAGCGGCTCACGATGTGATCCACCAGCGGAACTCCCTGGGCGTCGCGAGCGCCGAAGAGCACCCACTCCCAGATCGCACCCTCCACCGCACCGTCGGACTCGCTGTCGTCCACGAACTTCGCGAGCTGGCTCAGCGCCAGCGTGGCGGTGGGCTCGGCGTCGGCCACGAGGTTGGTGCGGGGCTCACTGGCCATGATGTCGTTCATGAAGTCCAGGATTTGCTGCGCGCTGGCCTTCGGCGCGTCGGCGCCGCTCCGCTGGGCGAGCAGCATCGAGCCCTGGGCACCTAAGTAGGAGCAATCGGGCGGGCAGTCGATGACCGCCACCCGGTTGCGCGCGCAGCACTGGGGGCAGATGGGCGCGCCCCGGGCCGGGCACGGGCGCTTGCCCTTGCGCTGATTGCAGAGGGTGCACTGGGCTTTGGGCATGGCAGCAGGTCCTTTCCAGAGCGCGACAGCCGCTCGAGCACGGCGATGACGATCGGCGCCTGTGCGTCGTACTGTCCGTGCGTGTACGTGTACGGGAGATGCGGGGAAGATGCAATAGTTCTCGCCCGGAAGAGAAGGTGCAATATACTCTGGAGAATCTCATCCGGAAGGGTTGACGTGATGCCGAGAAACATATCCGCGCTGGTGGCGATGACGATGCTGGTGGGGCTGTCGTGCCAGAAGCGGTCCGAGGTGAAGACCAAACCCGGCAAACAGGGCATGCTCCAGCCCGACGGACCCAGGACGACGACGCCCACGCGTCCCGCGCCGAGACCCCGGCCCGCGGGCACCGATCCGAGCCGGCCCCAGGTGGGCAACAATGTGCTGGACCTGCCCACGGCGGCCGGGGTGAAGGCCCTCACCGCCGCCGAGGGGGCCAAGCTGCCCTACGTCCAGGTGGACGCGGCCCGGGTGGTGACGATGGCAAAGAAGCACTGCAAGAACCACTGGTACGGGCTGTACCTCGGGGGCAAGAAGCTGGGTTACGCGCAGATGGGCTGCGGGGCGAAGACGTGGAAGGGACGGGAGGTCCTGGAGCGCAGCTCGCGCATGGTGATGCAGGCGCAGATGTACACCACCGCCGTGCGGCTCGAGATCAAGACCCGCGTTCTGTTTTCCACCACCGGCGTGGGGGAGATGCTCCGGTACGAGTACACCCAGAGCGGAGCCCAGCAGAAAAAGACCCTGCTCGTGGAGCGAAAACCCGACGGCTGGCACATCCTGCGCACCTACCAGGCCGGCGCCATCCGAAAGCCGCCGGAAAAGAAGCTGCTGAAGACCATCGCCTCCAACCTGACCAACGGCGAGGCCGCCTACTCCACGCTGCTGCTCGAAGGCAAGCTCCGACCCGGCAGCCGCCATCGCTACCAGGAGTTCGATCCGGAGGACCTGAAAGACCGCGACACCGCGGCGCAGCTCCTGGCCACTGAAACCCGGCAGCTCCGCGGAGTGCGTGTGAAGCTCCACAAGCTGGAGATGCTCGAGCTGCACCGGCGCCTCCGCGGCGTCACCGTGGTGGACGACGAGGCCAACTGGCTCGACGGCACCCTGCAGGGCACGATCCGCATCCGCCGGGAGGAGAAGGCCACGGCCAAGCGGATCGATCCCAAGGCCGGCGACTTCGGCCTCGGCGTAGTGATTCCGGCAAAGATGGCCGTCCAGATCCCGAGCAAGGTCAGCCAGCTGCGGCTGCAGCTCAGCGGCTTTCTGCCCACCAGCCTGTCGGAAACCAAACGCCATCAGCTCGTCAAGAAGTCCGCCCGGCTGGCCGAGCTCACGATCACGCGCGAGTCCGTGGCCAAGCTACCGACCCTGACCTTGCCGGTCACCAACAAGCAGTTCGCAAAGCAGCTCGAGTCCACTCACAACATCGAGGCCAAGCACGCCGAGCTCCAAGCCTTGGCACGCCGCGCCGTGGGGGGGGAGACCAATGCCCTCGCCGCCGCCCGGAAGCTCAACGCCTTCGTGTTCAAGTATCTGCGCAAGAGCCTCTCCACCAACCTCGACTCCGCCCTGGCCATCGCCCGGGCCCGGGCCGGGGACTGCACCGAGCACGCCCGGCTGATGGTGGCGCTCTGCCGCGCCGTGGGCCTGCCCGCACGCGAGGTGGGCGGCGTCACCTACGTGCCGGACCTCGGCGGCTTCGGCTACCACGCCTGGGTGGAGGTCTGGGTCGGGCGTTGGATCACCAGTGATCCGTCCTGGAACGAGCTCCCGGCAAACGCGACGCACATCCAGATGGGCGGCCCCGACGACGTGCAGTGGATCGGCACCCTCGGCGCCCTCAAGCTCAAGGTCCTCGGGTTCCAGAAGCAACCGTAGGGCGCTCCGCCGACAACCGTCGCGCTGTGGTACAGTGACCTGACGAGCGATGTCAAACTCCGGCTCTTCAACAGGGGGCGGCCCGCCCCGGACTCCCTCGACCCAGCCGGGTCGTCTACGGCTAGTGCCGGGCGCAGGGGCGGAACCGCCGGACACGGCCGCCGACCGCGACGGCGATCCGCCGCCGCTGGGACCGCTGCCTCCGGTCGGGGACGGAGACGATCCGCTCTACTTCAGACACGCCGACATCGACGGCTCCCCCACCCGCCCCATCCGGCGCATGGAGCTGCCCGAGCTGGTGGTCGCCCGGGACTCGCTCGATTCGATACCACCCGGGGGAGCGCCCGAGCCGGAGCGAGGCCCGGACGAGCGCACCTCGCCGCACGCGGTGGCGGACGAGCAGGAGTCGTTCTCCTGGTCCGAGGCCCCCGAGCTCCCGGAGCCGCCGGTGCAGTTCTCCCCCCCCGAGATGAGCATGCCCCCGCGTCTGCCCGACGCCCCCCTCGCCGATGCCAGGCACGACGGGGAGCTGTCGACCCTGGGCGACGACTCCTCCCTGCTCGCCGCGGCGCTCGGCACGCCCGAGCTCCCGGACATGACCCCCTCGGATCTGCCGCAGGCGCTGGAGCGCAGGGTGCGCACGGCGCGCCCCACCGATGATCTGGTCAGCGGCGCGCAGGGCCGCCGAATCCAGCCCAGCCCGTCAGGGGGATTCGAGTCCGCTGTGAGCTCCCGGGTGGTGGACATGGCCCCGGGGGTGATGCAAATGAGCCCGGGGCAGGACGAAACGACCGGCGGTTCCTGGACCGACACGAGCGGGGTGGACACCGCAGAGGTGGACAGCGCGCCCGGGACCGGGCAGAGCACCGACGTGTGGGGCCCCTCGCCGGAGGACAGCCTGCCGGAGATGGCCAAGATCCTCGACGCGCCCAAAACGAAGGCTCCAACTCCGCAGCCGCCGAAGCCCTCGGTGCCCCACTCCCGGGACGTGGTGGCCGACCGCTACCGCGTGCTGGAAAGCATCGGCGGCGGCGGCATGGCGAGGATCTTCCGGGTTCAGCACCTGGAGCTGGGCAAGCACTTCGCCCTGAAGATCATTCACCACGAGCTCTCCGACGACGAGCGGGTCCGGGAGATGTTCTACCGGGAGGCGCGGCTGGCGAGCTCGCTGGACCACCCGAACATCGTCCTGCTCACCGACTTCGGTGTGGATGCGACCTACGGCGCCTTCATCGTCATGGAGTACCTCAAGGGCGAGACCCTCCATGCGCGGCTCCAGCGCGAGGGGCGACTGCACACGAACGTCGCCTGTGAGGTCGCGCTCCAGGTGGCCGAGGCGCTGCACTTCATCCACGCCAAGAACGTGGTCCACTGCGACATCAAGTCCGAAAACGTGTTCCTGTGCGAGCCGCCCCCGGAGCAGCGGCGGCGCACGGTGGTGAAGCTGCTGGACTTCGGCCTCTCCCGACAGAAGGTCGCCTCGGGGCGGGTGTCCGCCTCGGAGGTCGGAGGCACACCGGCCTACATGGCCCCCGAGCGCCTCAACCGCGCCTCCCCCCGGCCGAGCATGGACATCTACTCGCTGGGGGTGCTGTTCTACGAGATGATCACCGGCACGCTCCCCTTCCTCGGCTCCCTGGAAGAGGTGCTCATCGCGCAGATCAAGAAGAAGCCGGAGCGGATCTCCAAGCGCATGCGGGAACCGGTGGACGACCGCGTAGAGGAGCTCGTGCACAAGGCGCTCCGCAAGGATCCCGACCGGCGCCAGAAGGACATGGGCGCCTTCATCTACGAGCTCCGCACCGTGATGGACATGCTGGGCATCGGGCGGCGGCGGGGAGGGCAGCTGGAGCGCGTGCGGAGCGGCGCCGCGGTCAGCCGGGTCAAGAACTGCGAGCTGATGGTGGCGGAGTGTCCGCTGCCGCTGTTCATGACCGACGCGCAGGGCAACCTCGTGCTGGCCAACAAGGCCTTCTCCTCCTTCATCAACATCGATCTCGAGTGCGCGGGCACCGCGCTGCGGGACACCCGGCTCGGCCGGGTCTGCCCCGAAATCCTCGCCGACCTCGAAAAGGTCGTCTCCACGAGGAAGCAGACCCAACGCATCCTCTCCTTTCCGTGGAAAACGGCCAAACAGGTCTCCATGATGATCTGGCTGAGCCCGCAGCTCAGCGACCGGCAGGTCGTCGGCGTGGTCGGCGTCATCCACCCCTACACAGCTTCGTCTGCGTAGCCATTCTTTCGGCGTAGGTGTTCACGGGCGCGCTCCGCCGTCTACCACGTGAGCGGTTATTTTTCGGCAATCCGGAAGTGGTGCGTCACCGGCACCGCCGGCAACAGCGCCATGTCGGAGGTGTGGTAGCCGTTGGTCCAGTTGTTGATGATCCGCGGGTAGCCGTTGTCGCCCATGCGGTCGGAGACGATGCCGATGTGATCCGGGCCGGAATTGGGCAGGGTGTCCAGAAAGACGATGTCTCCGGGCAGCAGCTGATGCCGGTTGGCCGCTGTGATGCGGGTGCTGACCAGCGTCCACCGGGCCTGGAAGTACACGAGCAGGTTCTTGACGCGACGGTGGTCGATGTTGCGATCGGGCTGCCGGATCCAGCGATAGCTGCGGCGGTTCTTCCGGAGGTGGCGGTGCAACAGCTGCTGGAGGTCGTAGCCGGCGTTGCGCAGGGCGCGGATCACCACGTCCGAGCAGACGCCGATCTTCGAGGACACGTCTCCCCGGGGATACGGGATGCGGAAGTAGCCGCCCGTGTACCGGGCGCGGAGGTGCACGAGCTTCCGCGCGCCCAGCAGCACGTCCACCTGGTCCGGAATGCCGTCGCCGTCGCGGTCGCCGCCCAGCGCCTTGGCGGAAAAGCGCGGGCGAATCTCCACCGGGGTGCCCCGGCCCACGTGGCGGTACAGCTCGATGATGTCGGAGTCCCGCATGGCCACGCAGCCCAGGGTCCAGTCGCCCCGGATCCCGCCGCCGTGGATGCGGAGGGAGCCGCCGAGGGGCGTGCGCTGGGGCGGGATGCGCCCCGCCTGGACGGCCGCGATGATGCGGCGCAGGGAGGGCGCGGTGATCTGTTTCCGCGCGTAGCCCCGCCGCGCGTCCGCGATGTTCGGATAGGAGAGGCGCAGGGAACGCGCGCCGTACTTGGCCTGCAGGCTCTGGTGCAGCGCCTCGCAGATGGTGTAGCGACCCTCCGGGGTCCGGCCATCGCCCTGCCTCACCTTGTGCCCGACGGGGTCGAAACCGAACCGAACCGGGTAGGCCTTGACGCTCACCCCGCGGTGCAGCAGCACGAGGGTCCGCCGCGCCTTGTCGATACGAATCGCGCTCCCGGAGCGGCCGAGGCGGCGCGGGACCCGGATCGACACCTGGGAGTCGAACCGACTGAAGACGCCCCGATCCCGCAGCCCCAGCGGCCCCACGGCCGGGACGGGGGACTTCCTCCGAGCCGGCCGGGGACCTTGCGCGCCCACGGGGAGCCGCGCATCACCAGGCGCCGCCCGCCCCGGGGGCCGTTTCGACGAATCTGCTGACGATGACCGGCAGGCTCCGCACAACAAGGCGAGCGCAACCGCCAGCACCCAAGGGAGAGTCCTGTGCTTTGTCGACATGGGTCGGTTCACCGACCCAGTATACCCGGCCGCGCACTCGATGCTTCCCTGTGACGGATCTCACAACCCATCCGCGCCGCGTGCAGAATCCCGGAAATCCCCTACCAGGGATCGCTCCCCGTCACCGTATAATGCCGGCATGAGTACAAGGCATCTCGAGCTCGGTCAGGTCGTCTCCGGTCGCTTTCTGATCGAGGACGTCATCGGCGAGGGCGGCATGGGCACCATCTATCTGGCGCGCCACGTGAAGCTGCCCCGCGCCTTCGCCCTCAAGCTGCTCAAACCCGAGCTGGCCGCCGACCCCGACTTCGTGGCGCGCTTCCTGCGGGAGGCCGTGGCCGCGAGCCAGGTGATCCACCCCAATGTGGTCAACGTCACCGACTACGGGCAGCTCGAGGACGGCTCCTACTTCATCGCCATGGAGCACCTGGACGGCCGAGGCCTGGACGACGTGCTGCTGCGGGAGGAACGTCTGGCGCTGCCCCGGGTGCTGGACATCCTGATCCAGCTCGCCGACGCGCTGGACTACTGCCACTGCCGGGGGATCGTACACCGCGACCTCAAGACCGAGAACATCCTGCTGTGCACCATCCGGGGTCGTCCCGATGTGGTGAAGCTCGTGGATTTCGGCATCGCCCGCATGATCGGGCCGGAGCTGACGCAGTGGCAGATCACGCAGGGCGGGATGATCTTCGGCACCCCCGAGTATCTGTCGCCGGAGCGGGCGCTGGACGAGGACGTGGACGGCCGCTCCGATATCTACGCCCTGGGCATCATCGCCTTCGAGCTGCTCACCGGCGCGCCGCCCTTCACGGGGAAATACACCCAGCTGATCAAGGCGCACCTCACCCGGACGCCGGTGCCGCCCTCGACACGGGTCGACGAGCCGATCCCGGGCGCCTTCGACTCGCTGGTGCTCCGGTGCCTCGCCAAGAAACCCGCTGCGCGGTACCAGACCTGCGCCGAGCTGCAGCAGGAGCTGCTGCGCATCCGCGGCCTGGTGGCCGGCGAGGCCGAGCGCCCGGCCGATTCGCGGCGCGCCGGGAACGCGCAGCGACCCTCCACAGACGGCGCCTGGTCCACCCTCTCGGTGCGGCGCCCGACCTCCGGCGACCACGCGCAGCCGCCCGTGGCGAGCCTGGAGGCCCTCGGACAGGCCGTGTCTCTGGCGAGCGAGGCCTCGGCGATCCGCGGCGAGCTCCGCAACGTGATCAAGGAGCTGGCGGCAGGGCTCGGCGACCCGGGCGTGACGAGCTCGATGCTCCGTCAGCTCGAGGACGTGCTCGGGCTCGAGCGGCAGAGCCGCGCGCTCACCGCGGAGCTGGCGCTGCTGGTCGAGCAGCAGGAGCGCCTCCGGGTGGAGTCGGACGACTACGCGTTCGGCCTGCGCCAGCTCCAGCACGAGATCACCGCCGTGGCCCAGCGGGACGAGCCCACGGCCTCGGCCTTCGAACGGCAGCTCCAGGCGCTGCGGCACCACTTAGACCGCCTCTGCGAGGGCCGGGACCGCCGACACCAGAAGATCGAACGCGAGCTCCAGCAGAAATCCGGCGCGCGTCTGGACAAGGAGACCCAGCTGGCCCAGCTCTACTTCGCGCTGTACGCCGGCGTGGTGTGCCTGCGCGGCACGGATCGGGGGTTGCCCCTCGAGCGGCTCTTCGTCCGCCTCGACGAGCTGCAGTCCCGCCTCTCGGGTTGTTGGAGGGAGCTCCGGTAGGGATGTCTACGCGTCGTCCGACGCAGACTCCGACGCCTCCTGCGGAAGCGCCGCCGCGACCAGCTCGGCGATGTCCAGGACCTTGACGTCTTCGGAGCGGTCGCCGACCTCGTCGCCGCGCTTGACCTCGATGGCCTTGAGCCCGTCGGTGATCATCGTGGTGCAGAAGGGGCAGTTCAGCGCCACGACGCCGCCCGCCGTGGGCAGGCGCTCCGAGAGCTCCTTCGCCCGGTTCTCGTTCACCCGGGGAGAGTGCTCCTCCATCCAGAACCGACCGCCGCCGGCGCCGCAGCAGAACGCGTGGCTCTCGTTGCGATCCACCTCCAGCAGCCGGGTCCCCGGCACGGCGCGAATCACGTCCCGGGGGTCGTCGTAGATGCCGTTCCACCGACCGAGGTAACAGGAGTCGTGGTAGGTCACTGTCTGCCGATCGCCCGAGCGCAGCTTCAGCCGCCCCTCGGCGAGGAGCTCGGCGATCAGCGTGGCGTGGTGCACCACCTCGTAGTTGCCGCCGAACTGCGGGTACTCGTTTTTGAGCGTGTGGAAGCAGTGGGGGCAGAAGGTGACGATCTTCTTGACGCCGTAGCCGTTGAAGGTCTCGATGTTCTGCTCGGCCATCATCTGGAAGATGAACTCGTTGCCCGGTCGCCGGGCCGGGTCGCCGCAGCACACCTCCTCCGGCGCCACCGCGACCTTGATGCCCGCGGCCCGCATCACCTTCAGCAGCGCGTGCGTCTGCTTCTGGCAACGGTTGTCGAAGGAGCCCGCGCAGCCCACGAAGAACAGGTACTCGAACTCGATGGGATCGTCCTCGTCGAGCAGCGGCGTGTCCTCGTCGGCCCAGTCCATCCGCTGATCCATGCCGATGCCCCAGGGGTTCATGTTCCGCTCGATGCCCTTGAAGGCCGTGGCCAGCTCCTGGGGCATGGACTGCTGCTCCAGCACGAGATTGGTCCGCATCTCGAGGATCTTCAGGGGGTGCTCGATGAACACCGGGCAGTGCTCCTGGCACGCGCCGCAGGTGGTGCAGGACCACAGGGTTTCGGTGCCCACGTAGCCCAGGGAGGCGTCCTCGTCCGCGCCCTCGGCCACCAGGGGCTTGAGCGCCTCGAGCTTCTCTTCGAGGGCGGCGGCCTCCTGGTCGTCCTTGGCGGCCTTGGCCGCCGCCAGGGCGCTGAGCAGATCCCCGCGATCCCGGCTCTGGTACCGGATGTCATGGACCAGCTTCATGGGCGAGAGCGGCTTGTCGGTGTTGTAGGCCGGACAGTAGTTGGTGCAGCGGGCACACTCGGTACAGGCGTAGTTGTCCAGGATGGACTTCCAGGAGAACTGCTCGTACTTGCTCACACCCCAACCCATCTCCTTGTCTTCGTCCTCGTCGTCCTCGTCCTCGTCGTCCTCGAGGTTGAGCTTGGGCATGACGCCCTTCTGGCCACGGCTCCGGAAGAAGATGTTGGGCAGCGCGCCCACGAGGTGGACGTGCTTGGAGTAGGGGATGTAGTTCAGGAAAAAGAGCACGATGAGGACGTGGGCCCACCAGTTCACCGCCGCGTGGGAGTGCAGGTAGGCCACCGACCCGCCGGCGTAGAGCCCGGCCAGGCCCTTGATAAAGACCGTCGCGGTGACGGTGTGCCCGAGCTTCACGGCCGCCGCGTAGTGCGCGCTGTGGGCGAAGAAGTGCGTCACGCAGAGAGCCAGGATCATGCCGAGAATCAGCCCGGCGTCCAGGTTCATGGGGATCAGGCGCGGCTTGAGCACGATGCGCCGGAAGAAGGAGTAGCCGATGACCACGATGACCACGAGGTTGGTGAGGTCGAGCAGGTACTTGAAGGCCAGCGCCGCCTGCATGCCGACGAAGCGCTCGTAGCTGAAGGCAGGCCAGACGCCCATGACCAGGTACTCGGTGGTGCCCACCGTGATGACCAGGAAGCCCCAGAAGATCGCGAGGTGGTGGTAGCTGGGATGCACGTGCGGATAGCCGTCTCCCGGCTTCTCCTTCACGCGCCACTGCAGGCCCCAGTACAGGATCACGTCCCAGTAGGACCGCCAGTCGAAAAGCCGCGCAAAGGGGTTGGGGATCGCCTCCTCTTCCCGGCCCTTGATGATGCGCTTGACGTAGACCGCCAGGGTCCAGCCAAACCCGGCCAGGGCAGCGATGAGCAGCACACCGAAGATGACGCGGGCGGTGATGTTTGCAGAACTGGGCATGGCATCCTCTCTTGAGCGGGACGCGCCTGTTAACTGGCGCTCGACTCGTCACAACGTAATTTGGGGGCCAATGTATTGAATTCCCTCGACTGAGGCAAGGGCGAGCTTCAAATATCTGCGAGGCGTGCCGGCCCGTACCGCCGCGAGGTCGCGCCCCTGGGTGAACACCCTGCGACACCGGGCCCTACAACCCCCCACCCGACGCATCCATCTAGATGTATTTACTGGTCATTCCTGCCTAGTCTACGTCAGCTTCTTCCACCCTGGACGCTCCCAGCTCGGCTTCTGCCAATCCGGGCGATCCCATTCGGGAGCCTTCCATTCCGGGTCCTTCCAGTTGGGGCCCTCCCAGTCCGGTCGGTCCCACTCGGGCGGATCCCAGCCTGGTTTGGTGCGGGGGTTTTCCGGGGCCTCCTGCTCCTGCTCCTGCTCTCGATCCTGCTCCGGCCCCGGCTCCGGCCCCGGCTCCTGCTCCTGCTCCGGCTCTACCTCCGGCTCTACCTCCGGCTCGCCCTCCGGCTCTACCTCCGGGTCGGGCTTGGGCTCCGGTCCCCGCACCGGCTCTCGAGGAACGTCAACGGCCATGCTCTACTCTTCCCCGTCGAACAATCCGCCGATGCTGGCAGCGTCCATGCCGGCCAGCAGCGCGGCGGCCCGGCCGGCCAGGTTCTGCAGGTGCTCGATGAAGCGGTGGTCGTGCTCGGTGACGAAGTTGTGGGCCAGCTCGTGAAACAAGATCCCAAGCGTGGTGGGAGACAGCGGGTTGGTGAAATCCACCTTGCCGATGACGTTGAACTTCATCACGCCCTCGGCGGCGTCGAAGGAGGCGTCCTCCACCAACCCATCCAGGGTGGGCTCCTTGCGCACGAAGCTCACGTGCAGCCGGCGGCCCAGCAGCCGCTCCCCGAGCCAGCGCACGAACAGGCCGAACCGGGCCTGCTCCGGCGTCGGCTCGACAGGCTGTTCATTGAACTCGCGCTCACGGCGTCTCACGTAGTCCTCGGCGCGCTCCATCACCCGCACCAGCGCCGAGTACACCCCCCGCGGCATGGTGCCGGCGTCCACCACCTCACCCCCGAGCTGCCGCGCCCGATCGTTGATCCGCGCGGCCCCGCCCAGCAGCGACCCCCGGGGAAACACCCGGGCCACGTACTGCTCCAGGGCCCGGTCGCTGATCATCTGCCGACCCAGCACCTCGTCCACCCACTCCGAGCGCAGGTCCCGCCGGTCGAGCCACTGCCCGATCAGCGACTCCAGCAGCAGCGACTTCAAGATCATCTTGTAGTGCTCGGTGGCCGACTCCCGATGATCCGCCAGCGGCAGTCGTTGTTGCACGTCCACGTGCCACGGCACGTTGAGGGTCTCCACCGGGATGCCCATCTCGAACAGGTGCGGCGTCTCTCCGCGCCGCGTGTCGTACAGCTCCACCCGGGTGGGCCGCTCCAGAATGCGCTCCACCCCGCTCCTGATGATCACCGTCTCCAACAGACAGTCCCACAGGATCAGGTGCAGCCGGGGCTGCTTCACGCGCCGCTGGTTGATCCGCAGCGCCAGGGTCTTCGGCGGGATGATCAGCGACAGCTCCCGCACCGCCTCCTCCACCTCCTCGTCCGAGGACCGCCGCCGCAACGTGATCCGCGTCCCCCGCCGCCGCCCGTTGTCCACCGCA
Source organism: bacterium (assembly GCA_043825095.1). Classification (GTDB taxonomy): domain Bacteria; phylum Myxococcota_A; class Polyangia; order HGW-17; family JAJRWW01; genus JBDRSE01. Next base: position 41,660 of record JBDRSE010000165.1, read on the forward strand.
TACCGCCCCTGGTCATCGAAGTGAATCGTCGACCCGATCGTCTCCACCGAGGCCGACTCCATGGCCGAAATCAGCTCCTTCAGCCCCCGGCCCTTCCGCCCCCGCTTGGTCGGACTGTCCTCCTTGTCCGTCAAAAACACCGTATACACGAGCTTCTCGTGGGCAAACCCCTGGGGCGCGTCGTCCTCGACGACGATCTCCTCCGGCCCGATCTGCACGTTGACCTCGGACACGTCCTCGTCAAACGAGTTCTGGATGCCCTCCTTGAGCAGCGACGCCAAACGCCGCCCGGCGTTCATGCGCCGCCAGCCCTCGTTGGAGATCTCGAACCAGTTGTTCCGGGACAAGGCTACGCCTCCACCGGTTAGAATAGCACGACTCGCAAGGGCTCGCTGGGGTTCGCTCGCGGGCAGCACGACGGCAGGACGGGGCGCCGATCCCGCCGGGGGCCCTATGCCGGGGGCCCCGAGCCGGGGGCCCCGAGCCGGATCCCGCCCTGGCGGGATTTCGCATACTTGGCGAACCCAAGCGATTCCCGCTCACCCGACACCTTTGGCCAATCTCCCGGCAGGCTCTAGCCCATCACCCAGCAGCCTTCGGCCCATCTCCCAGTAGGTCTGGACCAAGGTCTTGGACACGGCCACCTCCACGCGGCGGCGACCCTTGATCAGACTCTCCGTCAAGTCATCACGCAGGATCTCCGATTTCACAATATTGGAATTAAACACCGTTATAATAACTAGTTATGTCAAATATTGACATCATGTCAGTGGTTTTCCGTCATTTCCGTCAATGACGGAAACCAGTTACTACGGTGATCACCTTCACAGAGGCATCGGCATCCCTGACCGCCACGACGCCCGTGTCCCTCGCCTTCTCGCCCTGTCCTCCGCTGCTGCTGGTACTCTCAGCACAGCGGCCGCGCCAGGCCCTGTCCGGGCTGCACTTGCCACCAACCCAAGTTCCAGGCATCTGGCACGCTCCACGCCGAGCGCTCGGCGACATCGTGTTGGTGCACCTCAAGGGCCTGCCCGAAAGGCTCCCGGGCGCCTCGTTGCTACGAATGATGGTGACTCCCCGAACCCTCGCGGAGGCACAATCCCTGATCAGCGCCCTATTGGCCGACCCGGCTGTGCTACAATCCACCAAGGAAGCCTTGATGGAGGAACTGATGAACGAAACCATCCCTTCCACCGATGTCGAACACAAGACACTCCTCGCACAGATCCGCGAAGGACACCGCGAGGGACTTCGCGAGGGACACCGCGAGGGACTTCGCGAGGGACTCCTGAGAATCGCCCGGCACCGCCTGGACGAAGCCGCCGTCACCGAGCTGGAAACCACCAGCGACCTCGCCACCCTCGAAGCCCGCCTGCTCGAGCTGCTGGACGCCGACTGAGCTGACGCTGTTTTCCATTTCCACGTCTCGGTAGCAGCTCAGCCGCAGCAGCTCAGAGGCATATCGGATCTCAGAATACCTACGGACGTGGGGCGTACGCTAGCCACAGCGCCGGCACGCTACGAGCGGCACGTGCACCCTACAGGTCGCTGAGTCTCACTTTAATTTATACGCTACACGCAACCCTGTCCAAAGTCTGCCGATAACCCAATCAGGTGATTGGAAAGGTCTGCCATGAACGATTCTCTAGCAAAGCTCAAGAGCCAGTTGCAGCGTGCCGTTGATCTGTCCGCGCCCTGGAACCTTTTCCACGACGAGCTGGCAACGCAGCCCGAGTTCCTGGGCCGCGGCGAGCCCGCGGCCAATCCGATGCTCGAGCAGGTGGTGACGACAGTGGGAACAAAGCTGCTTGGTCGGGAGGTGCGGCCCCAGCAGCTGATGGCCATCCAGGTGGAGGAGAAGCGATTCTGGCATGGCGTGTGCCAGCTTGGCAAAGGTGTCGGCGTCTTCTTCTACTTCGAGGAGCTCGACATGGGACTGCTTGGCCTGATGCGTGGCCTCGAAGCAGCGAACGTCGACCTCGTCAGATTTTCGCTGATCCCGGTTGGACCGGGGCCGGTCTTCACTTCGCGTAACCGCGGCAAGGCCTGAGCAAGGGAGCAAATACATTGCGCCCAGACACGAACCATAACTTGACGAATCCGCAAGTTCAAGTCATTCTGAGATCATGACTCCTGCGGAGCTTGAAGCGCTGCGGGACATACGAGGCTATGCCGCGGCCGGGCGGGTCATCATTTCCAGACACGCCCGGAGACGGATGGCCGAACGCGGAGCCAATGACCTGGACGTCATGCAAGCGCTGGCGTCCGCTAAGAGCTGCGAGAGCCAACCCCGGGATCGCTGGCGCGTGGAGAGCACCGACCTGGACGGCAACCCGCTGGCGGTGGTCGTGGTGATTGAGGCGGGCTTGATCGTGGTGACGCTGTTCTGACGAGGAGACTGCGATGCAATGTGTCATGTGTGACCACGAACCTCTCAAAGAAGGGACAGTGGAGGAAACGATTCAGGTGGGAGAGGTGAGCTACACCGCAGAAGCCCCCGCGATGGTCTGCCCGAGCTGCGGCGAGAGCTACTTGTCTGTACAAACCATGGGCCAAATCGGGTGGATGGTCGCCGCCGATCTGGCCCGACAGGGTGTGGGCACCCCCGACGCCTTCCGGTACATGAGAAAACGCCTCGCGCTAAAGGCGATAGAGCTCGCCGAGCTGCTCGGCGTCTCACCGGAGGCTATCTCCAGGTGGGAGCACGGAGTACACACACCGGACACCAAAGCGGTCAAGCTGCTCGGAATCATGATCCTGGAGCACATCGGACAGCGCCCAATGATATTGGACTACCTTCGTTCCCTACTCCAGGTGCCTGAACCCAGAGAACCGCATCGCCGCCTTCCAGCGCTATCCGCCGCGACTGGCTGACCTCCCGAATCTCGCGACACTATAATCCGAGGTCGAGGATCTCCGACGTGGCGATCGGTCCACCCGCGTTTCTACCGCCGACGATCAGCACCCGCCCATCCTGAAGCAAGGTCGCCGAATGGCTACTCCGCAGCACCGACATGGAGCCCACATCACGCCAGGAATCGGCGCTTGGATTGTACACAAGGGCGGTGTCCAGGTAGACGCCATTGTTCGTGCCACCGGTGACGAGCACCTCACCATTGGGCAGGAGCGTCGCCTTATGACTGTGCCGAGGGGAGGGCATGGGCGTCACGGGAGGCAGCCAAGTATCGGTGCCCGGATCAAAGATTTCGGCCGACGCTTCGTAAGTAACCGGACCGCCGCCGAAAATGTACCACAGTCCGCCAACGACCAGCACGCGTCCATCGACCAACCGGGTCGCCGAATGGCCATGACGTCTGAAGCTCATGGCGGGGAGCGGACTGAAGGAACTGCCTGAGGCGTCGCAGATCTCAACGGTGTCGGTCACGCTGTCGGAAGGGGAACTGCCGATGCCCCCACCGGTGACCAGAATCCTGCCGTCTATGAGGCGGGTAGCGGTATGATAGTGGCGCGCGAGACCGAGGAGCGGGCCACCCGTCCAGCCGGAGGAGAGGTAGTCGAATAGCTCCGTCGTCTGCCGACAACCGTAAGGTGCTCCCGATATGTAAACTCCCGCGATCGCCAGTACCTGATCGTTGTCGAGGATCGTCATCGTGAAGGCCCCTCGTTCTTCGGCCAGCAACCCACCGCTGGACCAGCTATCGAGCAGTGGGTCGTAAACCTCCGTGGTGGCCTCGTACCCATAGGTCAGGTCGTTAGCGCCGCCGGCGACGAGCACTTTGCCGTCAGGCAGCAAAACAGCCGGGTGAGTGAAACGACCGTCTGCCATTGAGCCGGCCGGCCCGAAGGTGTCCCCAACCGGATCAAACAGCACCGCGCTCGTAAGCTCAGTGTTCGTACCGTACCATCCACCAGCAATCAGCACCTCACCATTGTTCAAGAGCGTCGCCGAGTGGTCCCCGCGTGCCTGCGTCAAAGTCGGCCCGGGTGTCCAGTTCGCCACGCACGTCAATCCCACCGCGTGAAAGCCAACGTCGCATTCGCATTGGGCGGTGGGTCCGACGCTGGCGCATGTGCCCTGTCCCGAGCAGGTGACACCGTCGCACGGGTCGCCGAGCACGCACGACACCTTCATGACGGCATAAGACGGCGTATTGCTCAGGAAGTAAACATCGGAGCCATACACGAAAAGATCGGTGACGGCGTACCCGGTTGCGAGCTCTGTGGGAGCGCCGCCGCTTGCAGGCACCCGGGCAAGGACGGGTGTGCCGCCAGTCGTTGCGGCAAAATACACTTGTCCTGAGTCGACCTCGATCTGTCCAACCCAATCGTAGCCGGACGCCAACGCCGTGGGTGTGCCTCCCGACAACAGGAGCTTCATCACCGTTCCATCGGTGTATGTGTTCCAGTAGATGTTGGTAGCGTCCACTGCAACGTCATACGGACTGGTCTGGCCTGACGCGAGGATCACCGGGCTTCCGCCCGACAGCGGAGCCTTGCCCACGGTGCCGCACGTGTCGCAAGTCCAGTACGCGTTTGTGGAGTCGACCGCCATTCCGTAGGGATGGCCCAAACCCGACGTGACATCGACTGGCGTTCCGCCCGAAACGGGCATCGTCTTGATGGTCCCGCTATTGGGGTTGTCCCAGTAGAGATCCGATCCCACGAGACGAATATGAAGCGGGTAGTTAGAGTACCCGAGGGAGGCCATTGTCGTCACCGCGCCGCCGCCAACGGGTACCTTTTTGATGTCTCCAACACCGGAGGTCGTGAAATAAATGTAGCTCCCGTCACCGACCAAGCCGAAGGCTTCGCTCTGCCCAGGCGCTATCGCGACAGGGGTACCACCGCCGTGAGGTACCGTGTAGACGAATCCGTTCGTCCAGTCGGTCCAGTAGACACCAGTGGCATCAACGAAAATCCGCGAAGTTCCGGTGGTGGAAGCGAGCTGCACGGGAGAGCCACAGACGATCTCGGCGTTCTCGACGCAGGTCAACCCCACCGCGTGGTACCCAGTGTTGCAGTCACACCAGGCATTCGACCCAGCGACGGCGCACGTCCCCTGCCCCGAGCAGGTCACACCGGCACACGGATCGCCACACACGCCCCCCGCGAGGCACCAGCCTGTGGCACACTGCCTTCCGGCGCAGTCTGGATCCGCGCAGTCGATAAGCCCGTCTCCGTCTTCGTCACCGCCGTTGTCGCAGATCTCCTCGGCGCAGGTACCACTGTTCCAGCGGTACTCCCAGGTGTCGGCGAGGCCTTGCCCACTGCTCTCATCGCCAGATCCTCCAAAAAGAACGATCCGGTCGCGCTGGTCGTCGTAGGCGAGGTCGGGCCAGATCCGGGCGGGCGGGGAAACCGTAGGAGACGTCTCTACCCAGGTGGTCCCGTCATACTCCCACGTGTCGGCTCGATAGTGTGTCGTCCCGTCGTAGTAGGCCCCCCCGAATAGGACGACCCGCCCTCGCGCGGAATCAAAGGCCATCTTGTGGCCCCATCGTTCGGCTGGTGAGCTTGTTGGAGTCATGCTAGCCCACTGGGTCCCGTCATATTCCCAGGTGTCAGAAAGCTGGTTGCCGACCTGAGCACCGGGCGAGCTCAACCCGCCGAAGAGCACACTTCGGTTACGAACTGAATCAAAGCCCAGTGCATGTCCGTGTCGGGCTGTAGGGGACGTGCCGGGGGTGGTTTCCGCCCACTCAACACCGTCATATTCCCACGAGTCGGCCACCAGGTGATCCGATCCGTCGTACCAATATCCTCCAAAGATGACAGTCCGGCCCCGCGCAGCGTCGTAGGTCATCGCGTAGCTGTTTCTCGCGTGAGGTGGCATGGCGGGACTGCCCTGAATCCAGTTCGTGCCGTTGTACTCCCACGTATCGCCATAGTAGATGTTCGAATCCGTGTAGCCGCCGAAAGCGACAACGGCGCCTTCTGCCTCATGAAACGCGAGCTGCATTCCCACCCTCGCTGAAGGCGATGCTGCTGGCGCCGCGTTCGTCCAGGTGGCTCCGTCGTACTCCCACGTGCCCGGCCGATAGGCGCCCTGGTGATATCCGCCAAATAGGACCGTTCGGCCTCGAACGGCGTCGAAAGCCATCGAATGGGCATACCGCTCCGGTGGCGAGCTCGCTGGCGTTACTTCGACCCACTCCGGCGCCTCGTCGGTGCAGCAACTGGAGCATCCATCATGACTCCGGAAATTCCCGTCGTCGCAGTCTTCACCCGGCTCCACCGCGCCGTTGCCGCAGACGGGCATGGTGCAGCTCGTGGTGACCCAGGCTTCGCAGGTGGCACCGCAACCGAGGGTGCCGCCGGCAAAGCCCTGGCCGATGGTGGTGCAGTCGTTGCCGCCCAGCAGCGCGCCGTCGCAGAGCTCACCGGCGTTCAGCACGCCGTTGCCGCACAGGAGCGTGCAGGTGGAGGGCTGGCCGGAGCAGGAGTAGCCGGGCTCGATCTGGCCGCTTCCGTCGCAGCCGTCGCCGGGGGCGGTATTGCCGTCGTCGCACTGCTCGCCGGCCTCGAGGTATCCGTTGCCGCAGGCGATGGGCTCGCAGGTGGTGCCGCGGCAGACGCCGGTGGAGCACGGCCGGTCTGCGCAGTCAGGGTCGGCGCAGTCGGTGAGGCCATCACCATCGTCGTCGGAACCGCTGTCGCAGATCTCCTCGTTACAGGTCGCGCTGGCATGGTAGTACGCCCAAGTCTGGCCGAGCTCGTTGTACGCCCCAGAGTATCCGCCAAATTGGAACGTGCGCCGAAGGGTCGGGAAATAGGCCATTCTGTATGCCGCGCGGGCAGAAGGCGAGGACGCTGGCGAAGTGTCGTTCCAGCTCGCGCCGTCGAGCTCCCAGGTGTCGTCCAGATCGATAAAATTCGCCGGGTGCCCGCCAAAAGTCACCAACCGCCCGACTGCGGCGTGGTACACCAAATCATGGTTGTTTCGCAGGCCCGCGGCGGAGGTCGACATGACCTCGGTCCAGGTCGCGCCGTTATACTCCCAGACATCCTCCCGCCAAGCGCTGTCGGAACCACCGTACAGCACGATCTGAGCGCGCGTCGGATCATACGCCATAGCGAAGGCCTCCCTCGCCGGTGCCGATTGTGTGGGGAACTGCTCGGACCAGCAGGAGCCGTCAAACTCCCACGTGTCTCCGAAGTGCTGGATCCCACCCGTCAGCTTGATCCCCCCGAAAAGAACGACTACGCCGCGGTTCTCGTCAAAGGCCATGCGCGCACCGTACCGCGCAGGCGGCGCAACACCGCAGTCCACCTGATCCCAATGCGAGCCATCGTAAAGGAAGGTATCCTGGCTCTCCACACCGCCGGCGTCCTGGCCGCCAAAGAGAACCGTGCGCTTGCGGACAGCGTCATAAGCGATGGCCGGGTGGCTCACCGCGGGCGGAGAGCCGATGGTCGTGACCTGTGCCCAATCAAGACCGTCGAACTCCCAGGTATCATTCAGCACCTGCCAGACTGACTCATTGTAATGGCCCCCGAAAAGCACAATCTTCCGCCGATCCGAGTCATAGGCCATGCCGAAGTCGTGCCTCGCATGCGGGGCGGAACCAGGGAAGACCTGCTCCCAAGTAGGCGTCTCGGTGGTGCAGCAGCTCGAGCAGCCGTCGTGGCTGCGGAGGTTGCCGTCGTCGCAGTCTTCGCCGGGCTCGACGACACCGTTGCCGCAGACGGGGAGGGTGCAGCTCGTGGTGACCCAGGCGTCGCGGGTGGCACCGCAACCGAGGGTGCCGCCGGCGAAGCCCTGGCCGATGGTGGTGCAGTCGTTGCCGCTGAGCAGGGCGCCGTCGCAGAGCTCGCCGGGGTCGAGGGCGGCGTTGCCGCAGAGCAGGGTGCAGGTGGAGGGCTGGCCGGAGCAGTGGTAGCCTGATTCGATCTGGCAACCTGCGTCACAGCCATCGGTGGCCGACGTGTTTCCGTCATCGCACTGTTCACCGGGCTCGAGGTACCCGTTGCCGCACGCGATGGGCTCGCATGTGGTACCGCGACAGATCCCAGTCGAGCAGGGCTTTCCAGCGCAGTCCTGATCCTCGCAGTCGGTGAGTCCGTCTCCGTCGTCGTCTGCGGAGTTGTCGCAGACCTCATCGGCGCAGGTGGCGGAATTGTAGTAGTACTCCCAGGTGTCGTCGAAGGACTGGCCGCTGTCATTTCCTCCAAAGAGAACAACACGTCCGCGACTCTCATCATAGGTGAGCGTTTGGGCATACCGAGGAGGTGGCGGGTTCGCCGGGGATGTCTCGACCCACTGCGTCCCATCGTACTCCCAAGTGCCGGGAAAGTATGTGTTCCCATCGTAACCCCCGAATAGCACTGTCCGTCGGACCGTGGCGAGGTACGCCATGGTTGGCCCGCGTCGGGCGGGAGGGGAGGAAAGAGGCGATGTGTCCACCCACTGAGTGCCATCATACTCCCAGGTGTCGTCCAAGTCGCATCCGGTGTTAGGGCTGCACGCACCGCCGAAGAGCACGATGCGATTACGGGACGCGTCGTAAGCCGCCGCTGGCAGCGATCGCGCCGGGGGCGAACTCCCCGGTGTCGACAGAGTCCACTGCGATCCATCATACTCCCAAGTGTCGGCGAGGAGGCCAATATCGGCTCCGCCGAAGAGCACGACCACACTGCGAAGCGGGTCAAACACCACGCCGGATCCTCGCCGCGCCGAAGGAGCACCAGCCGGCGTTACTTGGATCCAGTCCGAGCCATCGTACTCCCACATATCGGACAGGTTCTGGTAGAAACTACCGGTCCAGAACCCGCCCCCGAACAGGACCGAAACCTCGCGGCTGGCATCGTAGGTCAGGGCCGGAATCACTCGGGGCGAAGGCGACGTACTCGTCGACACTTGCATCCACTGGGCGCCGTCGTACTCCCAGGTGTCCGCATAGTGCGGGAGAGAATCGGTACCCCCGAAAAGCAGCAGCTGGCGGCGTCCCGAGTCATATGTGGCTGCATGGTAGGTCCTCGCAGGGGGGGAAGTCGTTGGGTACAGCTGCTCCCAAGTAGGCGCCTCGGCGGTGCAACAGCTGGAGCAGCCGTCGTGGCTGCGGAGGTTGCCGTCGTCGCAGTCTTCGCCGGGCTCGACGACACCGTTGCCGCAGACGGGGGCGGTGCAGCTCGTGGTGACCCAGGCGTCGCAGGTGGCACCGCAACCGAGGGTGCCGCCGGCGAAGCCCTGGCCGATGGTGGTGCAGTCGTTGCCGTTGAGTAGGGCACCGTCGCAGAGCTCGCCGGTGTCGAGGAGGCTATTGCCACATAGCAGGGTGCAGGTGGAGGGCTGGCCGGAGCAGAAGTAGCCGGGCTCGATCTGGCCGCTTCCGTCGCATCCGTCGCCTGGAGTGGTGTTGCCGTCGTCGCAGTCCTCGCCGACCTCGAGGTAGCCGTTGCCCATGGCGATGGACTCGCAGGTGGTGCCGCGGCAGATGCCGGTGGAGCACGGCTTGCCGGTGCAGTCGGGATCGGCGCAGTCGACGAGGCCGTCGCCGTCGTCGTCGGTGCCGCTGGTGCAGACTTCCTCGGCGCACGATGAGGTGTGCCTGTAGAGCCAGGTGTCTCCCAGGTAGGCGTCATTGACGGTGATTCCACCGTAGAGCAAGACGCCATCGAGATTTTCGTCGAACGCCATCGCGAAGTGGTTTCGCGCGGTAGGTGAGCTGCCTGGTGTGGTCTGGGTCCAACTCGTACCGTCGTACTCCCAGGTGTCTGCGTAGTACTGTCCGGACTGGTAGTTGCCCCCGAAGAGCACCACCCTCTGGGTGTTGGGGTCGTATACAAGCTGATGCCCCCGTCGACCGGGCGGCGATACTGCGGGCGTGGTTTCCGTCCAGTTCGTACCGTCGAAATCCCAGGTATCCGCGTAGTTGGTGCTGCCGTCCCACCCGCTGTAGATCGTGACGACTCCTCGAGCCGGGTCAAATGTAGCACCAACCTGTTGTCGGACCGCGGGTGATGTTTGGGGCGCGAGCTGCGACCAGGCCACGCCGTTGTACTCCCAGGTGTCGTTGTGGTTCGTAGTGTTCTCCACACCTCCGAAGAGCACACTCACCTCTCGCAGCTCGTCGAAGGCAAACCCAGCTCCAGACCGCCCCGAAGGGGACCCTCCAGGTGACAGCTGGGTCCAGTCCACTCCGTTGAACTCCCAGCTGTCGCTGCACGACGTACACCAACCCGGTGAATAGCCTCCATAAAGCAGCACCCGTCCTCTGGACGAGTCATAGGCCAGCGCAACCAGATGACGAGGAGTGGGGGCAGTCGATGTGGAAACCAGGGACCAGTCGTTTCCATCAAACTCCCAGGTTTCGTCGTTGAATGTCCCGTCACTTCCACCGAAGACGACGGTCCTTCTTCGTCTTGAATCGAACACGGCCTTATGTCCGTGCCGAGGCGGAGGTGAGGTCGCCGGGGTGAGCTGCTCCCAGGTCGCCTCCTCCGTGGTGCAGCAGCTCGAGCAGCCGTCGTGGGAGCGGAGGTTGCCGTCGTCGCAGTCTTCGCCGGTTTCGACGATGTTGGTGCCGCAGACCTGCGCGGTGCCGGTGCAGGCGATGGTGTTGTAGCTTTGGCAGGTGGATTGGCAGGTGAGGATGCCGCCGGTGAAGCCCTGGGAGAGGCAGGTTTCGCCATTCATGTTGGTGGAGTCGCAGGTTTCGCCGTCGGCGGTTTGGACAAGTCCATCGCCGCAGTAGCCGCCGCAGATGGTGACGTCGAAGAGACAGGAGGTGGGGTCGCAGGCGAGGGTGCCGCCGTAGAAGCCGAGGGAGTCGCAGGTTTCGCCGTCGAGGTTGGTTTCGTCGCACTCTTCGCCTTCGGTGGTTTGGATGTCGCCGTCGCCGCAGCGGCCGACGGCCGCGCAGGCGGTGAGGTCGAGGGTGCAGCTCGCGGTGCAGGTGAGGGCGCCGCCGTAGTAGCCGAGGGATTCGCAGGTGGCGCCGCCGAGGTCGGCGCCGTCGCACTGCTCGGTGCCGCCCATGAAGCCGTCGCCGCAGGAGGTGACGCAGCCGGAGGTGTCGAAGTAGCTGCAGCCGGGGCGGCAGGCGAGGATGCCGTCGTCGCCGCCGAGGCTGACGCAGGTTTCGCCGCGGAGGTCCTGGCCGTCGCACATTTCACCGAGCTCGGCGATGCCGTTGCCGCAGGTCTCGACGGCACCGTCCGGGACGCCGGCGTCGCCGTCCGGGACGCAGGTGAGGCCCTCGGGGTGGTGGCCGGTGACGCACTCACAGGTGGCGCCGCCGCCGACGGCGACGCAGTGGCCGTTGTCGCCGCAGTCGATGCCGGCGCAGAGGTCACCCGGGGGCGGAGGGCAGGCGGTGGAAACAATTCCTGCCAGCAGGAGTGTGATGAAATAGTGGGGCGCGAGGCTGCGCATGGCTTCCTCCAAGATGCACGTGGCCGTGAGCCTCGTGCCGGGTCGCGGTTCGACCCGTGGTCGGTGTCTGTCTCCTGGACCGGGCGGGTCCGGCCGCCCCAGGAGGTCGCTATGAGCCGCCGAGGCGCCGCCGGCGGCCGGTCTTTCTGACTGCCCTGTCGCTTGTGCGTGGACAGGCGACCGGGCAACGCGTAAATTCGTACGTAGCGGTCAAGGACGCTCGAAGGCACGTGCGCCCTGAACGCCGAGAGGTAGACCATGCGACAGGTTGTGCTGACTCCGGACGAGGATGGGTTCTGGGTCGCGGAGGTGCCGTCGCTACCCGGGTGCATTTCCCAGGGCAAGACGCGCGAAGAGGCGCTGGAGCAGATCCGCGAAGCCATCGAGGCCTACATCGAGGTCCTGAACGAGGACGGCCTGCCGGTGCCCGAGGAGCGGTTCCAGACGATCGTCGTAGCCGTATGAGCCCGGCGTTACCGATCCTCTCCGGCCGCGAGGCGGTCACAGCGTTGTGCAAGGCCGGGCTCACGGTCCGCCGCCAGACCGGGAGCCACATCATTCTGCGGCGGGACTCACCATTTGCCCAGGTGACCGTACCGGACCACAAGACGCTGGGCCGGGGGACGCTTCGGGCCATCATTCGCCAGTCCGGGATGTCGGTGGAAGAGTTCATCGGGCTCCTCTAGGCGCTATTCCGGCGCGCGGCAGGCCTCGCCGGCCTCCACGTACTGTCCCTCGTCGAAGATGGCCGCAAACGGCGAGTCGGTGGCGACGCCGCCCTGGCAGTGCTGGCCATATCCGGTGCCCACGCCGAGGCAGTCGGCGGTGATGCTCACGTTGAGCACGGAATCGCCGCCCGCCAGGGAGGCGGCGCGCTCGGTCTTGAAGCGCGCAGTGCCGTAGTGCTTGCCGACCACGCGCAGGTACAGGAGCTTGTCGTAGATGGAGCCGGGGGTGATCTCGAGCTGGAACGGGAGGGTGATGTGCGTGGCGTCGCCAGGGTCGAGCGAGTAGTAGATGGTGTGCGGCTCGCAGAGCTCGGTTCCGGCGGCATTGCTAGAGGCGGTGACCGTGATCTCGAGGGTGTCGAGCTCGTGGGCGATGTCGAGGCCGTCCGCGGTGAGCGCCACGACCACGTGGTCGATCTCCTCGACGCAGGCCGTGGTGGCCACGCCGAGCAGCACCGACATGGCCAACCAACATGGTGTCGCGGCGGCTCTTCGCAGAGATCTGGCATGTGTAGTGGTGTCGTTCATCGTCATCGTAGCTGCAGGTTGTCGTCATAGGTTCGATCCGGCGGTTGGGCGCCCTGCCAGATGAAGTAGCCGGCCGTGGCCCCGGCCCCGACGAGCAGCGCGCCCACGATGGTCCAAAACCAGGCCGTTTTGTAGAACGGCGTGGTGACCTTCGTCGTGATGGGGCGCGGCGGCGGTGGGCGACGGCGGGGCGGCAGCAGCGCACGCCGTGGCCGCAGGCGCAGCTGGGGCAGCGGCTCCAGCTCGACCCGCTCCTTGACCAGCCTGCCGGCCAGCACGTGCATCGTGATCGTGCGGGGCTTGTGGCCCGGCGCGGTGACGCGGACCTTGTGCGGCCCCTCGGTCAGCCGGGCCGAGAAGGGCGCCGGACGGGGCTTGCCGCCGTCCACGGAGAGCAGGGCGCCGACGATGGGGACGGAGATCACGACGAAGCCGGGCTGCAGGATCTTCACGAGCTTGATGTTCAGGTGAACGCGCTGGCCGTAGGCGACGTTGAGGTTCTGGTGATGGGTCTTGTGGCCCTCCCGGGCGACCTCGATCACGTGCTTTCCGGGATCAACAGTGACCACGGAAGTGAGAGGGGCTGAGCCCGCGAGCTCTCCGTCGACCTTGATGTCCGCTCCGAGCGGGTCCACGTGGAACCGCAGGCGACCCAGCATGGACTCCATCTGCGGGATGAGCAGCGCGATCAGCTCCCGCTTCTGCTTGCGCACACGTCCCCCCATGGTTTTCACGTACGCGCGGAAGGCGGCGATGGAGAGCTTGTACCGGAACAGGGCCCGGTGGCACATGGCGATGTTGAAGATGACGAGGGGTTTGGGCTTGAGCTTGTAGGAGGCGACGAAGTGCTGGAGCGCGATGGGGTACTGCCCGGCCTTGAAGGCCTTCACGCCCTGCCGGAAGAGGGTGCGCGCGTTCGGCTCGGCTCCGCGCGCTTCGGCCGGGCGGGGACCGATGCTCGCGCCGAGCAACAGCAGCAACGGCAGGACGAGCGGGGCGAGATGCACACGCGGGTGTCTCATCGGCTCAATCCTCGCCATAGTCGGTGTCGATGACCGTGTCGTGACGGCCGCGCACCCGCATGGTTCCCATCGACATCGCGGAGGTGCGACGCATGCCGGGGGCGCGCATGCCGGGGGCGCGAACGGCGTGACGCGGCCTTACGCCGTGGTGCCTTCCCGGACGGCCCATGGGAGGGGGTCCCGCGCTGCTCGTGCCGAGCTGTAGGCTCGTGGTGCGGTCCCGGTCCGGCACGATCCAATCCTCCGACGCGACGTGACCGGGAGCGGTGGCGCGGTAGCGAAGTCGCTGGGTCGAGCGGGGCAGCTTGACGGTGCCGTGCCACACCCGCTTTCCGTCGACGACGATTCGCCCGCCCACGGGCAGCCCCAGGAACCGAAGGGTGACCCGGTCGGGCTTCGGTGGGGCTCGCATGGCATCCATGGACGCCAAGGTGGGTGGTGCGCTCTTGTTCGTCTCCCCTTTCGATTCGCCCTTCCAGGGCTGCAGCACGAGGAGCACGACGGCGGCCACCGCGACCAGCGCACCAGCGGCGATGGGCAGGACCTTCCGCTTGCGTGGGAACGCCTCGCCCTCCAAGGCCCGCGTGTCGAAGAGCTCCACGTCGCCGGTGAAGTCGGCGCGGGTCAGGTAGCTCGGCAACGACATCTCGCTCTCGCGCGCCTGGGTGAGCAGCGCGTGCTTGAAGTCCCGGGCGGACTTGAAGCGCTCACCGGGATCCCGCGCCATGGCCTTGAGCACCACCTCCTCCACGGCCACCGGGATCCTGGCGTTGATCGAGCGCGGCGTGGGGAAGGGCTCCATGACGATCTTCACGATGATCTCGTTGTAGCTCTCGGCCTGGAACGGGGTTTGACCGGTGAGCAACTCGTACAGGATCACGCCGACCGCGTAGATGTCCACGCGGTGGTCGAGATCCTTGGCCCCCTTGGCCTGCTCAGGGGCCATGTAGTAAGGCGTCCCCAGGACCATACCGGTGGTCGTGAGCCCGCCGGACACCCCCGGCATGGAGCCGGTCCCGCTCACGATCTTCGAGATCCCGAAGTCGAGGATCTTCACGAAGTCCTCGCGGTCGCCCATGTGGGTGAGGAAGATGTTGTCCGGCTTGAGGTCGCGATGGACAATGCCCTCGTCGTGGGCCCGCTGGAGCGCGGTGAGGGTCTGGTAGATGATGTCGAACACTCGCGAGGTCGGAAGCAAGCCGTCCAAGGCGTTCATCTCCTCGCCCAGGGAGCACCCCTTGAGCAGAGGCATGAGCATGTAGGGCGCGCCATCCTCGGTGCGGCCGATGTCGGTCACCTCGCAGATGTTGGCGTGCCCGAGGCTGCCGGCGATCTGCGCCTCCTGGAGAAAGCGCTGAATGGCCTGCGGATTGGTCGCGTACTGGGCGTGCAGGAACTTGACGGCCACCTTGCGGCCGATGAACTTGTGGTGGGCCTCGTAGACCGCGCCCATGCCCCCTTCTCCGATGAGACGGGTGATCTCGTACTTGCCCTCGATCACTGTCCCCACTTTTGACATGGGATCAGAATAGTTGTGGCCATTACAAGTGTCAACGCTGTTGATCGTATTGCGACCTATCCCTTGGGCTGGATCTGGAGCGAGTCGGATTGGCAACCTTGAGTGCATGTCCCGGGACGACTCAGCAAGACATGTGCCATGGGTGCGGGCCGGCGGCCCGTCCGAGCGACAACCGAGACGACAATATTCTAATTTGTTAAAATTACTTGTTTATTGTGCCAGATCTCTGACGGTTCCCGTTGCCACGCGCTACCTACGGCGGCTCAGACTGAAGGCGGATCTCCGGTTTTACCGTTACCTAGAGCCGCGAGCTGTTACAGGCGCGATGTTCCAGTGACAAAGCCGTGATCCACGGGTAACATCTCCGGCCGATCCAGGAGCCGGGGAGAGACTGTGTCCACCAAGCAGCGCACCACCCAGATGACCTCAAAGACAGGGGGCGGATTTCTCACCGCGGAGCCGACTCCGGGGCTGCTCCTGGCCCACGCCCCTCGGGGCGCCACCAGCACGGACCGCGCGCGGGTCACCGCGGCCGGCCTGACGGTGGGGCGGGGACCGGAGTCGAGCTGGCTCCTGGCCGACGAGCGGCTGTCCAAGCTGCACGCCCGGTTCCAGCTCCAGGGCGGGCGAATCCTGGTGTCAGACCTGGGCAGCACCAACGGAACCTTTCTCAATGGCGAGCGCCTCGGTAACGCCGGACGGGAGACGATGCCCGGCGATCTGGTGCGGTGCGGCGGCAGCCTGCTCGTGGTGTGCGCTGACTTGACGCCGCTGCTGACGTCGGCTCCCGGAGTCCGCGAGTCCGGGCTCGCGGGTCGCTTCTACTCGCCCCAGCTCATGGCGCGCCTGGGAGAGGCGGCGGCCGTAGGCAGACATGTGCTGCTCCACGGCGAGTCCGGCTCGGGCAAGGAGCTCGCTTCCCGCGCCCTGGCACGGCACGCCGAGGCCCAGGCCTGGGTCACCGGTGAGCTCGTGGCCCACAACTGCGCGCGCTTCTCCACCGAAGAGGAGGCCGTGACGACACTGTTCGGCGTGGCCAAGGGGACCTTCTCGGGCGTCTCGGAACGGGCCGGGCTGCTCGAACAGGCGGCCGGCGGAGTGTTGTTTCTGGACGAGGCCCACGTGTTGTCGCCCCGCGTGCAGCGCTCCCTGCTGCGATTCGTGGAGGACGGCGCCTTCTCGCGCATCGGCGAGAGCACGACCCGCACCCTGCGGCTGCTGCTCATCCTGGGGACGAACATGGACGTCGAGCTGGCCTCGGCGCAGGGGTTCCTCGCCTTCGACCTGGTGAACCGCCTGCAGCAGGTCGAGGTCCCGCCCCTTTCGCAGCGACGCGCCGACGTGCCTGACATCTTCGCCGCGGCGGTGGGGCCGGCGGCCGCCCGACACAGCCTGCCCGGCGACGAGCTGCTGGCCGAGCTGCACCCCGACCAGCTCGAAGCGATCTGCCTGCTGCCTTTCTCTCAGCGCAACGTCAGGGAGCTCATCCACCTCGCCGAAGCCTTTGCCGCCCGCGTGGCCATGCGGGGCGAGGAGCAACACCGCGCCCTGGGCGCGCTGCTCGCGGAGCGCTATCCAAACAACCCCGTGGTCGTCCGCGTGCGCGGGCAGCAGCAACCCAGCAACGACGCCCAGCCCACCGGTTGGTCGCAGTACGAGCGCCACCGGGAGGCGATCATCGCCGCCTACCAGGCGTCCGGTCAGAACGTCACCGCCACCGAGCGGGCGCTGAAGAAGCAAGGGATTCGCGCCAGCCGGCGCTGGCTCTCGGAGTATCTACGGAAGTGGGGCGTGCGGTAGCCCCGCGAGCCGACTTCCCGGAGCTGGGGCTGCCCGGGATCTGGTACACACGCAGGCCGATGCTCGGTGATCTCCTGGTCGTGGACCTGCTGAGCCTCCCGGTGGACATGCCCGGTACTTCGGTCCTGCGCCTCATGCCCACGCCAAAGACGGCCGAGGAGGCGCGAGCGGCCATCACTGCCTTACTTGCCGATCCGGCTGTGCCACAATCGCCAAAGAGCCGCCTAGAGGATGTTCTCGTGAACCAGACAATCCCCTCTACTCCCGAGGAACGCTAGAGCCTCCTCGACCACCGCTACGACGAGGGCCGACAGGAAGGCCGACAGGAAGGCCGACAGGAGGGCCGACAGGAGGGCCGACAGGAAGGCCGCCGCGAGGCGCTGCTCGGCCTCGTCCGTCGTCGCTGCGGCGACGCCGCAGCGCAAGAGCTGGAGCCCATCTGAGACCCGGCCCTCCTCGAGGAGCGGGTGCTCGCCCTGCTGGGAGACGACTGAGCGCCGGTGACTACGGGCAGCCGTTGCAGGTGCAGCCGTCCTGGGCGCCGCAGGTCTGGTTGCAGGTGGGCGTGTTGACACACTCGAGGTCGCAGCCCTGGTCGCACGTGTCGAACGTCTCGGCACCGGCTGTACTGTCTAACTTACGGTCTGCGCTGTTTGCAGGTCGTGGGTGTAGACGTCCTTCACGGAGTACTGTGAGTTCGGAGGCATGGCCACCCAGGTCATGTACCGGTCGCTGATGGAACCCCCCTCGGGCGCCCGGTCCGCCGGACAGAGGACTGTGACATCACTGGTGTCCAAGTCGAGGAAAGAGAGATGGAGCATGTCCGAGGAAGCTTCCTCTGGGATCAGCCGACATACGACAAACCTGCCATTGTGCAGCAGAGCAATTTCTCGATCCCCATCGTCGGTGATGCGGAGCTCCTGCTGCGAGCCAAGCTGGTAGCCAATCAGCTCGAGCCGATTCGGGTCTCCCGGGGTTTTGTACTGTCCACCAAACCGGGGCAGGTTCACTCTTCTATTTCAGGTCCCCGCCAAGGCTACGCGGACGGCGCGCTTGGGGCGCTTCTTGTGGCTGGCGAGGGCGCGCAAACGATCCAGGGTCGCGGTGCTGCCTTCTGCATAATCGGCCACGAGGGACTGGAGCAGGGCCAGGGCGCGGCGCTCCACTGGCACCTTACCGGTCTCCCAGCGCGAGACGGTCTCGGGAGTGACAGCCAGTAGCTCGGCCAGGTCAGCGGCGAGAAGCTCCGTTGCCTTGCGCATGAACTTGAAGGCGTCGGCGGAATTCAGCCCGTGAGCCGCCACGGCCAGCGCCACGGCGATCTCGAACCGGCGCCCATCGTCATACGAGACGTACCATTCCTTGCAGGACCCGCAACGCTCCACGGGCACTTTGGCCTTGAACGTCACCCCGCCGAGCGTGCGGGTGAGCTCAGCCTTGCCGGGTCTCACCTTCTTGGCTTGACAGCTTGGGCATTTCTCCAACATTGGACATCTCCTCAGAACAGCGTCACGACCACCACGCTTCCCTCGAAGGTGACAACCACCGTCAGCGCGTCGCCGTCGCCGTCGCAGCCACCTTCGATCCGCCAGCGTTCGTCCGGCTGGGCGTGGCACGAGGTCGCGGAAACGAGGGCCTGGCGTACATCGGCGAAGGACGCCCCGCGTTCTTCCATCCGCGCCTCGGCATGGCGGCTCATCACTATCCTTCCCGCCGAGGCGAACCCATAGGCATCGGCCAGCGCTTGGGCCTCCTCGGCTGTCATGTCTCTATTATGCGGCCGAATAGACATTATATCAAGTGCCCCTGTTGTTCCGCTGGTACCCGGAGATCGTCGAGGTCGCTGGAGCAGGCCAATCTGGCGGCGCTGATGTGCTGGTGGAGCAGGTCAACGTTACAGCGGCCCAGTTCTTACGCTGTTTTACGCGACGGAGCTACAGGGACGCGCAACCCGTCCACACGGGAAAGATCAGTGCTTGAAGCTGCGCTGTCCGGTGAAGACCATGGCGGCGTCGCGCTCGTTGCAGGCCTGGATGGACTGGTAGTCGTTCTGGGAGCCGCCGGGCTGGATCACGGCGGCGACGCCCTGTTCGAGGCCGACGTCGATGCCGTCGCGGAAGGGGAAGAAGGCGTCGCTGACCATACAGGAGCCGGGCAGGCCGCCCCGCTGCTCGCGCACCTCGGCGTCGAGCTCGGCCCGGAGGTCGGCGTCGGGGCCGGTGGTGGCGAGCTCGTTGTAGGCCTTGCCCGCGCGGGCGAAGCAGAGCCGGTCGGCGAGCTTGGTGTAGGCCTTGTCCCGGGCGATCTGGGCCACGCCCACCCGGTCCTGCTCGCCGGTGCCGATGCCCACGGTGACGCCGTCTTTGACATAGAGCACCGAGTTCGAGGTGACCCCGGCTTCCACGGCCCAGCCGAAGAGCAGGTCCCGCAGCTCGTCCGCCGTGGGCTGGCGGTTGACCTTGTACTCCGAGCCCTTGTAGGTGGACACGGCCGGGAGCAGGTCTTCGGGCGTGCGGGCTTGGAGCAGGAAGGAGGTCTGCACCACCAGGCCGCCGTCCATGAGCGCCTTGAACTCCGGCACCCGGCTGTTGGCGTAGTCGGCCAGGCGATCCATACGCGCGACCCGGACGATGCGCAGGTTCTTACGCCGGCCGAGGAGCTCGAGGGTGCCCTCCTCGAAGTCGGGCGCGGCCACCACCTCGAGGTAGTTCTCGGCGATGAGCTCGGCCGTGGCCTTGTCCACGGGCAAGGTGAGCGCCACGGCCCCGCCGAAGGCGGCCACGCGATCGGCGAGGTTCGCCGCGTGGTAGGCGTCGGCGAGGGAGTCGCGCACCGCAGCGCCGCAGGGGTTGTTGTGCTTCATGATCGCCGCGGCGGGTCGGTCGGCCAGGTACCGCAGGATGTTGAGCGCGTTGTCCACGTCGGTGAGGTTGGTCTTGCCCGGGTGCTTGCCCGACTGGAGCAGCTCCATGTCGCACACGAGGCCCCGGCCGGGGCCGAGCAGCTCCACCTCACCCACCACGAGGTTGCCCCTGGCGAGCCGGTAGAGCGCGGCCTCCTGTCCCGGGTTCTCGCCGTAGCGCAGCCCCTTGTCGACGCCGTCGATCACCCAGCTGACCTTCTCGTAGCGCAGCACCTGGCGCTTTTCCCCGTCGATGAAGGCGATCTCCAGCTCCGGTGGGAAGTGGTCGTCCATGACCGTGCGGTAGGCTTGCTTGAGATCGTCAGCCATGGGCTACTCCTGGTTCTGCAGCTGGTAGCAGCTGCGCATGGCGTCCTCCGACGCGTCGGCCAGGTAGGCGCTGATCGCCGCGTCGTAGGCCGCGGTGTGCGCGAAGGCCTTGCGCGCCAGGGCGAAGCGCGTGTTGATGTCGAGCCGCCCCGCGCCGGCCCGCAGCCGCTCGAGCAGGCCGCCGTAGTCCGCCGGGTCCACCACCGAGGCCACCCGGAGGTAGTTCTTGGCCGAGGCGCGGATCATGCACGGCCCGCCGATGTCGACGTTGGCGCGGCCCTTCTCCACGGTGGCGTCGGCCTGGGCCACGGTTTCGGTGAACGGGTAGAGGTTCACCACCACGAGGTCGAGGGGCAGCGCGCCGCTCCGCGCCAGATCCTGCCGGTGGGCCTGGTTGTAGCGCTCGGTCAGCAGGCCGAGGTAGATCTTGAAGTCCAGCGTCTTGACCAGCCCGCCCTGGGTTTCCGGCTGCCCCGTGTAGTCCGATACCCGGCTGAGGTGCTTGGACGCGGCGTCCCCCAGGATCTCCTGGATCCGGGCGTGCGTTCCGCCCGTGGAGAAGAAGCGGATCTCCGGGTTCACCTCCACCAGCCCCGGGATCAGCGTTTCGAGGCCGGTCTTGTCGGACACGCTCAACAAGACGTGCTGGATCCTCACCAGGTCGTCCGCCTGATCGACGATGTTCACCGCCATGGGTTCCTCCTGCGGAGCTCGCTCCGCGTGAAATCTGTTAGGGCTCCAGCGCCGCGCCGTCCCGGAGCACCACCTCGCCGCGGGCGACGCGATCCACCATGCGCGGCAGGAGCTGGTGCTCCACGGCCAGCCCGCGCGCCTTCACGTCGTCCAGGGTATCGTCGGGGTGGATGGGCACCTCGGCCTGGGCGATGATCGCGCCGGTGTCCATGCCTTCGTCCACGAAGTGCACGGTGATGTACGTCTTGTCGAGCCGCTTGGCGCCCTTGCCGGTCAGTCCCAGGGCGAACTCGTAGCCGTGGGTGCCCTGGTAGGCCCGGGTGTCGGCCGGGTGGATGTTCACCACTCCCAGCCGGCCCTCGCTCGAGAAGTGCTCCAGCAGCACGGGGGTGATCAGCCGCATGTAGCCCGCCAGCACGGCCATCCGGGGCGCGTAGGGCGCCAGGGCCTCGAGCACGGCCCGCTCGTGATCCCCCCGGCTTTGGTACCGCCTCTTGTCCACGGCCAGTGTCGGCACGCCCCGCCGCGCCGCCCGGATGAGGCCGAAGGCCCCCGGCACGTCGCTGACCACGGCCACCACGCGCACCGCGGCGAATCCGCACTCCGCGGCCGCGAGCACCGCCTCGAGGTTGCTCCCGCTACCCGAGACGAACACTGCGATGTCCACCGGCTCCGACATGGTCCACCTCAGACCTCTCGACCAAGGCCCGGAGTATCGCACCCAGGTGGGGTCGTCAAGAGCGCAGACCCTGTGATAGGATCACACCCAGAGCGGGGTGGGACATGAGCAAAACGATATCACTAACAATCACTGTGCTTGTGCTGCTGACCGGGTGCGAGGAGTCCACCACGGATCCGGTCTGCGCCCCGGCCGCGGGCGGCGGCTCGACGGCGGTCAGCGCGCCGGAGCACGTGCGCAACCTGCGGGGCAACACCGGCTGGTTCGCCTCTCCTGTGGCGATCGATCTCACCGGCGACGGCCAAAAGGAGATCGTGGCCGCCTTCTACGACGTCTTCGTCTGGGATACGAGCGGCACGCTCATCGATCAGGTGGAGCGCGGCACGCACCACTTCGGACGGATCTACGCGCCCCACGTCGTGACCGATCTGGACGGGGATGGGATCATCGAGCTGGTGGTGGGTAGCAACGAGGGGTACATCGCGGCCTACGAGTGGCTGAATGACAGCTTCCAGATCAAGGCGGGCTGGCCCTATGTGGCCTGCTGCGAGGCCCCCGAGGTGCGGTCCCTGGCAGCGGCGGACCTGGACGGAGACGGCCGCATCGAGGTCATCGGCTCCACCACGGAGACCGGCGAGCTGCCCGGCGGCGGCGAGGCGCCCCGGGTGCACGTGATCGACGCCGACGGGCAGCCCTACCAGCCCGCCGGGCTCACCGACTGGCAGGCGTGGCCCCGGTACAACAACGAGACCGGCCCCGGCGGGGACCAGAACGGCTACGGCCACCACGGCTACGGCTGCTACGGCCTGAACGTGGCCGTGGGCAACATCGACGACGACCCGGAGCTGGAGGTGATCGTCACCAACGACACCCACGAGATGATGGCCTTCAACCACGACGGCGTCTCCGTTCAGGCCGACACCTGGTACTCCCGCCGCAGCGGCGACTACGACGGCGATCCCATGGACTGGGGCACCTTCATCCGGTGGATCGATCCGGACGTGGAGGACCGACACTACCACGACCACGAAGGGGAGTGGCCCCACCCCGGCTGGACCATGTGGGCCCAGTGGACCGCCTCGCCGCCCGCGGTGGCCGACCTCGACGGCGACGGGCTGAACGAAGTGATCGGCGTGGCCAATGCCGAGATGGACGAGCCCTACCACACCTACCACTACGCCTTCTTCGTCTTCGACGGCGATCACGCGGCCACGGGGAACCGCTCCATGCGCCGCCACGCCGGCTGGGAGCACCCGCCCCTGTCGGAGCACCCCTTCGAAGACGACGACTGGTATCCGCCCGGCGGGGTTCCCGCGCCCACCATCGTCGACCTCTCGGGCGACAACCGCCCGGAGCTGATCGCGCCCATCAACGACGGCTTCATCTACTGCTTCAGCGCCGACGGCGAGCTGCTCTGGCGGTACGACTACAGCCGCGGCAAGGACCTGCTCTACGCCTCGGAGGTGGTGGTGGCGGACCTGTCCGGCGACGGGCGGCCCGAGCTGATCTTCGGCACCTTCGGCGAGGACGACGGAGACGGCCACCTGGTGATCCTCTCAGCCGCTGGAGAGCAGCTGCACGACCTCGAGCTCCCGGGGCAGGATCCGGGCTCGGGCAACGGCATCGGCGCCGCGGCCGCCCCCACGGTGACCGACCTCGAAGGCGACGGCACCCTGGAGATCCTCGTGCTGACCATCGACCACGGCCTGGACGTCTTTACCGTGCCTGGCTCGGCCGACAACTGCATGCCTTGGCCCACCGGCCGCGGCAACTACCTCCGCAACACCATCGGCCCCAACACCGCAGATTGAACATGAGAGCACAGCCGTTTCTCCGCACTCGCACCCTCGCGATCTTCCTGCTCCTGGCGTCCATGCCCAAGGGGGTCGCGCCCGCCGGGGCCGCGCCCGCCACGCCGCTGCAGGCCCCGGCACCGGCGGTGCACCTGCACACGGGCGCCTTTCTGCTCGTGCCCCCCGGGGACGCGCCGCAGTCCCGTGTCTGGGCCGCGGTGGCCTTTCAGATCGGCTCCACCAACACCCAGGGTTGGGGCGAGGTGACCTCCAGCCGCGGAGGGTTGATCGTGGGCGGGGAGTGGGCGATCCCGGGAGCCCACGGGCTGGCGCTGGGGGGCAGCCTCGTGGCCCTGGAGCTGCTCGACGACCACGTGTACGTGCCCCCGGCCATCGACGAGCATCACACCCGCGTCGATCTCGGCGTGACCCGCCTGTACCTGCGGTACCTGATCGGCGACTCGGCCACCGCCCGGGGCAGGTGGATGCCCAGATCCAACTCGCTGAGCAGTCAGCTCGGCGTCTACGTTCGCGGCACGATCCCCACCGCCACGTCGGTGCTCAGCGACCAGCGCCATCCGCGCCCCCCGCTTCGGGACGCCCTGGGGGACGGGGTCAACGACATGAACTGGGGCGCCCTCGAGGTGGGCCTGTCCTTGGGTCTGGTGGTGGCGAAGTGGTACTCGATGTGGGTCGCCTACACCCCGTTGGCGCTGGCCATCACCGGGGGAGATCCGGACCTGGTCTTCCTCACGGCCGTCCACCTCACCAACGTGGTGCGCCTGCCGATGCGCCTCCCCGGCAACGGCGCCTTCGAGCTCGTGGTGGAGCTCGTCGGGCACTTCCGCTTCACCGACCCCCGGGCCTACTTCGGCCTCCATCCCGGCCTGCGGTATCAGCTCCCCAAGTGGTCCATCGCCGTCGGCTCCAAAATCGGCCTCGGCCACTGGGTCGAGCTCGGCGACCGCTACACCGTGGGCCTCGAGCTCAGCCGCCGGTTCTAGCGGAGCAGTAACCGTTCACGTGGGAAACGGCACTGCGCCCCCCGCGCCGCGCGGGCTTCCCCTTGAGGGGACGGGAGGTGTGTCATGAGCCGCGGAGCGGCGGATCTGTCGGGCTGATTTCGGCGCGGTGCGAATGCTGGCACCTGCCGGAGATCGATCCGCCGCTTCGCGGCTCAGCTCTCCCCCTCCGCCCCCTCCGGGGGAACCTCGCTGCGCTCGGGAGGTGCTGCAAATAGCCCCCCCGTGAACACATACGAGGAACAGTCGCGGCGGTAGTGCCGGCAGGCGGACACGCCGTCCCGGTGGCCCATGGCCACGAGCTGATCGATGTGCTTCACCGAGAAGGTCAGCGCCTTGCGCACGGTGAACTGCCGCAGGGCGTCCGGGGGACGGATGTCCACCACCCGGCCCGCAAAGGCGGCCTGGCCCGGCAGGGCGATGGCCTGGTCCACGAGCCCGGCGGTTCCCAGGAGCCACGGGTTCCGGGCCCGACGACGGAATCGCTCCACGAGGCCGGCCAGGGGGCGCTTCCACCGGGCCGCGGACCGGGGAGGAAAGAGCGGGACGAGCCAGAGCTCGTCCAGGCCGCGGTCTAGCAGCGGCTCCACGGGCAGATTGTTGGAGAAGCCGCCGTCGTAGTAGGCCCGGCCACGGAACCGGATCGCGCCGTCTCCCAGGGCCGGAATCGTGGTGGCGGCCTTCAAGACCGCGATCCGCTCCTCGGCGGTGAGCGTGGGGTCCGAGGTGTCCACGAGCAGGTTGCGCCCGGTGGAGGCGTGGGTCAACGAGACGATGATGGGGACCTGGCCCGGCGCGTCGGCCCGGGGGTGGGTGGTCCGATAGCGACGCACCACACCGTCCATGGAGCCCTGGAACCGGAACGGGTTGTTGAACGTGAGCAGCCGGGTGACGTCGAAGGGCCGCAGCCGGGTGACGTTGTCGCGCCAGTGGTCCTGCAGGTGGTGGACCATGTCGCCGCGGTTCCACGCCAGGGCGTGCAGCACGCCGATGGACGCCGCGGCGATCACCTCGAACTCGATGTCGTGGGCCCGGAGCGCCCCGAGCACTCCGGCCTGATAGGCGCCCAGGGCGGCGCCCCCCGAGAGCACCAGCCCGCGGCGCGGCGGGCCGGGAGGGGTCACGGGGTCACTCCGTTGAGCGCGTCCACCACGGCGAACAGCGCACCGATGGAATAGAAGTCCACGGTGACGAAGTTGGGCAGGTGACCGTACACCGCCTCGCAGCTCCGGGCACGCTCGAGCAACAGCGGGTTGACGTTGAGCTCCTCGGCAAAGCTCGGGTGCGCCACCGGGTTGGTGAGGAAGTGGTTGAGAATGAACAGCGCGTTCGCGGGATCGCCCCGGTTCACATCGCAGCTCAGCTCGGCGGCCGACTCGAAGTGGTAGTGGGTTTCGAAGCAGTGGTCCCACACCGGAAGGTACCAGTCCGGCGTGCCTCCCTCGTGGTCGGTGAAGACCACCAGGGGCGTGCCCGCGTTGATCAGCTCCCCGAGGGTGGGCCAGGGATCCGCCGGATCCTGGGCGTGCGCCCGGCCGTCCAGCCCCGCCTCTGAAAACGTCGCCGCGGTGTCTGCCGCGCTGACGTAGCTTTCGAAGATGATCGTGATCACCTCCCGCGGCTGCGCGTCCAGGAACTCCCGGAGCTCGGCGAGCCCGTCCACCAGCGGCAGGGACCCGGCCGCGCAGAAGCCGTGGCACAGAAACACTTCGTCCCCCTCGTAGTGAATGTCGAGCATCAGCCCGCGGACTCCGTCGACGAGCTGCCGGGTGATGCCATGCAGCTGATTGGGAGAGATCCACCCGTCGTCCTCGTTGGACATGGCGTTGTGGGTCGTCGCGTACGCCACCTGGTCGAAGCGCCGGTCACACAGCAGCTCGCTGCCGTTACAGGCCCGGGAGGGATCCACCGCGCCGTCCCCGGTGCGGCTCGCAGGGTCGGCGCAGCCGGTCGCGGCCAGCAGCAGGAGCCAGCCCGACCAGACGAGACGAGTTCGACGTGCGGTCCACATGGCGCTCCGCTCGGCCCGTCGGGAGGGCCGCTGGGTCAGCATACCAGCGTCGGGATGAGTTGTGCCAGCTTCTGTGGTAGCTTGGGGGGGGTCGACGTGGCCGTACGACACCAAATGGAGGGAATCATGAGGAGCTGTTTTCACCGTAGTTACCTGTCGATATTCGGCGCCGCGCTCTGCGCCGCGCTGCTCCTGCTTGCGAGCCCGGCCCGGGCGCAGCAGCCCACCCCGGGAGAGGCGTCCGATCCCGGCGTCGCGACGCCGCGCCCTGCCACCACGCCCACGCCGGCGGCCAGCCCCGCGCCCTACCGCGCGCCCGCCGCGCCCGCCGCGCCCGCGGCCGCCGCGGGCAACGGGCCGAAGCAAAGCGGGCTGGTCTTCGAGCTCAAGATGGTGACCGCCACCAACATCTACTCGACCCTGGGCTTCACTGTGGGGCTCCCGCTGCTCACCGGGCGCTTCATGGTGGGCTATCGCATGGGCAAGATCACCCTCGGCATGGGGTTCGAGTTCTTCGGCACCACCAGCGACCAGGCCGGTCAAAAGGAAGTCATGGCGACGGTGCTCTTCCAGCCCACCATGGAGATGGTCCTCGTACAGAAAAACCCGTTGACGCTGTTCATGAGCCTCGGTTTCCACGTGGGGTTCCTCTCCACGAGCGGCGACACCGTCCAGGACGACGAAACCCCGGCGGTCGGTTTCCACGCCGGCATCGGGATGCGTTACTTCTTCCACCCGCGCTTCGCCATGGGCATGGAGGGCGGGTTCCAGGGCCTGTGGTACATCGACGACGACAACGACAACGACACGATTGGGGCGGTGGGTTTCTACGGCGCGCTGATGCTGCTCGCCATCTGGTAGCGACGCACGCCAGTGATGATGGCGGCCTCTGACCGAGGCCGGCCGCGGGAGAGAAACATGAGACGACGAACGGCAATGCTCTGGCTCGTGGTGCCGACGCTGTTTTTCGGCGGCCTGTCGCTGACGGGGTGCAAGTCCATCAAGGAGATCTGCCGATCGACCTGCAAACAGCAGCGGGAGTGCGATCCCAACTTCGACGAGTACTACACCACTGCCGAGTGTCGCCAGGAGTGTGAGCAGTATCTCGAGGACTACACCGAGGATGTCAGTGACAGCTGCGCGGACGCCTACCTGGACCTGGCGTACTGCCAGGCCCATCTGAGCTGCGACGACCTCAACACCGGCAACTACTCGGACTGCGACGACGAGAACCGGGCGGTGCAGGATCACTGCAGCGGGGGCGTTTACTGACGGGTATGTGCTCACGGGGTGCGCTATTTGCGGCACCCCGAGCGTAGCGAGGCACCCCGGAGGGGGGCGGAGGGGGCGAAGTGAGCCACGAAGTGGCGGATCGATCTCCGGGAGGGGGCCCCTTTGCTCGGTGCCGATACCAGCCCGACCCAGCGGTGCAGGATCACTGCAGCGGGGGCGTTGCCTGACGAGTCTACCGCGCCGCCGGGGGGGCGCGGTAGACCCGGAGCCCCAGGGTGGGCCCGCTGACCACGCGGAGCCGGCCCGCCTCTGCCAGCCCGACCGCTGATACCGGGCCCGGGAGCCGCACCTGACTCTTGAGCTTTCCGGTCTGCGCATCCCACAGCCGCACCGCACCGTCCTTCCCCCCCGTGAGCGCCCACCGGCCGTCCTCGGAGAGCGCCACCGCGCTCACCGCGCCCTGCCCTCGCAGCTCGCGGCGACGCTCGCCGCCGGGTAACGCCCAGATCCGGGCCACGCCCTCTGCCCCACCGGTGACCAGCCGCTGCCCACCGGCGTGCAGCGCGACACTGGCGACGGCGTAGCGATCGGCAACAATCCGCCGCTCCACCCGGCGCCCCACGACGTCCCAGATCACGGCGTGACCCGTGGCCAGCCCCAGCACCGCGCGCGTGCCGTCGCCGCTCAGCGCCACGGCGGTGATCGCGCCGGTGGCCACGTGGTGCGCTGTCAGCCGCCCTCCGGCCACGGCCCGGGCCTCGGCCCTCCCCCCGCTTCCGCCGCTCAGGAGCCGGTTTCCGTCCCCGCTGAAGGCGAGGGCCCGCACCCCGGGCGCCGGCTTCGACCAGACCCGACCGCGCGGCGCCAGCCCGTACAGCACCAGCTCCCCGGATTCCGTTGCCCAGGCGAGCCGCCCCCCATCGGCCGCCAGGGTCACGGCCCGGGCGCCCTCGCCGAGCTCGCCGAGGGGCTCGCCCTCGGGCAGGCGCCACAGCCGGACGCGCCCGACGTCCGACACCGTGGCGAGGGTGCGTCCGCCGGCATCCAGCGCGAACCCCCGGGCGGCCACACCCGGAGCGCCGAGCTGCCGGACCAGACGCCAGTCCGACGGCGTCGCGGCCGGAGGGCGGCCCTGGAGCTCCTCCCCGGCGCAGCCCCGGGCTATTGCGATCACGAGCAGCACGACCGCCACCAGGCCCCCCGCCGCCGTCGGAAGGACCCACCGGGGAAGGCGGCGCCAGAGGGGAATCCGTTGGGGATGGGAATGGGCCGGCAGTCCGCCGTCCGACGCTGCGAGCCCGATGGTGGGCGCGAGCGTCTCCGGAACCAGGCCGGCCTCGGCGGCCGCGACGCGCACGGCCTCCACGTAGTCCTCCACCCGGTCGTAGCGATCCTCGGGCAGCCGCGACATGGCTTTGAGAACGACCTCGCCGACACCCTCGGGCACCGCCTCCGGCAGAGGCGGGGGAGCGCTGGACGTGATCTGGTTCAGGATCTGCATGGGAGAGGCGCCGGCAAAGGGCCGCTTCCCGGCGAGCAGCTCATAGGTGATCACGCCCAGCGCATAGATGTCCGCGCGCCGATCCACGTCGCGGCTGCTGTCGAACTGCTCCGCCGGCATGTAGTGCGGGGTCCCCATCATCGTGGCGGTGCCGGTCAGCCCGCTCCCCTCCTCGATGATCTTGGAGATGCCGAAGTCGAGGATCTTCGGGATCACGAGGCCGCCGTGCCCCGAGGCGGTCAGGAACACGTTCCCGGGCTTCAGGTCCCGGTGGATGATCCCCGCGCCGTGGGCCTCGGCGAGCCCCTCGCCCACCTGGGCCAGCAGCGACACCACCTCGGAGACGCTGAAGGGGCCGTGCCGGCGCAGGTACGCCGCCAGGGTTTCGCCGGGGAGCCACTCCATGATCAGCGCCACGTAGCCGTCGGGCTCGGTGCACAGATCGAGCACCTTGACCAGGTGCGCGCTGTCACACCGGCCCGACACGGTGGCCTCCCGCCGAAAGCGCTCGCGGATCTCGTCGTCGTGCAGAAACTCGGGGTTGAGCACCTTGATCGCCACCGGAGTGCCGATCTTGGTGTTGGCGCCGCGATAGACCGCTCCCATGGAGCCGCGGGCGACAAATTCGTCGATCCGCCAGGTGGAGTCGATGACCCGGCCGATCAGGGGATCACGGAGCGTGTTCATGGTACATCGGGCGCCCGTCACGCGGGCGCCGTACCGATGGTGCCGCACGCCCCAGGGCCCGTGCAACAATAAATCATCGCTTCAGGGCGTCGAGGCGCCCGGCTGGCAAGGCGCGAGAAGGGAGCGTACCTCGTGGTACGCGACCGCCGAGCAACGAAGCCAGGCGGGATGGATCGGCGTCCTGAACGATCGAGTTGTCCATTCGCGACCCCTAAGGTCGTCGTCAATGATTGTACAGTCCACCGTTTTCCGCTAATGATGCGGAATGCTCCGAAGCGATCGACTTGACCTCCGTTGGATCCTCGCCCTGGTGGGCGGCCTGGCCTGCCTGGGAGTGGGCGGCTGCAAGAAAAAGCCGGTTCGCCCCAAGGAGCTGAAGTCTCTGAGCAAGGACAAGGCGTGCCGCGCCTTCTTCGAGCGCGTGCGCTCGTGCTCTTCCTTCATCGATGGGCTGAAGGCGGACAAGCTGAAGCTCAGCGGCGCGAAGCGGGAGTCCTATCTGAAGAAGCTCAAGATTCGATCCGCCCGGGCGTTCCGGGACATCCCCACGCTCTGCCGCTACATTACCCGCAAGCTGACCGAGCAACTGGACCAGCTCGACACCTGCTACCGCCAGGCCGAGTGCCCCGCCTTTGCGAGCTGTTTCGTGGAGATCGCCTTTGACGAGGTCGGCAAGCGGAAGGGGTTCCGCGATCCCGCTCTGGACCCGCAGCCGAGGCCCCGGCCGGCCCACATGCACCGCCACTAAACAGCATCACAGTGACCACGATCCATCCCGCCAGGCTGCGTTGCTCGCTGCGGTGCGTGCTCACGTACCCCAAGTACGCTGCGCGCGCTCCTCACTCGCGCCTTGCCTGGCGGGCGCCTCGTGGCCACTGTGACGCTGTTTGACCCAGTGTCCAGGAGACCCTGGTTAGAACCGGCGATCCGGCCGCCGGAATCCCCGGATCCGGAATCCGAGAAAACCGATGTGCGTTGACCGGTCGCTGACTCGCAGATATCCTGTCACCATGACTCGATACGGCATTCCAATGCTGCTGATCGGACTGGTCTTCGGCGTGAGCGAGGCCCAGGGCCAGTCACCCACCAGCTCGGTGATTTACGGTCAGCCCCGCAGGCGCGCGCGACCCAAGCCCAAGCCCAGACGCGCGGCGCCCGGAAAGCCGGCCCGGCCGAACAAGGGCGCGACCAAGCCCGGGGCGGGCGCGACCAAGCCCGGAGCGGGCGCGACCAAGCCCGGAGCGGGCATGACCAAGCCCGGGGCGGGCGCGACCAAGCCACCGCCGGCACAACCCGACAAGCCGGGCGCCCGACCTCCGGCCGCTCGGACCGGGGGAACTCCAGACGCGAGGCGCGGGCCGCCGAAGCAGCCGCCCCCCCGGAAGCGGCCCCCCGCGCGCGCTGAGCCCCGTCGCAACCTGATGCCCTGGGGAAAACCGCGCCCCGACTCCCGACCGGAGGCCGGCACAGCGGTCCAGCCCAAAGCCGGTGGGGGGCCCGCCCGCCCCGGAGACCCGCGGAGCCCGGGAGAGCGCCCCGCGGAGATGGACCCGAGCTCGGCTCCCGGCCTCGGCTACACGATCGTGGGAGTGCGCATCATCGGCAACAAGAAGACCAAGCGCGGCACGGTGCTGGTGTACGCCAAGGTGCCCATCGGCAAGCCCTTCACGCTGCAGGTCCGCGATCGGATCCGCCGGAACCTGCTCTCCGGTCCCTTCTGCAAGGACGTGACGGTCAACTGGGAGGTCGCCACGGACAAACCCAACTCGGTGATCCTCTTCCTCACCCTCAAGGAGAAGATCTCCTGGATGATCATGCCGATGTTCAGCTACTCCGACGGCAACATCGGCGGGTCCCTGGCCTTCACGGAAAAGAACCTCGGCGGCACGGGCAAGCAGCTGCGTGTCAAGGTCGCCTACAGCAACGAGAGCCAGGAATTGATCCTCCGCTTTCGGGACCCCAACATCCTGTACTCCCCTTGGATCTGGGGAATCCAGCTCAGCTACGAGCGCGCGGACCTCAAGGAGTACGACCCCTCCAAGCAGGGCATCCGGGACGCGACCCTGCTCCGCAGCCAGACGTTCCAGCTGTTCGGCACCCGGCTCGAGCTCGGCTACCGCTGGTACGACTGGGTCACCACGACGATCCGGTACCAGTTCGGCCTCGTGGACTATGCCAGACCCGAGTGCCTGCGGTCGTCACCCGGAGAAAACGCCGAATACCAGCGCTGCCCCCCGCTCGACCCGGCGCTGGATCCGGCCGCGCTCGGTCAGTCCTACTACGTCGGGCCCATGGCGGTGCAGGAAGACGGCCTCTGGCGGGACAGCATCGATCAAAAAGGCAGGTTCTGGAAGTGGGCCCGGGACGCCTTCGTGCATCTCGACGTGTCCCTGTCGCGAACGCACAACGTCTACGGCATGAGGAGCGGGTTCGACCTCAACGCCAACCTGTTCATCGCACACAAGAACCTCGGGGGCAGCTTCTCCTACGTCACCTGGGAAGCGCGGTACTTCCACGGCTTCAACTTCGGCCGCAGCAGGAAGTTCGGGGCCCGGCACAACCTGACCCTGGAGTTCCTGCACGCCCAGACCTACAACGCACCCTACTACCGCGAGCTGAGAACCGGCGGCTCCGCCCTGCGGGGGTACATCTCCCAGCAGTTCGTGGGCGACACCCTGACCAACCTGCGGGTGCAGTACAAGGTCCACATGTTCAGCCTGGCCTGGCTGTACTTCCGCGCGGTGGTCTTCTACGACATGGCGTGGATCTTCTTCCGCAACGGCGGCGGCGCCGACGCCTTCATGGAAGAGCACGACCAGGAGCTGCGCCGCTACTTCCTCCCCAACACACCCGGACCCAGGAGCCGCACCGCTGTCAACAACGGCATCGGCGTCGGACTCCGATTCTACATCAAGGGCCTCTCCGCGGGGGCCCTCGGCTTCGACGTTGCCTATGGGATCGAGGCGAAGGCCGTCCGGTTCTTGGTAACCCTCGGCGGTTGATGCGACGCTTGCTCCTGATCGCGGCCTTGACCGCAGCACTGCTCCACGGGAGCACTGCCGAGGCCCGCCCGCAGGCCCCGCAGTCCCAGCGGTGGAGCCACGTGCTGCGGGCCGCGAGTCAGGCCGCCTCGGGGCGCATCGACAGGGCGCTGCTCACGCTGGCCTACACCCGTCGCTCCGGTGATACGCCCGCCCTGGCCACCGCGGCGGCGCTCTGCCGCTTGCTCCGCGGTGACGTGCAGGGCGCCCGCAAACAGATGCAGACCGCGCTGAAGCTCGGCGGCTCATACGTGGACGGTCATTACTGGGCGGCGGTGATCGCCGCCCGCGCGGGCCAACCCGCCGAGGCACGAACCGCCCTGCACCGGGCCCTGACCCTGGGTGGAGATCGTCCCCGATTCCTGATGCTCCAGATCCTGCTCGCCAAGGGCGCCGGGCAGCCGGCCGTCGCCCGTCTGGCGCTGGCCAAGCTGGTGCGCAAACACTGCGAGCTGCTCGATCCGGCGCTCTATCCGGACCCCCTGGCCGGCCTGACCGATGCCATGCTGCACACGCTGCGGGCCTTCCCCCACAAGGCCCCACCGCTGATCACGGCGGGCAACCTGATGATGATGACGCGGCGGTATCGCCAGGCCTTCCTGTACTTCCAGCGGGCCCAAAAGCACCAGCCGCGCAACGCCGGACTCCTGCTCCGCTTGGCCCGGTTGGCCATGGTGGACGGGGACGCCCCGACGGCCCTGCGCCTGCTCGACCGGGGGCTCGCCATCGCGCCGGGGGCGGGCGACCTGCGCTCTGCCAAAGCCGAGGTGTTGATCACCCTCGGCCGGTCCACCCAGGCGCGGGCACAGCTGGAGCTCGCGGTGAAGGCGAACCCCAATTCCGCCATCGACCTGAGCCGCCTGGGCGATCAGCTCTGGGGCGCCGGGGCGTACGACCGCGCCGAGCGGCTGTATCAGTACGCGCTGCGCCAGCAGGGGGGACTGGCGTCGGCGCGATACGGAGTCGCGCGGGCCCTCGACCGCAACGGCAGGTACAAGGAGGCGGAGAGGTCCTATCGGGCCGCAGTCGTCCTCAATCCCGCCAACCAGCGCTACCACCTCGCCCTCGCGCTCTTTCACGAGAAGCGGGGACGAGCAGCCGAAGGGGTCAAGAGCCGACAGCGCGCGCAGCGGGCTCAGGCGCTGGCCGCCCAGCTCCGGCTGCTGGAGAGGCAGGCCACCGCAGTCGGCGGGGTCGCCCGCCAGGTGTGCCGGGTTGCGAACGCCCGAGCGGTCAAGGCCGCGCAGATCATGCTGCGACACTTCCGCGCCGCGCCGGCGATTCGCGCCTACCTGACGGCCTATCTGGAAGGGCTGAGCGGGCGCACGAACCAGCCCGCGCTGACCACCGTCCTGGCAGGCCTCAAGCCGGCACGCCTGCTCACGCCCGTCGCGCTCCCGACCGAGCTCACGGTGCAGGGCCTGGTGGAGCCCGGCGTCCCCGTCATTCTCAAGCGGTACCTGAGCTTCCTCGACCCGCGGGTGCTGCGCTGAGTTGAGACGGTCTGGAGCCCAATGACGATCACGCTCGACGACATCGCTGACCTGGCCCGCTCCGCCGGAGCGCTGGGGGTGGAGCACTTCGGGCACGTCAAGGCCGAGCGGAAGGGGGACGGCACCCTGGTGACCGCAGCCGACGGCGCGATGCAGCGGCTGATCGTCACGGGACTTCGCGCCCTGCAGCCGGATGCCCGGGCGCTGTACATCCTGGGTGAGGAAGACACGGAGATCCCGAATCCAGGGGTGGACGACCCGCGGGAGGCGCACACCGTGGCGGCCGTGGATCCGCTGGACGGAACGACGTCCTTCGCCGCCGGTCTGCCGCTCTGGGGGGTCAGCATCGGGCTGCTGACCCACGGCCGACCCGCGGCGGGTGTGGTGTACATGCCTTTGCTGGGCGGCTCGACCGGGTGGATGTACCGGGTCGACGCCACCGGGCAGGCGCAGCGCAACGGGGACGAGCTGTCAGTGCGGCCGTGGGAAGGCTGGGGTAAATTCTCCCAGGTGGCCGTGCCGAGCGGGTTCCACCGCTGGGCGCGCCTGCAGGGGTTTCGGGGCAAGCTGCGCTCCCTGGGCAGCACCGCGCACCACGTGAGCCTGGTCGCCGCCGGGGCCCTCGACGCCGCAGTGATCGGCCGGGCGCACCTGTGGGACCTGGCCGCGGCGGCGGCCCTGCTCGAACGCGCAGGGGGCACGCTGCAAACCGCCGAGGGCAAGCCGGCGAACTGGCAGGAGCTCTTCTTCGACCGGATGCAGGACCAGCCCCTGCTCGTGGGCGCGCCGCAGACGGTGGCCTCCCTGGCCGAGATCCTGGAGCTCACCTACGCCCCACGCCCGCAACGACCCGACTCCGTGGCCCCATGATGCGGGTGCAGGCCCCTGCGATCGGGGCTGCGTACAGCTCAACCTCCGCGCGCAGCGCGGGTTCCCCCGGAGGGGGCGGAGGGGAAGAACTGAGTCGCGAAGCGACGGACTGATCTCCGGGAAGTCGACGAAAACAACCTTTTCGGTGCCTCGCGGCAGGCCCGGCTCTGTGGACCGATGCATCGAAGGTGAACCGACCCGACTCGTGGGAACGGCGCCCCTAAAACGCGCACCGGTTGAATCAGCGCGCCGAATCCTCTACCATAAAGGCAATCCGTTGAAGATCTGCTCCCGAACCGCTCCCTGCGCGCCGGGATGCCGAAGTCCGGGCACACCGCTCCGGAGCGAGGAAGTGGGCCGATGACGAGGGTACGAGCGAGCCGGCTGTTGGTGGTGTTGATCCTCGGCGTCACGGGCTGCGCCGCCGGCACCAGCATTCCGGGGCCCGAGACAGAGACGCAGTGCGCCGACGGTGTGGACAACGACGGAGACGGCCGCACCGACTGTTTCGACAACGACTGCCTGAGCGCCCCGAGCTGTCAACCCGGGGTGGAGCTCTGCGGCGACGGGATTGACAACGACAACGACGGCCGCATCGACTGCGCCGATCCGGACTGCGCCTCCAACCCCGCCTGCCAGGCCGGCGTCGAGCTGGCCTGTGGGGACGGGCTCGACAATGACAACGACGGGCGCACCGACTGCGACGACGCCGACTGCTTCGCTCATCCCGACTGTGGAGGCACCGGGGAGGTCTGCGACGACTTCCTCGACAATGACAACGACGGCCTCATCGATTGCAACGACCCCGACTGCACCTGGGACCCCGCCTGTCAGACCGGCGCCGAGATCTGCGATGACTGGACCGACAACGACGGCGACGGTTGGACCGATTGCGACGACCCCGACTGCGCGAGCCACCCCGCCTGTCAGACCGGCGCCGAGGTCTGCGATGACTTCCTCGACAACGACGCCGACGGCCTCATCGACTGCGCCGACCCCGACTGCGCCTGGGACCCCGCCTGCCAGACCGGCGCCGAGGTCTGCGACGACTT
>JBDRSE010000166.1:0-15750 GCA_043825095.1 bacterium
GACGGAGCACGGTGGCCCTCGTGACGCCCCAGGGCTTGGTGAGCTCATAGACCCCCCGGCTCTCCTCGTCGATGGACAGTCGCGAGGCGGCGATGAGTGCGCGCCCCGCCCCGTCCCGCCCCGCCCCGTCCCGCCCCGTCCCGCCCCGCCCCGCCCCGCCCCGCCCCGCCCCGTCCCGCCCCGTCCCGTCCCGTCCCGTCTGTTATGCTCCCTCGAAGGCCAGCAGCGTCCTGCCGGAAAGGGCATAGTACTGGCTGCGTCCTTCGGTGCGGACGGGGACGATGGTTTGGGCCCTCTCGAGCGTGCCGAACAGCCCGCTGACTCGACCCTGGGAGATCTTCAGCAGATCGATAGTGTCGGCCTGGCGGAACTCTTCGGTGCCGAGCCGCAGCAGCTGGACCAGGTGACCGACCTCCGCCTCGGACAGCTCGAGCAGAAGCTGTCTGCGATAGATCGGAGACAGCGCCGTGTGTGCGTCCTCGACATCGAGCGGCTCGGGCCGGAGCGTACCCAGGGCCTGAAAACAGGCCTCCTCCAGAGCGTTGAACATCCCTCTCAGATCGCCTCTGAAGAGCTCGAAGACGTCCCTGACGAGGGCGAGCGTGACCGGAAGAAGGGGCTGCATTCCGTCGATGGCGACGTACTCGATGCGCTTCTCCAGCAACGCGCTGACCTCCTCGAAGGACAAGGCGGCAAGCACCATCGGCGGAGGGAAGATACTGCGCACCTGGGCGTGCGTCGAAAGGACCGCGCCAGGAAAGGAGTCGACGGCTCCGAGGAGCACGTGCACGCCTGGGACGAGGAAGTAGTCACGGGCGTCGCGGAACAGCTGTGCTGCGTCCATGGGATTGCTCTCGAGGTTTTCCAGGTTGTTCAGATGCACAACGGTCCCCTCGATCCCCTCGCGGAGCGCACTCGATGCCAGCTCTGCGAGCGCATCGTGGAACTGGCTCGGCAGGAAGGGAGGGCGGTCGATCTGCGCCCCGCTTCCGAACCCGGCACCGCTTCCGAGAACGGAGAGGCTCACCTGACGGGCGTATCGTTCGGTTTCTTCGACGAGGCGCCTCGATGTATCAAAGCCGGCAAGGGACTCCAGCCTGTTCGGAGGAAGCCCCGCGCGCAGGCTCCTAATTACGCTGCGGAGAAGCTCGGCACCCAGGGTCGTCGCGGAGAGGTCGTGGGGCACGCGGCAGTGCTCCGTAGTGACCGCAAAGCCATGGTCCTTTTCAAGCAGAGCCTTGAGGTGCTGGATGAAAGTCGTCTTGCCGACTCCTGCCACGCCCGTGATCAGGTTCCTGCTGGAGTCGCGACCCACGATCCGAACCAGCGCGGCTTCCGCCTCTTGGGCCCGGCCCACGAAGAGGTCGATTGGCCGGAGACTGTTGCTGGACGAGTCCAGCGCCTCCTGAAAGAACGGGCTGGTGCGAATCCCGAATGTATTCCATATGTTCGACGGCATCATTACCCGTCTTTCATCAAGAGGTAATATTTCCACATTCGGTAATATTAGTCAATCGCGATTGTGAGGTAATGTTAGGCCAACCTTTTGTATTCACAACGGCTACGGCACGGCTACGGCTATCGGCTTAGAAGAATGAACCACAGAATCGGAGACCGGGGCAAGTACGAAGCGAGGTACTGGACCCGTATGACGTACTGAAAAAGGACGGCTTCTCCAGTTGCTTGGCATGTCCTTGTCACCGTGCCACCCCTACCTGCGCTACGGGGCAGGGATTACGGCGGGAATCTGATTCCATTCCAGGCATTGCTTGCGTAAGATGTGGTAGCGTCATGAAGTGTGCCACACCGATATCTGTAGGGATCCGAATTGCGGTGGCGTTGGGTGGACTGCTGGTTGCGATGGTTCCGGCATCCCCCTTGCGCGCGGCAAAGCTCCGCCGTCCGTTCAACGTGTCGATCGGCGTGAACTACGGCTACGACAACTACGGAGGGGCCGGTTGTGACGACTATCAGTGTGGGGGCGTGTGCTACGACGGCCACTCGGGCACGGATTTCCCCCTGGGGTTCGGCACCACCGTGGTGGCGGCGGCCGCCGGGCAGGTGATCTCGGTCTACAACGGCTGCGCCAACGTGGGCTACCTGGGCAACACCTGCGGCGGTCGATGCGGCAACTACGTCCAGGTCGAGCACAACGACGGCACGCGGACGCTGTACTGCCACATGCGGCTGAACTCCATCGTCGTGAGCTTGTGGCAGTGGGTGTCCTGCGGCCAGACCCTCGGCCAGTCCGCCAGCTCGGGCAGCTCCACGGGCAACCACCTGCACCTCGGCTATCGCATCGGTGGCGTGAACCGCGATCCCTTTGCGGGCGCGTGCTCCCAGGCCACCAGCTACTGGACCAACCAGGGGAGCTACCCGCACCCGATCCCCGGGACGGCCTGCGAGACGTCCTGCGCCTGCAACCCCGGGCAGACCCAGTCCCAGTCGTGCGGCGACTGCGGCACCCGCACCCGCACCTGCAACAGCAGCTGCCAGTGGGGTGGGTGGTCGGCCTGCGCCGGGCAGGGCGCCTGCAGCCCGGGCGCCACCCAGTCGCGCGACTGCTGTGACTGTGGCACCGAGGCCCGCACCTGCAGCGGTAGCTGCCAGTGGGGCGGCTGGAGCGAATGCGCCGGGCCCGACCCGAGCGGGACGCCGGCGTGTGAGACCGGCGAGCCCGGGGTCTGTGCCGCGGGACGGATGCGCTGCCAGACGGGCTGCCTGACCTGCGTCCGCGACGTGGAGCCGACCCCCGAGCTGTGCGACGACCTGGACAATGACTGCAACGGCGAGGTGGACGACGGCTCGCCCGCCACCCTGTCGGATCCTCCCCCGGCCTTTGCGGCGCGGCTGGTGGACTGGAGCATTTCGGCCGTGCTCGGTCCCGGTGAGCGCGCGCAGGGCTGGGCCGTATTCGAGAACGTGGGCGCGGAGCGCTGGCCGGCCCACGAGATCGTGCTGGGCGCGCTGGCTCCCCTGAACGGCGCGTACAGCGCGCTGCGCGACGAGGAGACCTGGCCGGCCCACGACGTCGTGACCCGCCTGACCGAGGAGGTGGCCCCTGGAGACCTGGCCGAGCTGCGCTTCACGGTTCGCCTCGACGAGTCCGTACGCGAGGCGATCACCGAGGGGTTCTCGCTTCTCGACCCCACCGGTGTGCCGATGCGCTGCCCTGCAGCGGAACTGACCCTGAGCCTCACGCCGGACCTGCCCGGTGCGCCGACGACCCCCGGCAGCGAGGAGGACGCGGCCGTTCCGACGTCGAGCTCCGAGCCCCCGGGGTCGGCGACTGTGACCGGCGGCTGTCGGTGCGGCAGCGGTGGCGAGGGCGGCTCGGGATCCGGCGGCCTCGCGGTGTTTCTGCTCCTGGGGTTGTTCTGGGCGCGCGGTCGGCGGCGGCGCCGCCGGTGTCCGCGGATCCGCGACGCGGGGCCGGCCCTGGTGCTCCTGGTGGCCTTCCTGGGCCGCGGCTGCGAGCGTCCCACGACCGCGTCGAGCGGCTTCGTGGCACCGCAGGTGCGCCTGGCGGCAACGTCTCGGTCCGACTCGCGGCTCGCCGCGGCTCAGGCCCGACTCCCGGATCCGGAGTGGACGGTGCTCGACGCCGGGAGTGACGGCGCCGCGGTGGTCGGCCGGTTGCTCCACGCCCCGGCGCGGATCACGGCCCGCCGCCGCTACGAGGCCCATTTCGTGACCGCGCAGGGAACAGCGATCCCCCTGCCGCCGGAGATCGCGCGCATCCAGGAGGCGCGCTTCGCGCCGGACGGGTCGGGACGCGTCGCGGTCCTGGACGGCCGGGACGAGCTCTGGGTCTGGAACCCGGGCGCGGACGCTCGCAGCGCGGTGGATCAGCACGTGCTGCCCGGCCTCTCCTGGTCGCCCACCGGGGACACGCTGGCGTACGTGGGCGGAGAGGTCCCCGACCTCGGGCTCTACCTCTACGACACCCGGGAGGGTCGTGGATGGCGCGACACGGTGGTCGAGCCCGGCGCGCCGCTTTCCCTCCCCGCCTTCTCCCCGGACGGCGCTCGCCTCGTTTTTGCCTCGGCCCGCGGCGGTGTTCCCGCCCTGTGGCTGGTGCGCCGCGACGGGACGGGCTTGCGGCAGCTCACGAACCGTGGCCTGACGCCGGAGGCCTTCGCCGCGGGAGCCCACGGCGTCCCCATGCCAGAGGGCTGGCGTCCGCCGGTCTGGCTCGAGCACCGGGTGGTGTTCGAGGCGCAGGGAGCCGTCCACGCCGTTGACGCGGGAACCGGTGACCCGCTTTGGCGCGTCGCGAGAGCGCGCCGGCCGCACCTGGGCGTCACGGGACAGGCGGTGATCGTACGGCGCGACGACCCCGGCGGCGAGTGGCTGCGGGTGCGCATTGATCCCTGATCACAGCGCGCCGCCGCCCCGCGCTCACGACGGGACCACAGCGCCGCCGGCACGGGCGACTCGGTGCGGCGCTCGATGGCGGCGCTCGATGGCGCTTTCCATGGGGCGGCGCTCCGCGGTACGCTGATCCGTCGAAGGAGCGCTGCCGAACCGTCGAAGGAGAGCTGCCGAACATGATCGCATCGCTGAGAATTGATCGTGGCGCCTTCGCGGTTGCCGCGTTGGTGCTGGCCGCGTCGGCCTGGTCGGTGCCGGCGCGAGCGACGTCTTATGTGTACGTCTCGGAGGGGTATCCGCTGTCCTATCTCCCGGGGACGGGGCCGCCCGACGCGCTGTGGACAGAGCCGGACTTCGTGCCGGGGGGGCAGTGGGTGGATTCCCCGTCCGGGTTCGGGATCGGGTATGGGGATGGGGACGACAACACGGTGCTCTCGGGCATGCAGAACAGCTACGTGACGGTGTATGTGCGCGCGACGTTCACGGCGGGGTTGGAGATCGGCGCGCTCACGCATCTCGAGCTCGGGGCGTGGTTCGACGACGGCTTCGTGGCGTATCTGAACGGCGTGGAGATCGCGCGGTCGAGCGTGCCGGCGGGGGCGCTGGCGTTCGATACCACCGCGAACGTGGGGCACGAGGCGACGGACGGCGAGGTGGTGTTTTCGGTGGATCCGGGGCTGCTCCTGCCGGGTGACAACGTGCTGGCCGTGGAGGTGCACAACGTGGATCCGGGGAGCTCGGACCTGTCGTTCATCCCGACCTTGTGGGGGTATGATTCGCCGCCCGAGGACGCGGAGATCACGGTGGGGCCGTATCTGCAGCGGCTGGGGCGGCGGGGGGTGTTCGTCTGCTGGGAGACCGACATCGCGGCGCCGTCGCAGATCTCCATCGGCGCGGGGCAGAACCCGGATCAGGTGCTGGAGGACCCGACCGAGACGACCCGGCACGAGTTCGCGGTGTCGGGGCTGTTTCCGGCGCAGACCTACAGCTACCGGGTGGAGTCGGCGCGGCTGCCTTCGGCCACGGGGGTCTTTCACACGGAGACCGACGCGGCGGATCCCTACCGGTTCGTGGTGTATGGAGACACGCGGTCAAATCACGACGATCACCGCAGCGTGGTGGATCGGATCGTCGCCGAGGCGCCGGCGTTCCTGGTGCACACCGGAGATCTGGTGGGGGACGGCGAGCTCGACACCCAGTGGACGACGTTCTTCGACGTGGAGGCGGCGCTGCTGCTGGACGTTCCGCTGTACCCGACCCTGGGCAACCACGAGGGCAACGGCGCGCGCTACCTGGAGCTGTTCGCGCCGCCGGACGATCTGTCCCCCACGGTGGAGAACTACTACGCCTACACCTATGCGACGACGGCCTTCCTGATCGTGGATCTGTACCGCTCGAGCTTCGCGCCGGGCTCGGATCAATACAACTGGCTCGAGACGACGCTCCAGGGCTTTGCGGCGGATCCGGCGGTGCACCTCCGCTTCGTGGCGCTGCACGGAGGGCCCTACGACAGCGGGCCCCACGGCTCGAACCTGTCGGTCCGCAGTGACCTGGTGCCGCTCTTCGAGGCCAACGGGGTGGATGCCGTGTTCTCCGGGCACGATCACATGTACGAGCGGAGCACGGTCAACGGGATCAAGTACGTGGTGACCGGGGGGGGCGGCGCGCCGCTGTACGCCGTCAGCGGCGACTGGTGGACCGAGGTGGCGGAGTCGGTGCTGCACTACGTGGTCATCGACGTGGAGGGTCCGCGCGCGTCGGTCACGATCCGGCGGGTGGACGGCACGGTGCTGGACCAGTTCGCCCTGGGGGAGGGCGCCAGCGACTGCAGCGTTGCCACGGACTGCGCCGCACGCCCCACCGGGGTGTGCGAGCCCGACGAGGACGGCGCCTGGGTGTGCGTGCACAGCGCCTGTGTTTGGAACTGCGCGCTGCGCGACCTGCCCGACGCCGGAATCGGCCCGACGTTGGACGGCGGGATCGTGGTGGGGCCCGACTCCGGAACCGCGCCGCCGCCTGGGGACGACGGCGGCTGTGGCTGCCGGCACACCACCTCTGGTGGGACGGGCCCGATCGTCGTGGCGCTCCTACTTGGCCTGTGCTGGCTGGCGCGGCGCCGCCGACGTGAAGACTTGAAGCCAACGAATAAACCGCGACAGTCGGCCTTCGGCCGAGCCCGGCTCGCCTGCGGTGTCG
Organism: bacterium; assembly: GCA_043825095.1. Classification (GTDB taxonomy): domain Bacteria; phylum Myxococcota_A; class Polyangia; order HGW-17; family JAJRWW01; genus JBDRSE01. The sequence goes on from JBDRSE010000166.1 coordinate 6,571, forward strand.
CTCGGCGGTCGAATATTGCCTGATATGCTCCCTTCTCGCTTGAGCATCCGAGCCGGCCATGGCTCGAATTCCTCGGTCGGGGTTTACTAGATGGCTTCTAGCGTGATGGGACCGGTGCGACCGCGGATCTTCTTGCGGTCCTGGGTTCCGCGCAGGCCCTTGTCGCCGTAGACGCAGAGGCCGCGCGCCCGGGGGCCGGGCGGGACCTCCAGGCGCAGCGTCGTGGTCCGGCGGAGGTGCGACAGCGCGGCCCGGTCCTCCACGCGGATGTGGACCACGGTCCCGAGGCCGTCGTCCGGCGCGGCGAGGAGGCGCTTCACCACCCGGCCGCCGAGCCTGACCACCACCTGGGAGACGCCCGTGGGCGGGGCCGAGGCGCCCGGGTATTCGGACGAGAGGCGCAGCCGGATGTCCAACGAGGTGACGGCGGCCTTGAGGGGCGGGATCGGATACTCCCAGAAGCCGGAGCCCGCGCCGTAGACGTGGGCCACGGCGCCGCGGGTGTACTCGCCCATGTCGTAAAACCGCGCGCGTCGGAATCCGGTGATGGGGAGGGCGAGCCGTCGGCGGGGCTGCGCCAGCGGACCCGTGGCTTTCATCGGCACCCAGCGGCCGGGCGGCGGCGTGCGCCGGACGGTGAACTGGGTCGGGTACAGGGGCCTGGCGCCGTGCCGTTTGCCGAGCCGTGGGTTGATCCGGCGCGGCGGCCCGGTGCGGAACCGGCCGGCCCAGCGGCGGATCGTCTGCCGCAGGGGGCGCGAGCTGGGGTGGTCCACCCAGATGGGGAATCGCCGCTTCTCGGGGCAGTGGGGGAGATAGAGCCAGACCAGCGCCCCGGCGGCGCCGTCGTAGTGGACCCGTCGCAGGAAACGGTCGACCCACCAGGGCTGAGTCCGCCCCAGGCCCTTGTGGCGCGAGATCCCGGCGGTGAAGCCGAACTCGCCGAACAGCACGGGCTTGCCGGCCACGTGGTGGGCGAGCTGCACGCGATCATCGATGAGGGGTCCGAGGTCGCGCGGTCGCTGCAGGCGCCAGCTCTCCTCCGGGTAGAGGTGGGCGTCGCAGTAGGAGAACTCCTTGAGGCGACACAGCCGGAGCCACTCCGCGCGGCGCGCCGGGGTGCCGTAGCCCGTGACCCCGGCGGCGATGAGCTGCCGCGGAGCCCGGGCGCGGAGCCTCTTCGCCGTCTCTCGGAGGAACCGCCTGCGCGCCGCGAACCCCGACGTCGTGGCAGTGGACTCGTTGAACAGCTCCCAGGCCATGATCGTGGGGTCGTCTCCGTAGCGGACTCCGGTGATGGAGCTGCGGCGGTTCACGAGCCGGTCCACGTGCCGGCGATACCACTGCCGGACGCGGGAACGCCCGAAGAACACGTCCCGCGCGCCGAACCTCGCGCTGCCGAGTCGGGCCCAGCGCAGGTACTGGGGGATGCCGCCGTAGTCGCCCCAGTTGTTCCCGAGCACGAGGATCACCTTGAGCCCGAGCGCTCGGGAAGTGGCCAGCACCTGATCCAGATGCCTCCCGGCCGCGGGGATCCAGCCCCGCGGCCCGGCGCGAAACAGCTGCCAGCTGCGTTGCCAGTCCGTCGCGTCTGCCGGCCCCTCGCCCAGCGCCCAGATCCGCACCACGGTCAGGCCGTCAGAGCGCGCCTCCCGGAGCGTGCGGGCCGCGAGGCGCCGCTGGGTCGGGCCGTGCATCACCCCCACGTTGGCGCCCACGAAGTAGAAGGGCCGTCCACCGAGCGCGAAGCGGGTCCCCTGCACGGTCACGTAGTGGCTCTGGTCATCGCGCGGCGCTCCCCGGGCGGTCGGTCCGCCCCCCAGCGCCGACAGGAGCAGCACCGCCATCGCGCCCTTCGCGCCCATCGCGCCCTTCGCGCCCTTCGCACTGCGGACATTGTGTGAGCTTCGACCCGGTTTGCGAACCCGGTGTTTTGGCTGCGCGGCGAAAGACATCACCGCCAGAGTCTAGCATGCTGAAAAATTCCGTTATGCTTGGACTTGTAAATGCTTCACATTATGTTCGAAATTGTCTTTTTTCGCAGGGACGACGCACGTCGAATGGGCTATAGTTATTGTTAGGAATCTGCCCTTTGGTGGTGCTATCGGCGGGTTTTGGCGGGGCAGGGTGGAAGGAGATTGCATGAGCGGTCAGGAAATCTACGACTGGGCCGAGAACTGCTTCGACTTCTACAGCGAAGTCGCAGTCCGGCACTTCATGAACCCGGTCAACTCGGGGCGGCTCGAGGAAGCCGATGGGCGCGGCTGCACGACCAGCTCTTCCATCGAGGACTTCCTGGAGATCTCGATCAAGGTGGACGCCGCAACCGAGCGCATCGAGGAGGCACGCTTTCGAGCGGTGGGAAGCCCGGCGGCGATGGCCTGCTGCTCGGTGCTCACCGTGCTCATCAAGCGCCGCTCCCTAGGTGAGCTCGAAGCGATCACCCCGCAGGACGTGGTGGAGGCGCTCGGTGGTCTCCCGGAGCGCAAGCGTTACTGTGCGGAGCTCTCCCTGGTAGCGCTGAAGGCGGCCGTGGAGGACTACCGCCAGCGACTGTCTTTCCGCGACGCGCGCCCGCCCCAGCGCGTCACGGCTCAGTAGCGCTGAGATCGTATTTCTCTCCGTCGGTCCGCAGCTGTCATCCAAGATTTTTTCACCCGGGGTTGGATACACCGGTGGCCGGGTGTTCTTTCCTGGCGCCCGAGCTATCGCCGTCGGCGGATCCAGCACAGCAGGAGGATCGCGGCCGAGATCCAGCCCATGGGAGCGCCCCTCCCGGGAGCGCCCCTGCGGGTCGAGCAGCTGCATCCACTGTCGTCCCCATCTCCGTTTCCCGTGCCTCCATCACCGGAGGCGCCGGCGTCACTGCCCGGGGCGGCGTCGGGTCGCGGTCCGCTGTCGGGGAGCACTCCGGCATCGGGGAGCGGAGGCACAATGGCGCCGTACTCCAGGGCGCCGATGTCGGGTCCCCCCCCCTCGAACGAGTCGTTCACGCCAGGGATGAGGATCGCCTGGTCCACGGCCGGGCTCTGCGCCGTCAGGGTGTAGTCCCCACCTAGACCATCGGTGAATAGCGGATTGCCGGCGACGCAGTGCTCGCACAGGCCGGTGGCGCCGAAATAGGCGGCCGGGGTGTCGTGGGCTGTGCCCTGATAGCGCACCAGCCGGGTTCCGGTGGAGTGGAACAGGTCGTAGTCGTGAAAGAAGGGCTCATCGTCGGTGTTGGTGAATTCGAAGGCGAAGTCGGTGCCCACCCAGAGGTTGTTCGCCAGGTGCAGCTCGGACCAGCGGGAGTCGTCCGTGACCGTGAAGGCGGCCTGGTCCGCCTCGTAGGTGACGCCCGTGTTGTGGTAGGCGAAAATATCACCTGAGGGCCGCGAGTCCCCCACATTGAACTTCATGGCGCGCACCGACCAGTCGGTGTCAGGCGAGACGTTCTTGAGATCCACCATCAGATTGCGGATCACGTACGTTGGGCCCACCACGGCCGGGGCCACGGAGACGCCCACCAGCGCATCTTCGAACCGGTTGCCCAGGATGCGGATGTTGGAGCAGGTGCCATCGGTCTCGATGCCGTCGTCGCCGAGATGGAAGATCAGGTTGCCCACCACGTCCGCGTTGTTGGGCGTACTCATCGCTGTGTCCCCGCAGATGTTCAGCCCATCGAAGGAGTCGTGGACCACGTTGCCCTCGAACACGATGCCCTGGCCGTCGTACTGGGTGTCCACGGCCACGGCGCCGCTCTCCATGCCGCCCTGGGCCTTCACCTCGTACCAGGGAAACTCGGCCAGCCCGCGGTCGGAGAACGTGTTCCCACGGATCGTCAAATCGTCCACGTCGTTTTTCACCCAGATGCCGGGCATCACGCTCTCGAACGTGGTGTTCACGATCCACACCCCGTGGGAGCCGTCGCGCACCATGATGCCCTCCGAGTACTCCTCCCCGCCGTAGCAGCGGATCGTCAGCCCGTCGATGACCACGTGCGGGGCGCCCTCGATCCACAGGGCTCGGCCCAGGGTCGACACCTGGAGCTCGTGCCCGGCCGGCGCGGCGTCCCCGGGCAGCCGAACGAACACCGTTGCGCCGTCGAAGAAGAAGCCGCCGTCCGTAGCAAACGCCAGTGACTGCAGGTCGCCGAGGGTCTCGTACCGCCAGAGCCGCACCCCGTCCACCGACACGTACCGCGTCTGCGCCACCGCGGCGCTGTACACACTGCCCCCCTCGTCGGTCCAGGCGGCCGGATCCTTCAGGTCCGGCTCGGCGCCGTCCATCACGGCTGGACCGTCCCCGGCCGCGGCCAGCGTAATCGGCGCACCCGGAGCGCCTCCCTGGGTCACGTCCACCTGCTCGTGGTACGTGCCGGCGTGCACCAGCACGGTGTCCCCGGGCTGCGCCGCCAGGAGGCCGCGCGCGATGGTCTCATAGGGATCCAGGGCCGTGCCCGCGCCTCCGTCGTCGCCGCCGTTTGCCACATGAACCGTCGCGCCGGTGGACTGCGGCACGGTGTCTTCACGGGTCGTTCCCGACGCCGTGAGGGTCCCGTTGGTCACCCCGTCCGGGTCGGTCAGGGTCACCCGCACCTCGAACCCCGTGGACGCCGGCAGGTAGAACGCGCTGCCCACGAACCGATCCGAGGCCACCCGCGACAGCCGGTGGGCGGGCTGAAACCCCCCACCCGCCACGTTCACCTCGAGCGCGGCCGACGCGTTGCCGTTGTCGTCCCCCGTGATGGTCACCGTGACGCCCACATTCGTGAAGGTCGCATGCGCCACGGCGCTGTCACCCGTGACGCTGTTCTGAGCGAGCGCCACGCCGGGCCAGCACACCAGCACGAGCAGCGGAACCAGCGCACGCAGCGGAAGCAGTTTACGGTAGCTCATCCGTCCTCTCCCAGGAAATGAGCGCTGATCGTAGCACGGTCCCGGGTCCGGTAGAAGCCGTGAGGCTGGGCTGTGCGTGGGCCCCTTACGCATGCGTCGGGTGAGGCGGCCAATACAAGCCCGCCTACCGCATGCTCGAGGAGTCCCAGCACCTCAACGTGAAGTAGGCGCGGTCCCGTCTGCACCCGCTTCACACCAGGAGAATTCGGGCAGCTCCGACCACGGCAGCACAGTGCCCGTGGTGCGGTCCTGACGATGGTCGCCGGCGTAGGCGAGCACCTTGTGAAGGGTGCCGATCGCAGCAGCCCTGGTGATCAACTGAGCCTCGAGCGCATCCAGGGCCGCGAAGGCGTCGCCCGGGACCGTCTCTCCACTCTTGCTCTCGACCGCGACGAGGTCGGGTCCGCGCTCCACCAGTAGATCCACCTCGAGCCCGTCGCGGCTGCGATAAAAATAGAGCGGGTGCTCGACACCCCGGTGTAGTCGGGCTCGGGTCACCTCGGCGGCGACCCAGGTCTCGAAGATAGCGCCGCGCAGTGGATGCAGCCGCAGCTGCTCGGACGACTGGATGCCGAGCAGATAACAAACGAGTCCCGAGTCGTGAAAAAGCAGCTTGGGGGTCTTCACTTGACGCTTCACCCAATTCGCGTGATAGGGCGGCAGACGATGGGCGATATAGGTCGCTTCCAGGACCGAGAGCCAAGCTTTGGCCGTGTTGTGACTGACGCCCGCGTCTTTTCCCAGGCCAGACAGATTGAGCAGCTGCCCGGTTCTGCCGGCCGCCAGTCGCATGAAGGTCTGGAATGCCAGCAGATCCCCGACCTGGAGGATCTGACGGACGTCCCTTTCGACATAGGTCCTCACATAGGCGGCGAACCAGCGAGCGGGTGGAATCTGCCGATCAAAGATCGCCGGATATCCGCCTGTCCACACCGCTTCCCACACCGAGCCGCTGTCGGGCCAGGACTCGAAAGCCCGCAGCTCATCCAGGCTGCAGGGCAGTAGGGTGAGCACAGCGCTCCGCCCAGCCAGGGATTGTGACACCGATTGGAGCAGCGCCAGATTCGCCGACCCGGTGAGCACCCAGCGGCCCATATCGCGTTTCCCGTCGACGTCGACCTGGAGATACGACAGCAGCTCCGGTGCCCGCTGCACTTCGTCGATGATGCCCCCGTCGGGTCTCGCATTGAGAAAGCCCCGGGGATCCTGGAGCGCGTATGTGAGCAGCTCCGGATCCTCCAGCGACAGGTAGGCTCGGTCCGCGAACACGGCCCGGCAGAGCGTTGACTTTCCCGACTGCCGGGGACCCGTCACGGTCACGACCGGAAAGTAGCGGGCACTCTCCTCCAGCGTGGCCTTCAGAATCCGCGGAACCATGCCTGCTAGATTATCGGCGCCAAGGCTAATTGTCAATCGGGATTACAATTAGCCAACACATGGTAATAAAGTATATATATGTTCATGCAGAAGTCTGGGCCTCGACCAACGCTCCGTGCGTTGGCATAGTACAAATCACCCTGCTGGTGGCCCGTCCGGTACGGAAGAAACTCGATCCAAAGCCCTGCTCGAAGGGGCCCTCTTGGGCTGCCAGAGCGAACCAGCGAATCTGGTCCAGGGTCGAGCAGAGCCTCTGTACGGGGCGCTGCTGCTTCGGCAGCGCAGCGCCCCAACTTGAACGGAGGGCCGTTTTCCAGCATGATCTCCGCTATTCGTCGCGGTGGTGTCCGCAGCGGGGTGTCGGACGGGCACACGCGGAAGGAACAACCATGCTTCGTGCACGCACATTGGTTCTGCTCTCGGTCGCTGCCGTCGCGGTGACTTCCTGTAAGAAACAGCCGAAGGACCAGCACGCTGGGGCCGGCGGTGACATGACTTCCGACGGACGGCACCGCATCCCTCTCGCCAGATCCACGGCCGTCGGCTGCAAGCCCAGACCGCGTCTCGATCTTACAGGCTTCGAGCTGGGTGCCGTCCAGGGCAATCAGCTGGTGCTTTCCCGCCCCGGTGGCGCTGTGACACAAGCCCTCGCGCTGGGCGACGTCTCGGGCAAACCGGTGCCGGTGTCCCGCACCCCGGGACGGCCGGCGCCTGTATCTGCGAGCCAAAGGCGTTAGTATGCTGCTGGTCCGGCAGTAGCCCACCGACGTTCCTGCCGGCTGGCCTTTCGGTGGAGTTATTTGTTACTCTCACTGTCACGACAAAGGGGGAACCCCATGCACCGTCTGCTGAGCGCCTCTCGTTCGATCTGTCGGCTCGGGTTGATGCTGGCCGTCGCCGTGTTGGTGTCGTCGGCGTCCTGCAAAGACGAGGACGAGCCGCTGCGGGACGACTTTCCCAACCTGGAGGGTGGCAATCCGCTCGTCCCGGAGGTGGCGCTCTACCCGTTCCCGTCGGATTTCTACCTCGAGGTCGACCCCACGACCCACTCGGGGCATCGGGTTTCGATCCCTCAGGTGGCGCTGCCGCCGGCGGTGCCGGTGGACATCCTGAACGACGCGGACGGCTTCACCATGATGCCGGCGATTCTGGCGTATCTGCCGGGTGGGGTTGCGCTGGACAGCCTGCCGGATCCCCTGGAGCCGGGGGCGACGCTGGAGGACGACTCTGCGGTGTTTCTGGTGAACGCCGACACCGGGGAGCGGGTGCCGGCGCTGGCCGAGCTGGACGCCAACACCACCGAAGTGACCGAGCAGGCGCTGATCATTCGCCCCAACCTGAAGCTCGATCCGGTGACCGGCTACGTGGTGATCCTGCGGGATACGCTGCGGACGGCGGACGGGGAGGCGCACGTGCCGAACGACGCCTTCCTTGCGCTTCGGGACGGGATCCCCACGGCGGATCCGGCGGTGGAGCGGCAGCGGGACGCCTATGAGCTGGTCAACGCGACCATCGCCGATCAAGGGCTGCAGCCCGAGGAGGTGGTGCTCGCCTGGTCTTTCCACACCCGCTCCGAGGAGCAGGTGGTGGGGCCGTTGGTGGAGATGCAGCAGCAGGCGTGGGAGGAGCCGGTGGGGGATTACACCATCGTGGATGACGCGACCGACACCAACGGAAACCGACGCATCGAGATGACCTTCGAGGCCCCGAGCTGGCGCGACGCCGACGGCATGGTGCAGCTCGACAGTGCCGGGATCCCCATTCTGCTGGGCACGGAGACCGTGGAGTTTCGGGTGACGATTCCAGACACCGTGGACGAGCCCCGGCCCGTGATGCTCTACGGGCACGGCTTCTTCGGCCACTACGACCAGTCGAGCCGGGGCGCGGCGAACAAGCTCTGCCGGGAGCGTCGCTACAGCGCGGTGGCCACCAATCTGGGCTTCAACGAGGAGGACGAATCCCGGATCGTGAGCATCCTGAGCGCCGACCTGGCGGACATCCATTGGCTGGTGTCGGTCAACTGGCAGAAGACGACCAACTTCACGTCCCTGGCGAAGCTGGTCCGTGACCGGCTATCCGACGAGCTGTTCACCGACATCGGCGCCGGGCCTTTCCTGCCCCTGGACGGGAGCCGCATCTTCTACTCCGGCATCTCCAACGGCGGGACCTTCGGCTACGTGATCGCTTCCACCTCGCCGGCCTTCGACCGGGCGGTGCTCATCGTGGGCGGCGGGGGGCTCACGCATTTCCTGCAGCGCGCGGTGCAGTGGAACGAGTTCGCGCCCATCTTCGAGCTGATGTATCCGAGCCCCCTCGAGCTGCAGCTCGTGCTGTCGGTGCTGCAGGGCCCCATCGATTCCATCGACTCGATCAACTACGCCCACCGGCTGACCCGGGAGCGCTTCCCCGACCTCCCGCCCATGAAGGCGGCGGTGCACATGGCGTTAAACGACAGCCAGGTGCGCAACATCCTCACCGAGTGGGTGGCCCGGACCGCCCGGGTGCCGCTGGCGGTGCCGTCCGCCAAGGACATCTGGGGCCTGGAGACGATCTCCGCGGATCCGCCGGACGGCGCCCAGGGCGTGGACAGCGCGCTGTTCGTCTACGACGAGCACGTGGAGCCGTCGCCCATCACCAACCAGCCGCCGGCCGAGGACAACGGCACCCACCAGTCCGTGGACGAGAGCGACGTGCTCCAGGAGAGCTGGTACCAGCTCGCCGAGTTCGGTCGGTTCGTGCAGCCGTGCTCCGGCGCCTGCGACCCCGACTAGAAAGATGATCCACGACGTTCCCATCGGCACGATCACGCTGGAGGTGACCAAGCGGTGTCATCGGCGCTGCGCCTTTTGCTACGTGTCCGGGCTCGAGGAGCCGGACGCGGAGGCGGAGGCCGAGCTGCCCGCCGGGGAGCTCGCGCGGCTGG
>JBDRSE010000167.1:0-20253 GCA_043825095.1 bacterium
CGCCGACACCGACGCCGACGCCGACGCCGACACCGACACCGACGCCGAGACCGAGGCCGGGACCGAGGCCGGGACCGAGGCCAAGGGTGAGGGTCGGCCCTGTGCTGCACCGCGTTACAACTTCTCGTCAAATCTAGCCAAACAGAACCGCCTTCCTCTACTTTTCCAGATAAAGCATAATATCCTAAGCAGTTCTGCTTCTTCGCTACATCCAGCCAATGAATTCACGTCATCTCCGTCAATGACGGAAGTTTGGAAATCGCACCTCATCCAGCCTGGGAGAAAAGAGTCAATCCTCTCGACCAACAGTGTCTCCGGGAATCCTGGCAATTCACCCATCCACGCCCATCCACACCCATCCACACCCAGGCACGCCCATCCACGCCCATCCACACCCATCCGGGCCGCTTGACCCCCAAAACCAACTCTCCCCTATACTCGCCAAAATGCTTCAAAGTCTGCACGATTCTAGGTGCCTCTCCCCATCTTTTCTTCGTGTCTGAGTTGGGTCGGGTGACGCGGAAGCTCGGCTGCAGGGTTGTGAGAAATGAGCGACTTCGGAGACTGCGAACACATCAGCATGACAGAGCTCGCGGCGCTGCGATCCGAGCGAGATAGCGCCGCGGAGCAGGTCTCCAGACGGTTGACCCTGGAGCGCGCGCTCGCCGAGGTCTCGCAGCGAATCACCTGCGGGGCGGAATTCGACTACGACCAGGCACTCGCGGTCCTCGGCGCTGCGGTGGACGTTCATCGGGTACGAGTGTTCCGCTTCCGGGACAACCTCGTCCGGGTGGACAACGTGTTGGAGTGGTGCGCCGAGGGCGTGAAGCCGCAGCAGGCGATGTTGCAGGATCTCCAGTCCAACCATTTCGGGTGGTGGCTGGACAAGATGAAGCGCGGCGAGGACGTCATCATCAATGACCTGACCGCGCTGCCGCCCGAGGCGGCTTCCGAGCGCCGACTGCTCGAGATGCAGGGCGCGCGCTCAGTGCTCGCGGTTCGTTTGACTGACACCGCCGGGAAGCTTGACGGCTTCATCGGTTTCATCGACGAGGCGCGGGCTAGGCACTGGTCGCCCGATGACGTGCGCATCCTGCGGGTGGCCAGCGAGCTGTTCTCCATCGCCTTTGCTCACGAACACTTCGAACGCGAACTCAAGCGAAAGAACGAGGCCTTGACCGCGGCGCTGAGCGCTAAGAGCGACTTCTTGTCGATCGTCTCCCACGAGCTCCGGGCGCCATTGACCGTGATCCTCGGACACGCCGATGTCTTGCTGCAGCAAGGAGACTTCTCGGACCGCCTGCAGGAGCGGACGAGCCTGCAGGCGATCCAGCGGAACGCGCTGAAGTTACGCATGCAAATCGGCGACCTGCTGACGCTGGCTGCGGCGGATCACGAGCAGATCAAGCTCCAGTTGCGGCCCGTGCCGGTCCTCACACTGCTGCGCGAGCTGGTCTACGACTACGAGCAGACAACGCTCGACAAGCCGGTGCTCTTTGACCTGCAGGGAAACGACATCGAGATCTGGGCCGACGCCGAGCGCCTGCGCCAGGTGCTCGACAACCTGGTGGACAACGCAATCAAGTTCTCTGAAAAGAGCGCGGAAATCGAGCTTCACATCGGCCGCGTGGGCCACTTCGGCGTGCTGACCGTCAGTGACCACGGGGTCGGCATCTCGGCCGCGTACCTGCCCCGGGCGCTCGACCGTTTCTCGCAGCAGCGACCCGTACTCACGCGGAGTCACCAAGGCTGTGGGCTGGGCCTAGCCATCGTGGAGGAGCTCATCACAATGATGGGCGGACGGGTGGAGCTGTCGAGCCAGGAGGGCCTGGGCACGCGCGTGACCATCTCACTGCCGGTGGCCGAATCCAACGTGGGAGTCGGCGCTGGCACGGCGGCCGACCCGGGTCGGATCACGGTGCGGGAGCCGCTCGGGCAGCGTCCGCGCGTGGTGGTGATCGACGATGATCCAGAGGCGCTCGACCTGATTGCCGCGATCCTCGAGCCGGACTTCGACGTCGCGGTGTTTCGCTCTTCGCAGCAGGCCATGGAGCATCTCGGGCAGTATGCGGCCGACCTGGTGTTGCTGGACTGGATGATGCCCGTCATGGACGGCCTGTCCATGCTCAAGCACCTGAAGACCGCGGCGAAGACGGTGGAGATCCCCGTGGTCTTTATCTCGGGCAAGGCGGACGAGCCCTCGATACAGCTCGCGCTCGAGAGCGGGGCCCAAGCCTACCTGGTCAAGCCATTCACCTACAACGCGCTTCGCGAGGAGGTCGCTCGGTGGGTTCAGGTGGCAGTCCGGTCGACCGGGACCTGACGTGTCCCACCGAACCAAGTCGGAACAAAGCACTGGTTCGTCTTCAACTCGCGTCATGGAATGGGAAAGTCCGTTCACTAGAGTGTGATTCCGCTGACTGACTGATGACCGACCGTTGACTGACCGCTGACTGACCGCGTGACACTCCTCGAAGCACCCCGTGCGTATGGAAATAGGGTCCCTGCAGAATTACTGCGCCTGGGCGAACGGAGTACCGACGTGCTCCGATGAAAGGACTATTTTCGCCTTGCCCCTTATGCGGTAGACTCTGCTTTAGAGACTCGAATCACGCCGCCGGGCGGCCAAAAATGCGGGGGACTGAGATGAGCAAACGGACTGGATTGCTGCTACTGGCCTGGCTATTGGGGGGCCTACCCCCCATCACGATGTCGGGTTGTGCCGGGAAGAAGCGCGTGCGTTCCGAGCGACGCATCAGGAAGCTCACGGCGGAGCAACGCCTCGCTCGAAAATGCCGCAAGTTGCGGCGTCACCGGAGTCGGCTACTAGCCGCTCGCTGCGAGGAATTGCACGTGGTCCGGCGAATTCGACGCCTGGACACGCCCGCCAAACGCGCCTACCTGGCCAAGATCCGGCACGAGGTGGCACTATTGTACTACGCCCGCTGCAGGCGTCGGCAAGCGCTTGCAGCCAGGCGCAAGGCCACCGCACCCAGTGCTGCCAGCCAGCTCGAAAAACGGGCGCTGGCTGATCTCGACAAGGCCGCGACCTACGCCATGATCGCGGCGCACGGCGCGCCGACCAAGCCGAGATTCTGGCGAACCCTGGGCTATCTCAGCACGAAGCTTGGCCTGGGGCCGGGCTCGGATGCCCAGGCGCATGGCGCGTTCGAGCGCGCGCTGGCCCTCGATCCGAGTGACGAGCTGAGCCGGCTGGCGCTGATCGATGTGCTCGTGGCCAATCGGCAGTATGGCGAAGCAGCCAAGCACTACGCTTCCCTGCTGCGACAAAACCCCACGACCACTCCGCGCCAGCGGCTGCGGCGTATGACGGTGAATTTCGTGCTGGCGGATCTGCCGGCCTGGGGCGTCCGGATCTACGACGAGCATCTCAAGCGTTTTCCAAAGGATCACGAGGTCCTGGTCGGCAAGGCCATGTTGCTCAAGAGCCAGGGTGGCGACGCACCGGCCAAGCAGCTACTCGATCACCTCGTCGCGCTGCCGGCGCTGCAGCCCCAGACGGTGAAGCTCGTCAAAGCGCTGCAACACCGCTGGGGGGCACCATGAGACGCATTGTCAACGCGCTGGTAATTGCCCTCGCGTTGGGCAGTCTCGCGCTGCCCACGAATGGACAAACCCTGGACGGCAAGATCATTAGCGACGAGCCTGTCTCCCACGCCGACGCCGAGTCGGCGGCACAGTTCCTGGCGATGTCGGGCTACCTGATCCACCAGGCCGACAATCTCGCCACTCACGTCCAGCAGCGGTATCTCGATACGGCGAGGGCCATGAGCGGCATCAAGTCGCAGGAGATCAGATCCTTCACCAACATGCCACACATGCGGGCGAGCCATCCCATCCAGGATCCCGAGCTCAAAGGCTTGAAGGCCGGGGTGGCGGCCCAGGACAACCTCAAGCGAACCCTGCCTGGCAGACGCCTCGCCAAGGGGGATCCGAACACATTATTGGACGCCATGAATCAACCGCAGCTGCGAGGCCTGGCGAGCGGCACCAAGGGCAATATCGCTCGTCTGAGGAATCAGGAACTGACCCCCCACCTGAAACGGGCGGGCTATCCTGGTGGGCCAGCAGATTTCCGGCGCAAAACGAGCTTGCTGAGCCAAGGCAAGTACATGCAAGCGGGGCTCACCAAGGCCAATGTCAGGGCCTACTGCGACGCCTCCGCATCCGCAACGGACGCCGGGGCCCAAAAAGAGGGTGCGCTCGCGAAGCAGAACATCGCGCGGCAGCGGCAGAATATCTCAGCGCTCCAGCGCAAAGCCGAGACCGCCAAGACCGCCGCGGAAAAGACGTTCTACCAGCAGCAGGTCCGAAGCAAGTCAAAGAACCTGGCCGACGGCATGGAGCGCTTGCGCAAGACGACTGTGTCCAACCAAAACAGGCTGGGGAAGGGACCGAGCTATCGTCCCCAAGCAACGCGGACCTTCAAGCTTGGCCCGCAGGGGACAAAGGTCTTGAACAAGCTCGGGGGCTACGTGCCGCCTGCCGATGCGCACACGAAGCTAGCAGCCAAAACCTGTGGTGCCATCGGTGCCGGCTTCACGGTCTACAAGGGATACCAGGCGGCCGTCGACCCGGAAAAGGGCTCCTTCTTCCGCTTCTTGCGAGACGAGCTCGCCGAGGAGGCCGTGAACAAGGCGATCACCGTTCTCGGCGCGGCGCCAGGGACATTGAAGATGGCCCAGTTTTCCTATGTCGTGGGCTACCAGGGCGGGTTGATCCTCGGCGAGCTTCCTTATCCGGGGTCTGGGCGTACGGTGAACCAGAAGGTGGAGGGCGAGTTTGGCGCGGTCGTGGACTACCTCAATGGCACCAAGAAGAAACAGCTACACAACGCGATTTATGGCACTGACAAGGAGGAAAAGGCCTATTTCAAACAGCTGCTCGCCGAGGAGCAAAAACCCCTGCCCGATGGCATGTCAGAAAATGATCTGTTCCGCCAGGCGCAATGGAGGCGGCACCAGGGCAAGGGGACCTTGACCGAGGAGGTGAAGCGGCAGCTCTCAATCGGCGTGCTGAGCCGCCAGCTCAAAGCGGGAATGGCGGCCTATCGCGCCAGGAATTGGCGTCACGCGGTGAAACTTCTGAGCGCCATCCGGGGCAATGAGGGGCTGATCAAAAGACAGAGGCGAAGCACCTATCTGCTGCACCTGGCCCGGGCCTACTTCCATGTGCAGGAGCACCGAAACGCCTCGCAGGTTTTTCGCCAGGTGCTGCCCTATTTTCCCGACATGCCCTACCTACAATACGCGCTGGGCTCCACGCTGGCGTTGCAGAAAAAGTGCTCCGACGGTCGAGAGCACCTGACCCGGTACATCGAGGTTTGTGGCAAAGTTCCGCCTCCGCCGGAATGCAACCGGCCCTTGAGCATGGCCGAACGGAAATACAATATGTACCAAGCTTATTTCCGCCGCGGTAACTGCCGGCCAAAACACGACAGGTGGGGCAGAGCACGCGACTACCAGCACGCGCTGGCCTTTACGCGAGAGAAACAGAAGCCGGGGCTGTGGTTTTACCTTGGGCTGGAAATGTGGGGCTTGAGGCGTTGGGTAGCGGCTGGCCGTTGGTTTGCCCGGGTGGTCAATGCCAGGCATCGACTCGCCGCGCAGTCACAATTCTGGTGGGGGGATGCCGAGTTCCGACGCGGCCGGAAGTACAGCGCCTGCGAGCATTTCAAGAAATCTCGGGCCCCGCGATACCTCGGCGGTCACACCCGGATGCTCAGGCGCTACGGCTGCCTTCGCAGCACGCGGGTTGTGACCTACAGCCCCCGGCACTACCCGCCGTCCGGCGGCGGCTACCGCCCGCGCCCCACCTACGGCGGGGGGTACCGCCCGCGCCCCACCTACGGCGGGGGGCACCGCCCGCGCCCGACCAGCAGCAGCCCCCCTCCGCGTCGTGATCGTATCGAATGGCGCAAGGAATACTGCGCCGGCGTGGCCAGTCACGTCGTCCACTACGAGTACCTGGTCGTCAACGGCGTCCCCTACCGCCATCGCAAGCGAAACAGAATCGATTGCAACGCCATTCAACGCGAAATCCTCAGACGTCGCCGCCGGCGCTGAAGCGATCCTCTCCTCAGAGTGGCCGTCGACCGCATTGTGTGCCGGGGCGAGTTGAGCGGGATCAGCGCTGGTCATGGTGTCGAGGACGCCCTGGCGCGGGCAACGTTTGACCACGCCGAAAGTGTCGAGCTTGGCCTCGCCCAGGCGCCGGGCCAGTTCGCGGGCGCGGGAGGGAGCTCGGGATGAAGCACAAATTGAGCTCTTTCCCGTGACGGGACATTGGCGTTAGGGTAGAGCCGAATCTGGGGACGAATGTGCGTTACGGCCGAGGCAGTGGCGGCCAGGGGGGCTTTCCAGCGCGATAAAACTGGTAGCTCTTGGGAAGCAGATCCGGCGTAAGCCGGGGATCCCCGATGCGGAAGCGCTCGCCCGCGCGGATCGCAGCGGTTTGCTTTTTGATGAAGCGCAACCAGCGCTGCTCGAGCCGACTGGCTTCGGTCCGGTCGATCTTGGCATCCATGCCGCTACTGCCGTGATGGTCGATCAGCATGAGGAGCTGACCGAAAAAACGCCGGGTCATTTTGGGATCTGACAGCCGCTTGGCCCAGGCCAGAGCAAGTTGATCCCTGGGAATTTTGAGGGCCAGGGCCGCCTGGGTAAGGTAGCCGATGAAGAAGGTCTCTTCGGCCCCAGCGATCTGCTGCAAGACCACCCGCCGAAACCGGGGCTGCTTGCTATGGGTCACCGCTTTACAGGCCGCAATCTGCAGGTCCACGCTTTTTGATTTGAGCAACTGCGACAGGCGTAGAAGCATTCTTCGGGGCAATGGCGGCTGAGTGAAGGTCAAGACCAGCTCGCGAAGATAGTCGATGGAATGAGAGAGCCAGCCGAGGGCCAGGCGGGCATACTGAGCAGGTCGCTGGGAAACAGGCTTGGGACCCCAGGCCGCGAGATAGACCACGATCTCCCCTGGAGTACGTGGCCTGTGGGGCGCCACTGCTCCCCGGGCCAGCAGCATCCGCACGGCTCGGAGCAACTCCTGGCAAGCTCCGCGGGGCCGGGGATAGAGCCGCGTTTCCAGCGCCAGTTTCTGGGTGTGGGCAACGGCCCAGTCGAGCCCTTTTATGAGCGCCGGAAGCTCAGCCTTGGTACCCACAGCTTCCAGCAGAAAAGCGCCCGAACGGACGGGGGCGATGATCTGGGCTGCGAGCTGCTGGCGCGCCAGGGCGCGCACTGCCGGCGCGAATCGGGCGCGCCAGGCGCGCTTGATCATGTAGCGACGCTGGGGCGCCTTACAATTGAAGAACGGGTTCCGCGGCCCGAGCTTGCCCTGAAGCAGCGGATCCGGGAGCCGATACGACAATGAACCCACTGCCTGCTGGGCAAATTTCTGGTTGGGATGGCGAGCCAGCTTGAGCAGGGCCGCCGTGGCCGCCGGAGTGGGAATCTGCGAGATTCCCCAGAGGGCTTGGATGTCCCCCTTAGGCGTCTGGGTCCGCCGCAGGAGGATCGGCAAGTAGACCGCATAGCGCAGACTGGTGAAGTCTGCATAGTTCCGGCTCTTCTTTCCAAAAGTGGAATTGGGATCGGTGGGTAAGGCGGCCATCTCGTGGACCACCTGGGCGGCCTGCTTGGGGGTGGGCATGCGAAGCTGGATGCGCGTCTCGGCCCACCGGGGGCCGTTGGCCGTAATTTGGCCCTTGGAGGGCCGACCTTTCCAACCCAGATCATGGGCAATGCGCACCCGATAGACCCCTGCTTTTTCAAAGCGGGCGTATCGCGCCAGGGGCAGTGTGTGAAAAAAGGACTCGCCAGGTTTCAGCTGGGGACTCGAGGACAGGCCGCCCATATTGAACCCTGTGGGATCTGGATCGGCCACCAGCTGCCCGTTTTGATCCGTGGCCCGCACTTTGAACCGCAGGTGACGGCTGGCTCCGCGGTAGTCCCCTCCAAAGGAGACTTTGAAGGGCAACGTGCCGCAGTTTTTCACCTGGAAGTGGATCAGGATGTTCTCCCCCAGCCACCAACGCCGCTTGAGGGGATGCAACGAGACACACACCTGGCGGCCCTGGCGCCTGATGGCTGGGGCAGGGAGCACGGTTTTCGCGCGCGTGGGACTCGCCGCCGGTGCTGCCCCTTGACGCGGTGCGGGCTGGGCGCGCGCTCCTGGACGGTCCGTGGAGAAAGCAGGCCGGCAGGCTGGTAAACAGACGACAATCGCCACAAACAGCAAAATCTCGTTCTTCATGTCACCCTCTTGGAAGGTATAGCATTGAGACTTGAGACGGCGCCAGTGCTTGAAAGTTCTAAAGAAGTGTCATCCCCGCCTACGAGCTTTCCATCGGGTCGACCACCCGACAAGGTCGGTCTCACGCATCCCTGCTGTCATACTCGACCTCCGGGCCTGGCCAAACCGACGGGATAGCGACCAACAAGCCGTGATTCTACGATGCGCGAGCCTGAAGATCAGCCTGCGCCGATGCACATGACCGAGCCGGGAACGAGCTCGCGGGTGGAGTTGCGGACGCGGAGACGCACGCCCCAGGTCCAGAAGAGCTTGGTGGACGGGTTCACGACGCTGAACTCCAGGTCACACTCCCAGACCGCAGCGGACGGCGTGGCGCCAACTCGCTTGCACCGCCGGGGGAGGCGCACTTTGCCCCCGTGGAGCAGCGAAAGGTTGTAGGCGACCCAGTCCCCCAGGGTCGGCCCCTCCCGGAGCTTCGGGGCGACGACCCCCTCGCAGTGCTTCGCCCGGGAGAGCGGCAGCGCCTGGTGCGCGAGCAGGAGCTGGTAGAGCTCGAACCGCGTGGGCGCTACGAGCTTCGTCTTTGCCATTGGCGGCTTCGATGGCGACTTCGCCGGAGCGGGTCGCGACCGAGCGCGAGCCGGCACATCCTTGCCGGGGACCTTCGGACGGGCATGCGGGCAGCACGACGTGCTTCCCAGCAGAGCGCCGACGATCAAGAAGGTCGCGGATCGCATGGTGGCGGGGCGCCTTACAGGGAGGCCCCGTAGTCACGGATGGTCTTCCCCAGCCGCGCGATGCCCTCGCGGATGCGCTCCTTGGAGGGGAAGGAGAAGTTGAGTCGCAGGGTGTTCCTTCCGGAGCCGTCGTGATAGAAAGCGGAGCCGATGACGTAGGCGACGTCCCGCGGGATCGCGAACTTCTCGAGCATCTCCAGGCTGTCCATGCCTTCGGGCAGGATCACCCACAGAAACAGCCCGCCCTCGGGACGGGTCCAGTCCACCCCCTCGGGCATGTGCTCGTCCATCAGCTCCAACATCAGCGCGTTCTTCTCCTGGTAGAGCCGCTTGATGGACTCCACCTGGGGTCCCAGCCGACCCTGGATCATGTACTCCGCCATCACCGCCTGGTTGAACGCCGGCGTGCAGAGGTCGGTGGACTGCTTGGCCATGACGACCTTCTCGAGGATCAGCTCCGGCGCGATGAGCCAGGCCAGCCGGAACCCCGGGCAGAACAGCTTGGAGAAGGTGGTCAGCGTGATCACCCGGCCGTCCTCGTCCAGGCTGTACAGCGGCGGCTGATCCTCCCCAGCGAAACGCAGCTGCCGATACGGCGTGTCCTCCACCACCAGGGTGTCGTATTCCCGGGCGAGCTCCAGTAGTCGGACTCTCCGCTCCAGGTCCATGGTCGTCCCCGACGGGTTCTGGAAGTCGGGCACCACGTAGATGAACTTCGGGCAGATCCCCTGGCTCCGGAGGTCTGCGAGCCGCCCCTCCAGGTGGTCCATGCGCATGCCGCCGTGGTCTTGGAGCACCCCCTCGAAGCGGGCCTGGTACGACCGGAACGCCTGCAGCCCCCCCAGATAGGACGGCAGCTCCACCACCACCGTGTCACCGGGATCGAGCAGCACCCGGCCCAGCAGGTCCAGCCCCTGCTGGCTGCCGTTGGTGATCATGATCTGCTCCACCGGCGCGTCGATCCCGTCTTTCGCCACCCACTTCTTGATCTCCGAGCGCAGCCGCACGTCTCCTTCGGTGGTGCCGTACTGCAGCGCGCTCTGCCCCCGGTCCTGCAGCACCTTGCTGATGATGTCGTCGAGCAGATCCACGGGGAAGGTCTCGGGCGCGGGCAGCCCACCGGCGAAGGAGATCACCTCGGGGCGCTGGGTCAGCTTCAAGATCTCGCGAATGACCGATCGCGTGGCATGGGTGGCCGGGATCGAAAACAGGGGTTCGTAGTCCATGCTCCACCTGAAGGGCTGCTGGCTGTTCCGGGTTTCAGCGTTTCAATTAAACCGCACGGTATGCCGTTCGGGGCCCCCTGTAAAGGCCTGACCTACGCGCCTCCCAAGCCCTGGATGAGCGCCAAGGCGTTGTGCCCCAGCACCTCGTGGTTGTACCCCCCCTCGAGGATCGCAAAGCAGCCCGCCCCCAGCTCCTTTGCCCGCTCCCGCACCAGCCGCCCCATCTGGGTGAAGTCGCTGGTCAGCAGGGTGCCGCCCCAGTCCTCCACGTGATCGTCGAAGCCGGCGGAGATGCCGATAACGTCGGCTCGACACTCGTTAAGCCGCGCCTCCACCTCCCGTAGATAGGCCTTCCGGTCGGGTGTGCTCGGGTTGTGGATCGTCACCTCCGGAGTGGACAAGAGCGCGTTCACCGTGCCGTCGCCGAAGTGCATGTCGAAGTCCAGCACGTGCCCGCTCTTCACGCGGCCGGTGCGCAGCAGGTGGCACATGGCGATGGCCATGTTGCTGAAGAAACAAAAGCCCCAGGCCGAGTCCGGGGACGCGTGGTGCCCGGGGGGCCGGATCAGCCCGAAGCACGGCTCCTGCATGCCCAGCACCGCCGCCTGCACCGCTCCCCCGGCCGCCAGCGCCGAGATCTCGTACAGCCCTTCCCCCCTCACCCACTCGATGTGCGACTCGGTGTGCACCGCCCGGATGTCCTCTGGATCCGCTGGCTCCGCCTCCACCAGCTCCACGTGCGGCTCGATCACCTTCATCACCGCCTCCAACCGCCCCGGCGCCGCGGCCGGATCCTGGGTGTAGCGCTCATAGAACTTCTCGTGGAACAGGACTTTCATCGACTCCCTCCGCTCGTGTACAATCCTACCCATCATTGCCCGGGGGGCCACCATGAGCCAGAACAAAGACCGCGGCCCGGCAGCCAGGACAACCATCGTGGGAGGGCTGCCGCTGGGAAACGACCGGGGCCCGGCGACGATCCCGGTGGCCCTGGAGGAGCTGCTGGGGCTGGCGGCAGCCGAGCCGGCCTTTGGTGACGCCCTGCTGGGAGACCCGCTGGCCGCAGCCCGGGCCGCAGCCCGCGCCGGGGGCGTGGAGCTCACCGTCACGGAAGGCGCCATTCTCGCTGCCGTGGACCGGGGCGCCCTCACACGCATGATCGCCGAAGTGCGGGACCGGCAGCCCGAGCCCGAGCGTCGGGCCTTTCTCGAGCAGGCCGCCCTGGCGCTCACAGCCCTGGTCGGCGGAGGGGCAGCGCTCGCCGGATGCGAGGAAAAGGCGCGCCACCCGGGCCGGCGGCCCGCACGACGACCGGTGGACACCGGCGCGCGTCCGGATCGCCCGCCCGGGCTAGAGGACGCCGGAGTCCGGCGCCTCCAGATCCCCCAGGGCATCCGCCCGGAACGGATTCGCCACCGGAAGGACCCCCGGGAAACCACCGGCATCCGCCCGGACCGGCCCCGCCCACCCAGGCCTCTGCCGAAAGTCACCGGAATCCGCCCCCGCCGTCCCCGCCGTCCCCGGAACGAGGGGCGCTAGCAAAACAAATTACAAGGCTCGCGTGCATGAAATGGAACCGTGCTTATAGTATGAGACCTGGTGGCAGGAGACCATGAGCACTCCGACGCGTAGACAGATTACAGTGAACTGGTTGATCCTGCTGGGATCCATCCTGGGGCTCATCGGCGCGACGGTCGCCTTCTACGCCTCGGTGACAGCGCCTCCCAAGAAGAAGAAGGGGGGGCGGGACGGCTTTCGTTTCACCGTGCAGACCGCGCCGGTGGAGCGCGGTGACCTGACGCCCACCATCCGCCTGCAGGGCGACGTGGTGTCGCGTCGGACGACCACAATCCGCGCCGAGGTGGCCGGCATAGTGAAGTCCGTGCCGGTGCGCGAAGGCCAGGCGGTCAAGGCCGAGGCGCTGCTCGTGCAGCTCGACGAGCGGGACTGGAAGCTGGCCCTCCGGCGTCAGCAGGCCATGGCGCTCCAGGCCACGGCGACCCAGGCCCGCTCGGACGCCGCCGCGTCCAAGGCGGAGGACGAGCTGAGACGCAACGTGGAGCTCGACAGGCACAAGCTGGTGACCAAGGAGTCGGTGCTGCAGGGCCGGCTCGCGGTGCGCAGCGCCAAGGCCGGCGTGGCCGAGGCCCGGGCCCTGTCGGCCCTGCGCTACGTGGAGCTGCTCACGGCCCGCCAGAACCTCGAGCGGGCCCGGGTCAAGGCGCCCTTTGCCGGGCGCCTGTCCAAGCGCTACGTGGAGGCGGGAGATCGCGTGGCCGTGGGCGCGCCCCTCGTGGAGCTGGTCGGTGGCCGCGGGGTGGAGCTCCACCTGTTCGTGCCGGTGTCCCTGGTGAACCGCGTCCGGCCCGGCGCCAAGCTGCGCTACCGAACGGCAGGACGGGCCGGCCGGTGGCGGGAGGGAGAGATCCGCCGCGTGCTCCCCGTGGCAGACCCGTCCTCGCGCAACCAGACCGCCGTGGTCGTGCTTGGCGATCCGCCGCCCGGCCTGGCGCCCGGCCTGGCCGTGGAGGCCCGGCTCGGCGTGGGCGCCATCCGCAACGTGCTGCTGGTGAGCTCCGACGCCCTGACCCGCTTCGGCGAGCAGTGGGTCGTGTTCCGCGTCGCCCAAGGCAAGGCCCAGCGACTGCCGGTGAGCATCCTCGGCGAGGACGGCGCCCGCACGGCCGTGAGCGGCGCGCTGCGGGCCGAGGATCCGGTGGTCGTCCTCGGCAACGAGGCGCTGTTTCCCAACGCGGCGGTGCGGGTCGTTCCCACCCGCCAGGTGGCGCAGCGCAAGCCTCCCGGCCGCGGGAAGTAGGCCCGAGGGTCTGCGATGAACCTCATCCGCGGCGCCATTCGCTATCCTCACACGGTGCTGGTGGCAACGCTGCTCGTCGTGCTCTTCGGCGTGCTGGCCCTGCTCCGGGTGCCATTGCAGATGCGCCCCTCCATCGACCGCCCCGAGGTGACCGTCACCACCGACTATCCCGGCGCCTCCCCCGAGGAGGTGGAGGACAAGATCACGCGCCCCATCGAGGAGGAGTTGAACACGGTCCAGGGCCTGCGACGGCTCACCAGCAGCTCCATCCAGGGCCGCAGCCTCATCAGCCTGGAGTTTGACCTCGGGATCAATCGTGACGCCGCCCTGGTGGACGTGCTGAACAAGCTCGGTCAGGTGCCGACCCTGCCGGAGGAGGCCACCAAGCCCGTGGCCGAGGCCGTGTCCAGCGACACCACCTCCCCGATGATGTGGATCGGGTTCCGCGCCAAGGTGTCCGACGCCGAGGCCCACGTCAATCGGATGCGGGCCCTGGTGGACGACGTCATCGAGCCGCGGCTGCGGCGGGTGGAGGGCGTGGGCAGCCTGATCGTCGCCGGGGGTCAGGAGCGGGAGGTGCAGATCGTGGTGGACCTCCAACGCCTGGCGCAGCGCCGCATCGCCCTGACGCAGCTCATCCGCGCGATCCGTGAGAGCCACCTGACCGTGCGCGGGGGGCCCCTGGACGCCGGAAAGCGCGAGTACGTGGTGTGGACCGTGGGCCGTTCGAACCGGCTGAAGGCGGTGCAGGACATCGTGCTGACCCGCACCCACGCGGGGGTGATCCGGGTCGCCGACGTGGCCGAGGTCCGGGCGGGCTTCAAGCGGCGGATCACGCTGCACCGCCAGAACGGCCAGGGCGCCATCGCCCTGGGGGTGCTGCGCAAGGTCGGCGCCAACGTGCCGGCCACCGCGGCCCGGCTGGAGCAGGCCATGGCCGAGCTGAACCGGACCTTCCGGCAGCGCGACCAGCCCTACTACCTCACGATCATGTTCACCGAGGTGACCTACATCAACGAGGCCGTCTCCCTGGTGTCGATGAACCTCCTGATCGGGGGCGCCCTCGCGGTGCTCATGCTGCTGCTTTTTTTGGGGTCCGTGCGGTCGGTGCTCGTCATCGCCGTGTCCATCCCGGTGTCGCTGGTCACCGTGTTCCTCGTCCTGGAGGGGCTCGGGCGATCCATGAACATCGTGAGCCTGGCCGGCCTGGCCTTTGCCGTGGGCATGGTTGTGGACAACGCCATCGTGGTGCTCGAAAACATCCACCGGTACCTCAGCCGGGGGACCTCCGTGGAACAGAGCGCCTACGACGGCACCCGGGAGGTGGCCCTGGCCATCGCCGCGTCCACGATCACCACCATCTCGGTGTTTCTGCCGATCGCCTTCCTGAACAGCGAAGCGGGGCAGATCTTCAAGGACATCGCCATCGCCATCAGCGTGGCGGTGGCGATGTCGCTGGTGGTGTCACTCACGATCGTCCCCATGCTGAGCAGCCTGATCCTCAAGCCCCTCCGCCCGGGCGGCGACGCGTCCCGGCCGCGCCCTCGCTGGGAGCGCTGGTCTCCCGCCCGCTGGACCCAGCGCGCCGGCGAGTGGACAGAGCAGGTGTACAGACGGCTGCTCACGCGGGTTCTCGGGCCGCAAAAGGGAGCCCTGCGTTGGGCCATGGTGGTCGGCGTCACCGCGATCTTCGTCTTCAGCCTCTCCCGGCTGCCCGCCGCCGAATACCTCCCGGGCGGCAATCGGTCCCTCATCATCACCCTGGCCCGCCCCCTGCCGGGCATGAACCTCGACAAGACCTCCGAGGCGGTGCGCCCCCTCGAGCAGTTTCTCCTCCGCCAGAAAGAGACCGAGCGGACCTTCATGGTGTTCTCGCAGCGCTTCAGCGCCGTGGGCGTCGTCCTCAAAGACGGGTACGGCAGTGAGAAGGACCTGCAGCGCATGCTCGACCGCATCCAGGGGCACGTGGGCTCCATCGCGGGGTTCCGGTTCCTGTTTCCGATCAAGGCCTCCATCTTCCGCATCCCGGGCAAGCAGTTCGAGGTGGAGCTGCGGGGCGCCGACCTGAAGCTCCTCGCCGCCTTCGGCAAGGTCCTGGAAACCCAGCTCCGCCAGGTGGACGGCGTGATCAGCGTGCGCAGCGACTTCGAGGACGGCGCGCTCAACCTGCAGGTCACCCCCGACCGCCCGGCCCTGGCCGACCAGCAGACCACCCCGGCCCAGCTCGCCGAGGCCATCCAGGTCGCCGTAGGCGGGCTGCGGGTGGGCTACTACCTCGACCGCGGCCGGGAGATCGACCTGACCCTCATCGGCCCCACCGGCCGGCTCACCGGCAGCGAGGACCTCCGTGCGATCCCCATGATCACGGGGCGCGGGTCCCTGGCCTACGTGGGCAGCCTCGCCCGGGTGGACACCGTACGCGGTCCCACAGCCATCAATCGGCTGGAGATGGAACGCGCCATCACCCTGACCGTGAACCTGCGCGCCGACGCCCCCCTGTCCACGGTGATGGAGCGGGCCGACAAGCAGGTGCTCGCCCCCCTGCGAGCGTCCCTGCCGAGCTCCTACTCCCTGCGGCTCGGGGAGACCGCGGACCGGCTGCGGGAGACGCTGCGGGAGCTCTCGAGCAGCTTCCTGCTCGCGCTGCTGATCAGCTACCTGCTGATGGTCGCGCTGTTTCGCTCCTTCTGGTATCCCCTCATCATCATCACCACGGTGCCCATGGGAGCCACCGGCGCCTTCCTGTTCGTGGGACTCACCGGCGTCTCCTTCGACACCATCACCATGCTGGGGCTGATCATCCTGGCGGGCATCGTGGTCAACAACGCGATCCTGATCGTGCACCAGACCCTCACCCTGCACCGCCAGGGCGGACACACCTTCGACGACTCGATTCGGGAGGGATCCGTGTCCCGCCTGCGCCCCATCACCATGACCGCCATGACCAGCGTCCTGGGCATGCTGCCCCTCGCCCTGGGGAGCGGCCCGGGGGCCGAGCTCTACCGCGGGCTCGGCATCGCCATCGTCGGCGGCCTCACCCTCTCCACCGTGGTGACCCTGTTCCTCGTCCCCGCGCTGATGGGGATCGCCGCGGACGCCCGGACGCACCTGCTGGGCCGCCCCATCGATACCCCGCCCGCGCCGTGAGCTCAACAGGCGGAGGGCGTCTGCCGCGGCAGGCGTCGGCGCCGACGAAGCACCGCGGGGTCCCGGACGCGCAGCACCAGGGCCGTCAGCAGCAGGTACAGGATCGCGAGCAGCAGGAGCGTGGCGGCGGTCTGTCCCTGGCTGTGGAAGCGGTAGCCCCGGTTGTCCACATACAGCGCTTTCCAAATCGCAGCCGGGGGGATCGGCTGCTTGACCGTGGAGCGTGGCAGCTGGGTATACTCCGCGTGCAGGAGCAGCTCCGTGGACCAGCGGATGGCCATGGGCGCGGCCAGCGCGCGCTCTCCGGTGGACCGGATGGGCTCGATGAACCCGCTCAGGAGCATCTGCGCGATCAGGATGATCGGCACGAGGATCAGCGCCGACTCGGGTCGCGGCGCCAGGCTGGAGAGCAGCAGACCGGTAGTCACGGCGGCCCATCCGGTCAGCAGCAGCGCGCCGAACTGCACCCACAGGGACCCGTCGAGCCGCAGCAGGAGCAGCGCCGGCAGGCAGAGCAGCGTGACCTGGATCGTCGTCAGGACCCCGAGCACGGCCAGCTTGGAGAGCACGTAGGGGCCGATCCCCAGGCCGGCGAGCCGCTCCCGCCGGAAGATCGGGCGCTCCGAGGCGATCTCCGTGGCCGCGTTGAACAGGCCGAAAAACAGCGAGCTCATGGCCAGGAAGAACAGCGGGTTGGCCCGCTTGAAGACCTCCTTGCCCGGCTCCGTGACGCCCTGATAGATGAACATCATCAGCAGCAAGATGACGGCCGGAGACGCGAGATACTTGATCCAGGCCCGGCCGGACTGGAACTTCAGCCGCATGGTGCGGGCGATCAGGGTGAGCAGCGCCCGTCCGCCGTGGATGCCGCGGCGCCTGTGGGGCGGCCCCTTGGTCTCCGGCAGCTCCCGCCCCTGGCGCTCGGTGACCCAGCGCTTGCGCACCTCGGAGCGGCCGTAGCGCTCGATCCAGGTCTCCAGCGGCTCGGAGGACAGGGCCCCGAAGATGGTCTCCGGCTGCCCGGACTGCGCCTCGAAGAACTGGTAGCTGTCTGGGCACGTGGGCCCGAAGTAGGCCAGCTTGCCGCCCCGGCCCAGGATCAGGGCGAGATCGAGCTGTGCATAGAGCGAGCCCGAGGGCTGATGGATGGAGACGATCACCGGGCGCCCCTTGTCGGCGACCTTGCGCAGGGCCGCGACCACCTCCTCGCTGTCGGAGTACGACAGCCCCGAGGTGGGCTCGTCCGCGAACAGGATCAGGGGGTCGGTCACCAGCTCCATGCCGAGGTTCACGCGCTTGCGCTGCCCTCCGGACAGGGTCTTCGACTGGACGTCGCCGATCCGCACGTCGCGCTGGGCCGTGAGGTCGAGATCCTCCAGCACTTGATCGATCCGCCGGCCGATCTCCTCGTCCGAAGTATCCGACGGCAGCCGAAGACGCGCCGAGTAGTACAGCGCCTGGTAGGGCGTCAGGTCCGCGTGCACGATGTCGTCCTGGGGCACATAGCCGATCAGCCCGCGAAAGCGCTCGAACTGATCGGCGATGGACACCCCGTTGAGCCGGACCCGACCGCCCGTGGCGTATTCCACGGCGGCGATGACCTGGAGCAGCGTGGTCTTGCCGGCCCCTGAATCGCCGAGGATGCCGACGATCTCCGACGGAAAGACCGAGAAGCTCAGCGGGTGCAAAAGCAGCCGCTCCACCCCCGGCACCGCTTTCTCCACGTCCTCCACGTCGAGTCGGATCTGCCCCCGCAGCGGCTCGGAGCGGATGGCGGACGGGCTGAGCCGCACCTCCCAGGACCCCAGATTCAACACGACCGTGTCCGGGACCACCTCGTCGTGGAGCCGGCGGTTCTCCAGCCAGGTGCCGTTCACGCTGTGCAGATCCTCGACGCGCCACCCCTCCCCTTCCCTGCTGACCCGCACGTGACGTCGGCTGATCAGCGGGTCGTCCAACACCAGATCACAGCCCGGGTCCCGGCCGATGGTCACCGCGGCGGGCTGCTCCTCGAGCGCCAGCTCCACCGGCTGCGGAGACTGCGTCTCCAGGCCCAACCGCTCCAGGAGCAACGACACCGGCAAGCGATGGGACCCGAGCAGCAACGCCCCCTCCGGACCCACCCGAACCTCCTCGTCTCCCACCGGCTGGACCTTGTCCGTGATGTACCAGGTGCCGTTGGTGCTGCCGAGATCGCGCACAAAAAGCGCGTCCCCCTCGTTCCGCACGGCCACGTGCTCCCAGGACACCGAGGGCAGGTCGATCTGCACCCGCGCCCTGTCGCTCCGGCCGACGATCCAGAGCTCGGCACCCTCACCGACACCGGCAGGGTCCCCCTCCGAGCGCAGCGGATGGCGGCACTCGCTACAGAACCGCGCGTCCCCGGCGTTATCGTTGTTGCAGCTTGGGCATCTCATGGGGGGACCGGCGTCGCAGCGCTGCGTCACGGCTTGGCAGCGGCCTGCAGATCGGCATCGTGATAGACCAGCGTCACGTCTCCCAGCCGGAGCACGTCTCCGTCTCGAAGCTCCCGCCCGAAAAGCGGCGCCAAGGGCTCGTCGTTGACCCGGGACCCTTCCGCAGTGGCCAGATCCACGATCCAGGTCCGCCCCCCCCGGTGAAACACCACGACGTGCACATCGGCGATCCCGGGGCGAGCGAGGACCACGCCCTGCCCAACCGCGCGCTCCTCGCGGCCGACCAGGGTCACGCCCCGGGACACCGGCCAGAGGTGCTCGGCCTCCACGCCACCCGGCCCCGGCTCCACGAGCCAGCCGACGGCCTCCTGATGCGCCTCCGCTTGCAGCGCCGCCTGTCGCCGAAGATAGAACGCGCCCTGGATCGTCGCCTCCGGCTGCGGGTCAGCCTCCACTCCGTTGGCCGAGGAGCGATTCACCGTGGCGACCTTGACGGTCTCCTCTGCGCGCCTGACCGTCTCCGGTGTCGCGACCACCGGCGCGTCCAGCCGCTGCGTCTCCCGCGAGTGCCCCTTGCCCCGCCGGAGCTCGTTCGGCACCCCGGGCTGCAGCAGGGGAACCCCCGGCGCCGTAGTGTTGGCCGGCAACGGATCCACCTCAGCCACGGATGCACCCGCGTTCCGGGATCCCGGTCCCACGTGCTCCGCAAGGTCGAAGCCGCACTGATCGCAGAACTTGGCCTGGGGCTTGTTCATTCTCGCGCACTGGGGACAGATTTGCATGCTCGGTTCCATCGACTCCGCGCCCCGGAGCGCAAAGGCCCGCCAATTATGACCAGGCCGCAGCCAAGAGGCAAGGCCGGCTCCGCGGTTGTCCATTGACCCTGCAGGATGGAAAAGGCGATACTCGCAGTAAGAATTCCGAAAACCAGGACGTACGAGGCACTGGAGGTGACGACATGAAGTGTGGTTTCAACCGAATCCTAGGCTGCGGAGTGCTGGGCGTCACGCTGCTGATCTCCTGGCCCGCGAGCTCGAGTCAGGCCGCCTGCGGCGACGGCGTGGTCGAAGCCTTCGAGGAGTGCGACGACGGTGCGTCGAATTCGGACACCCAACCCGACGCCTGTCGGACGAACTGCACGCTGCCGCACTGCGGCGACGCGGTGGTGGACACCGGCGAGGAGTGCGACGACGGGAACACCACCGGCGGGGACGGCTGCAGCGCCGCCTGCGAGCTCACCTCCTACT
Organism: bacterium; assembly: GCA_043825095.1. Taxonomy (GTDB): domain Bacteria; phylum Myxococcota_A; class Polyangia; order HGW-17; family JAJRWW01; genus JBDRSE01. The sequence continues at coordinate 19,867 of JBDRSE010000167.1, forward strand.
GCGGCAACGGTGTCGTCGAGCCCGGCGAGCAGTGCGACGACGGGAACACCGTCTCCGGGGACGGCTGCAGCTCTACCTGCCTCATGGAGGGCTTCTGCGGAAACAACGTGCTCGAGGCCGGCGAAGAGTGCGACGACGGGAACTACAACAACGGCGACGGGTGTGACAGCCTGTGCCAGCTCGAGGCCGGCTGTGGCGACGGCGTGGTGGACCTCGCATCGGGCGAGGAGTGCGACGACGGGAACCTCGCCGAAGGTGACGGATGCAACGCCCTGTGCACGGTCGGGGCCGGCTGGACGTGCCAAGGTGAGCCCAGCGTCTGCGCGCTGGTCAACCCCGTCTGCGGGGACGGCGCCGTGGAGGGACTCGAGACCTGCGACGACGGCA